>DATMEB010000059.1:0-22226 GCA_035557095.1 Nocardioidaceae bacterium | reverse complement strand
GGACGCACGGACGGTCGTGTTCGCCGGGGACGACCTCGGGGACCTGGCCGCTTTCGACGCCGTCGACGCGTTCCGCGAGGCCGGCGGCTCGGGGCTGCTGGTGTGCTCGGGGTCGACCGAGGAGAGGACCCTCGCGCAGCGGGCCGACCTGGTCGTCGACGGCCCCGGCGGGGTCGTCGAGGTGCTTCGCGCGCTGGCCGTGCTGCTCGATCGAGGGTAACGACCAGAATTACTGCAGGCGGCACTGGACGACGGTGGGGACGCGCCGACGATCGTCACCGTGGGCATCACCAAGGGCCGTGACTTCGCTTCTCCGGCGCTGTCGACGCTCTGGTCATCAATGCGGACACCTTCGACTTCGAGCCCTTCGGCGTGAAGTAGGTTTCCTCCGTCTCACCTGTTGTGGGACGGCCCCGGGTCAGCTGAGCAGTTCAGCTGAACCGGGGCCGTCCTCTGCGGGTCGCAGAGGCCCCGGCCCGGTCGGTCGGCACCGAGACGCCGAGTCTCGGATGCTGGACTCGGATGACGACATGCGAGACGGCTGGTTAGGGTGGGCCCAGCTCATCCAGAGGGGCAGAGGGATACGGCCCGACGAAGCCCCGGCAACCAGTCAGCTTGCTGCAGTCAAGACCGTGCAGCCCGCGAGGCCAAATGACCAGCCTCGTCCGACTGATCAGGTGCCACGTCCGTCCTGGTCCGAGAGTCGGCCCAGGGAAGATGAGGAGGAGGCCCTCTTGAGCGCAGCGAGCGTGACCCTGCAGAACTCTCCCGGCCGTCTGCGTGAGGGCGCGTTCGGCAACGCGACCGCGCTGGTCTGTCGCGAATGCGGCCACCAGCAGGCACTCGGCCCGTTCTACGCCTGCGAGGAGTGCTTCGGCCCGCTGGAGATCGGCTACGACTTCCCGGCCGTCACCCGTGAGCAGATCGAGGCCGGGCCCAAGAACATCTGGCGCTACCAGGCGATGCTGCCGGTCCCGCCCGACGTCACGAAGTTCCCGCAGATGGACCCCGGCTTCACCCGGCTGATCCGGGCCGACAACCTCGCCCGCGAGCTGGGTCTGAAGCGGCTGTGGGTCAAGGACGACTCGGGCAACCCCACGCACTCCTTCAAGGACCGCGTGGTCGCGATGGCGCTGTCGGCGGCCCGCGAGCTGGGGCTCACCGTGTTCGCCTGCCCCTCGACCGGCAATCTCGCCAACGCCGTGGCCGCGGCGGCGGCCCGGGCCGGGATGAAGAGCGTGGTGTTCATCCCGCACAACCTGGAGACCCCGAAGGTCATCACCACCGCGGTGTACGGCGGCACGCTCGTGGCGGTCAAGGGCAACTACGACGACGTGAACCGGCTCGCCTCGGAGATCGCCGGCGAGGAGGAGGGCTGGGCGTTCGTCAACGTCAACGTCCGGCCGTACTACGCCGAGGGCTCCAAGACCCTCGGGTTCGAGGTCGCCGAGCAGCTCGGCTGGCGGCTGCCGGAGCAGGTCGTGATCCCGGTCGCCTCGGGCTCGCAGCTGACCAAGGTCGACAAGGCCTTCGGTGAGCTGGTCAAGCTCGGGCTGGTCGAGGAGACGCCGTACCGCATCTTCGGCGCCCAGGCCCAGGGCTGCTCACCGGTGTCGGCGGCCTTCAAGCAGGGCCACGACGTGGTCCGGCCGGTCAAGCCCGACACCATCGCCAAGTCGCTGGCGATCGGCAACCCCGCCGACGGCAACTACGTGCTCGACGTCGCCCACCGCACCGGCGGCGGGGTCGAGGACGTCACCGACGACGAGGTCCGCGAGGGCATCCAGCTGCTCGCGCGCACCGAGGGCGTGTTCGCCGAGACCGCGGGTGGGGTCACCGTCGCCACGCTGAAGAAGCTGGTCGAGGCCGGCCGCCTCGACCCCGACGCCGAGACGGTCGTGTTCAACACCGGCGACGGGCTCAAGACGCTCGACGCCATCTCCGACCGGGTCGGCCCGGCAGCCACGATCGAGCCGACGTACGCCGCCTTCAAAGCGGCCATCTAGCACCGCCGCCACCCCGTCCGAGGAGGAGCCCCCGCATGAGCGTCAGTGTCCGCGTGCCGACCATCCTGCGCACCTACACCCAGGGTGAGTCGGAGGTGACCGCCGACGGGTCCACGCTGTCGGAGGTGCTGGAGTCGCTCGAGGCGTCCTTCCCCGGGATCCGTGCGCGCGTGGTCGACGAGCAGGGCAAGCTGCGGCGCTTCGTCAACGTCTACGTCGGTAACGAGGACGTTCGCTTCGCGGAGGGGCTGGACACCAAGACCCCCGACGGCACGCAGGTGTCGGTGATCCCGGCGGTCGCCGGCGGCTGACCCGCCACGCGAGAGAGTCTCCACGCAAGAGACCGGGGCACGAACACTGTTCGCACCCCGGTCAAGCCTCGTCGCACCCACGAGGTACTGGCAACGTAATTCGGTGCGTCACACAGGGTCAATAGCCCAAACGGGGGGTCTGCGGGGTGCACTATCCTCGCCCCCGCCAGGGGCCCGGCGAGTGGGGCTCCGCGACTCTTTGGAGTGCAAATACGTGCGTGGCACCGTGAAATGGTTCAACGCCGACCGAGGGTACGGCTTCATCGCCGTGGAGGGCGGGGACGACGTGTTCGTCCACTGGTCCAAGATCCGGATCGACGGCTACAAGACGCTCGAGGAGGGCTGGCCGGTCGAGTTCGCGCTGGTCGAGGGCCCGAAGGGGCGTGAGGCCGACGAAGTGGTCCCGGCCTGACCCTGAGAGAAAGATTGTGGCGGTGGCCCGAACCCCCCTGCGGTTCGGGCCACCGCCACATCTATGCCCCGGAGGAATCCGGGTTTCACGCACCGTAGTCAAGCGACTACGTACAGGTCAACCCCCCGTCTCAGGATGTATCGGACTCATTCTGTGGCGCCTGTCAGATGCGGCGGGCGGCGTAGGTGTGCGCGACCGGCCCATGACCGGCGCCGAGGTCCCAGGTCCGGCCGGCCTCGAGGCGCTCGCGCACGAACGCCCTGGCACGCCGGGCCGAGCTGCGCAGGTCGTGGCCGTGCGCGAGGTAGGCCGCGACGGCGGCGGAGAAGGTGCAGCCGGTGCCGTGGTCGTTCTCGGTAGGCACCGCCGGCTCGGCCCACTCCTCCAGCCCGTCGGCATCGGCGTACACGTCCACGCAGTCGCCCTGCGGGTCGCCGCCGGTCACGACCACCGCGTCGGGCCCGAGCGCGAGCAGCGCCTTCGCCGCGCTGCGCCGGTCCTCCAGCGAGTCGACCGCGCCACCGCCGAGCAGGACCGCGGCCTCGTCGGTGTTCGGGGTGACCAGCGCGCTGCGCGGAAGCAGCGTCTCGACGTACGCCGACACGACCCTGCCCGTGTCGCCGGAGGTGAGCCGGTCGCCGCTGGTCGCCACCAGGACCGGGTCTACGACCGGGCGCGGTAGCGCGCCGCGTGCCACCGCGTCGGCGACGGTGCCGACGAGGCCGGGGGTACCGAGCAAGCCGCACTTGACCGCGCCGGGCGGCAGGTCGGCGAGCAGGCTGGCGAGCTGGTCCTCGACGACGTGTTCCGGCAGCGGGTGCAGTGCCTGGACGCCCACCGTGTTCTGTGCGGTGACCACGGTGAGCACGCTGGTGCCGTGCACCCCGAGGGCGGCCATCGTGGTCAGGTCGGCCTGGATGCCGGCCCCGCCGCCGGAGTCGGAGCCGGCGACGGTCATCGCGACGGGCGGGCCCTTAACTCGTCCTGCTCCCTCGCAGCTCGCCCGTCGCTGCAATGCCTGCTCCCTCGCAGCTCGCGCTTCGGTCGCGAGCTCCGCGCTCACGCTTCGGTTGCTCATGCGGCCACCGCCAGCGCGCGCAGGAGCTCCTCGACGACGGCGCCCGGGTCGTCGGCGCGCATCACCGCACCCATCACCGCGACACCGTCGGCGCCGGCGTCGAGCCAGTCGCCCGCGTCGTCCAGCGTTACGCCGCCCAGCGCGTACACCGCAGGACGCCGGCCGCGCGCCTCCCCGGCCCGCCGCGTGAGGTCGGCGACCCGGTCGCGTCCCAGCGCCGGACCGTGGCCGGGCTTGGAGGCCGTGGAGGCGACCGGTGACAGCGTGACGTAGTCGCAGCCCTCCGCCGCGGCCCGCGCCAGCTCCGTCGCGTCGTGGCACGAGCGCCCGAGCAGCGCGGGTCGCGTCCGCGGCGGCGGATCTCCGCGACGCAGGTGCAAGCCGTCGGGCCGGCCGACCGCCGGGGCGGCCACGACCAGCGTCCCGCCCACCGGCGCCAGCAGTTCGCGCAGGTCGTGCACGAGCGCGGCCCGCTCGCGGTCCTCGAGGTCGCGCTCGCGGACGACGACGGCGCGAGCCCCGCCCCGGACCGCGGCCTGAACCGCGTCGGTCAGGTCTCGACCGGCCGGCAGCTGGGACCGGTCGGTGAGCAGCAGCAACCGCGACAGCGCTCCGAGCGCGCCGCTCATGTCCCGATCACGCCCTCGGTCGGGGAGGACGCGAGGGCGGAGTCGCGCCGTGGGATCCGGCCGGAGCGCCGCGCGAGCCAGCCGGCCTCGACGGCGTGCCGCAGCGCAGCGGCCATCCCGGCAGGGTGGTCGGCTCGGGTCACCGACGTTGCAGCGAGCACGGCCGAGCAGCCGAGCTCCATCGCCAGCGTGGCGTCGGATGCCGTACCGATGCCCGCGTCGAGCACCACCGGGACGTCCACGGCGGCGCAGATCGCCTCGATCGCGTGCGGGTTGCGGATTCCCAGGCCGCTGCCGATGGGCGAGCCGAGCGGCATCACGGTGGCGCACCCGAGGTCGGCCAGGCGGCGCGCGGTCACAAGGTCCTCGTTGGTGTACGGGAACACGTGGAAGCCGTCGTCGACGAGGCGTTCCGCGGCGTCGAGCAGCTCGACGGTGTCCGGCAGCAGCGTGTCGGCGTCGGCGATGACCTCGAGCTTGACCCAGCTGGTGCCGAGCGCCTCGCGGGCGAGCTGCGCAGTCAGCACCGCGTCCTGCGCGGTGAAGCACCCGGCCGTGTTCGGCAGCACCGCGGCACCGTGCTCACGGACCACCTCGAGCAGCGATCCCTGCGCCGACGGGCTGACCCGCCTCATCGACACGGTCACCAGCTCGGTGCCGGAGGCCTCGATGCACGCGCCGAGCACGTCGAGGCTGGGCACGCCGCCCGTGCCGAGGAACAGCCGCGAACCGAGCGCGGCGTCGGCGACCTTCAGCGGCTCTCCAGGGTCGGGGTTCGGGTGGGTCATGTCAGCCTCCCTGCATCGCGGCGACGACCTCGACGGCGGCGCCGTCGGGGACCCGGGTGACCTGCCAGTGCGAACGCGGCACCACCGCGCCGTCGAGCGCCACGGCCACGTCACGCCGGGGCAGGTCCAACGAGGCGAGCAGGTCGTCGATGTTCTGGTCGGGGGCAACGGCGTGCTCCTGGCCGTTGACGCGGATCGTCATCTGGGTGCTCCAGTCAGCCGGTCTGGTTCGCTCGCGCGTTGTGGGTCGGTCAGGCGAAGCGGGGTGAACGGCGCGACCGTGTCGGGGACCGCGTCGCCGCGCAGCAGCGAGGTCACGGCGAGGGCGGTGACCGGCGCCATCAGCACCCCGCCGCGGTAGTGGCCCGCGGCGAGGAGCAGGTTCGGAACCCCGGTCTCGCCGACCAGCGGTCCGTTGTCGGCGGTGCCCGGCCGTGCCCGCGCCGTCGCCTCGACCAGCTCGCACTCGCGCAGCCCGGGTACGACGGCGATGCCGCGGCGCAGCACCTCGTAGACCCCGTCGGCGGTGACACGCAGGTCGTCGCGCTCGTCGCTGGTGGCGCCGAGGACGATGCCGCCGTCGGGCCTCGGGACGGCGTACACCGTGTCGCCGCGCACCCGGGCCCGCACGGTGTGCTGCAGGAGCGTTTGCGAGGAGTGCAGCCGCAGGATCTCGCCCTTGACCGGCCGCACCGCGCTGCGCAGCAGGGCGGGCACGCCCTCGACCCCCGAGAGTGCCGACCCGGCGGCCACCACGGTCACGTCGGCCTCGTGCACCGCCCCGGACTGACGTCCGCGTACGCCCGTGGCCGCACCCTGCTCGTCGACGACCACATCAGCGCGCTCGGGGCGCACACCGACCCCGGCGCGCTCACACGCCCGCAGCAGCGCCTCGATGACGCGGCGGTTGTGCACGCTGCGGTCTCCCGGCACCAGCACGGTGCGGCGCAGCGACGTGGTGAGGGCAGGCTCGAGCCGGCGGGCCTCGCGACGCGTGAGCCGCTCCGCCGTCAGGCCGTGCTGCTCGAGCAGACCGTGCACGCGGTCGAGGTCGGCGGCGTCGGCCTCGTCGGTGCCCACGAGCAGTGAGCCCTCGCGGCGCAGCCACACGTCGTGGTCGGCGACGCGCGACAGCTCGGCGGCGAACTCCGGCCACATCTGCAGCGACTGCGCCCCGATCCGTACGAGCGCGTCCTCGTTGAACCACGCCTCGCCGGCCGGCGCGAGCATGCCGGCCGCGGCGTACGAGGCACCCGTGCCCGGCGCATCGTCGAACACCTCGACCGCATGCCCGTCGTCGGCCAGCCGCCAGGCCACCGACAGGCCGATGACCCCCCCGCCGACGATGGCGGCGCGCATCAGGCGCCCCCGGTCGCGTCCGCGGAGGTCACCGGCGTCGCCAGGCGGATCGTCTCCAGCAGGGCGGCCGCTGCGGCGGCGGGGTCGGCGGCCTGCGACACCGCGGAGACGACGGCGGCCCCGTGCACGCCGGCGGCGAGCAGGTCGGGCAGCCGTGCCCGGTCGACCCCGCCGATCGCGACCACGGGGACGTCGACGGCGTTCGCGGTGCGGGCGACCCCCTCGACGCCGATGGGGTCCGGAAGCCCGGTCTTCGTCACCGTGCCGAAGGCCGGACCGACGCCGAGGTAGTCGGCTCCGGCGGCGACCGCGGCCCTGGCGGCGACCGGTTCGCGCGCGGTCGCACCGACGAGCCGACCGGGGCCGAGGATCCGTCGCACCTCCCGCACCGGGAGGTCCTCGGCGCCCAGGTGCACACCGTGCGCGCCGGCGGCCAGGGCCACGTCGGCGCGGTCGTCGACCACGACCGTCGCGTCGTACGCACGGGCCTGCTCGAGCACGCGGACCGTCAGGTCGAACAGCTCCCGGTCGGAGCAGCCCTTGGCCCGGACCTGAACCCAGTCGACGCCGGCCTGCAGGGCGCCGGCGACCTCGGGCAGCGGGTCCCGGGCACCACGGGTGTCGGTGACGAGGTGCAGCCGAGAGACCAGCAAAGAGAAACTCCAATCTCCCTGCGCCGGCATGATCCGGATCAGGTTCGACGGTCGAGGCGGCCTCAGCCTCTTCTCAGCCCGGTGCCTCCGGGCTCCCGTGGGACGACGTGACGGTAGGCAGCGCAGCGTACGCCCGTCAAGTGCGCAACCCCCCACGTGCACCACCCGAAGTGCCCCGAATGTGCCCTGTCCACGTCGGAAAGAGGCCCCAATCGGGCGCCTAGACGCTGCTGTGGACGAGGAGCACGCTGGAAGTCGGGGGCCGACGCTAGCTTCGGAGGTAGGTCATGGACGGTCGCGATCGCATCGTGGTGTGTGGGGTGGACGGTTCTCCGGCATCGCAGCGTGCGTTGGAGTGGGCCGTGGCTGAGGCCGGGTACCGAGGCTGCCGCCTGCGTGCCGTGACGGCGTGGAGCTGGGACGGCGTCGAGGGCATGATGGCCGCGGGTAGCCCCGCCGACGCGCGAGGGCAGGCCGAGAGCGTGCAGCGCAAGGCGCTGATGGCGGCCATGGAGAGCATCGACGACTCCCCGGAGGTGGAGCGGCGCCTGGTCCGGGGCAGGCCCAGCGAGGTGCTGTGCATCGCCGGCCTCGACGCCGAGATGCTGGTGGTGGGCAGCCGGGGACACACCACCATGCACGGGGTGTTCGTCGGCTCGACCAGCCAGCGGGTGATCCGGCACGCGTCCTGCCCGGTCGTCGTCATGCCCGACCCGCAGCACGTGGAGCACGAGCTCAAGCACATCCGTCGCCGGCAGCAGCGCCCGCGTGTCGAGCGGCCGACCGCGGCGCCGATGTTCTGAGGCGTGGGCCGGTAGTCCGCGCAAGCCGGCGAGCACGCCTCCCGCACGCCGTCACGAGCGGGGTGCCCGGCTTGCACTCGCAGGGGTCGAGTGCTAATACTTGCGTTGGCACTCTCCTTACGAGAGTGCCACCAATCCAGACCGGGTCGATGAGGCCTCGGCGGCTGCGGGAAGGGACCGCGACGCACCGGGGCCGGCCGTCGCGGGCGTCGCACCAGGTCACCAGTGCCTCTAGCGGGAGGACTCGCAGGAGTTATGCCCAAGACCATCGCATTCGACGAGGAAGCACGGCGCTCCCTCGAGCGTGGCATGAACACGCTCGCCGACGCCGTCAAGGTGACGCTGGGGCCCAAGGGCCGCAACGTCGTCCTCGAGAAGAAGTGGGGCGCACCGACGATCACCAACGACGGTGTCTCCATTGCCAAGGAGATCGAGCTCGAGGAGCCGTACGAGAAGATCGGCGCCGAGCTCGTCAAGGAAGTTGCCAAGAAGACCGACGACGTCGCCGGAGACGGCACGACGACGGCCACCGTGCTGGCCCAGGCGCTGGTCCGCGAGGGCCTGCGCAACGTCGCGGCCGGTGCCAACCCGATGAGCCTGAAGCGTGGCATTGAGGCCGCCGTCGAGGCGATCAGCGAGCAGCTGCTGGCGATGTCCAAGGAGGTCGAGACCAAGGCGCAGATCGCGTCGACGGCCTCGATCTCGGCCGGTGACGACAGCGTCGGTGAGATCATCGCCGAGGCGATGGACAAGGTCGGCAAGGAAGGCGTCATCACCGTCGAGGAGAGCAACACCTTCGGGCTCGAGCTCGAGCTGACCGAGGGTATGCGCTTCGACAAGGGCCACCTGTCGGGCTACTTCGTCACCGACTCCGAGCGCATGGAGACGGCGCTCGAGGACCCCTACATCCTCATCGTCAACTCCAAGATCAGCAACGTGAAGGACTTCCTTCCGCTGCTGGAGAAGGTGATGCAGTCCGGCAAGCCGCTGGCGATCATCGCCGAGGACGTCGAGGGCGAGGCCCTGGCCACGCTCGTCGTCAACAAGATCCGCGGCACGTTCAAGTCGGTCGCCATCAAGGCGCCGGGCTTCGGTGACCGCCGCAAGGCCATGCTGCAGGACATCGCGATCCTGACCGGTGGCCAGGTCATCAGCGAGGAGGTCGGCCTCAAGCTGGAGAACGCCGGCATCGAGCTGCTCGGCCAGGCGCGCAAGATCGTCACCACCAAGGACGAGACCACGATCGTCGAGGGTGCCGGTGACGCCGAGCAGATCTCGGGTCGGGTCAACCAGATCCGCGCCGAGATCGAGAACAGCGACTCCGACTACGACCGCGAGAAGCTGCAGGAGCGTCTGGCCAAGCTGGCCGGCGGTGTTGCGGTGATCAAGGTCGGCGCGGCCACCGAGGTCGAGCTCAAGGAGCGCAAGCACCGCATCGAGGACGCCGTTCGCAACGCCAAGGCCGCCGTCGAGGAGGGCATCGTCGCCGGTGGCGGCGTCGCCCTGACGCAGGCCGCGGTCACCGCGTTCGAGAAGCTCGACCTGTCGGGTGACGAGGCCACCGGTGCCGCGATCGTGAAGATGGCTGCGGAGGCCCCGCTGAAGCGGATCGCGATCAACGCCGGCCTCGAGGGCGGTGTCGTGGCGGAGAAGGTGCGCAACCTCAAGCCCGGCCACGGCCTCAACGCGGCCACCGGCGAGTACGTCGACATGATCGCCGAAGGCATCATCGACCCCGCCAAGGTGACCCGTTCGGCGCTGCAGAACGCCGCGTCGATCGCCGCGCTGTTCCTCACCACCGAGGCGGTCATCGCCGACAAGCCCGAGAAGGCTCCCGCCGGCGGCGGTGCGCCTGACATGGGCGGCATGGGCGGCATGGACTTCTGAGTCCGGTCGCTCGACCAGCAACGCCGAAGGGGCGGTCCCGATTCGTCGGGGCCGCCCCTTCGTCTGTCGACGTACAGTGGCGCGCATGACCGACCCGCCCACCCTGCGTGCGCAGGCCGAGCAGCTGCGCCGGGTCGCGCGGGCGATCCGCGAGAAGGCCGCGGCGCTCGACGACGAGCTGGGCACGCTGCAGCGGCGCTACCCGCTGCGTGCCGGCGGGGTGTGGGAGGGGCCGTACGCCGACGGCTGCGAGGCCAAGGCAACCCAGCTCGACGCACAGGCCGGCGACCTCGAGCAGCAACGGCGCTGCGAGCACCAGGGCGCTCGCTAGGCGTACGGCCCGGCTAGGTCGTCGCTGTCACCGAACGCTCGACCATGGCGACCAGGTCGAACCACAAGGTGTACGACATCATCGCGCTGAAATGCACCCGGTCGTCCTCACCCTGCATCAGCGCGAAATGACCGGCCCGGCCGGCGTTGACCATCACACGGCCTAGTCGACGCCACTGGCCTGCAGCGTCCACAGGAACCACGGCTGCGACCACATGTAGCGCAGGTTGTTGTCGGCGTCCTCAGGCGGGGGTGTCCGTTTGGTCGTCAGGCACGGCGGTCGCCTCGTCCCCACGTGGGCCACTCGCGGGCCTCCTCGATGCGCTTTCCTCGGTCCACCCATCCGCGGTACCACGCGGGCTGCAGCCGCCGCGGGAACGCGCAGGGTCAGTGCGTCGGCGGTCCCGACTCGGGCTCATCCCGGGCGTAGTCGACAGGTATGAGCAGCGGACGGAGCCGTGCCCAGACGATGAAGACGAGTGCTGCGACGACCATGCCGGCGCCCGCCCAGAGGTTGATGTTCATGCCGTCGGACTTGGCGAGCTCGGCCTCGGACGTGTCGACAAGCCCGGTCACGACCAGCACGATCCCGTAGATCCCGAGCAGGACCCCGATCACGATGCGTACGTCGAACGCACCGGACCGCTGCCCCGCCTCGCGGCCGCCAGTTGAGGTCTTGTCTGCCGACATCACCGGACTCCTTCGCTCAGCCGAACATGAAGTTGAGGACGATCACCATCGCCAGCGCGATGCCGGCCAGCAGGGTGGGCCGCTGGTACCACGACTCGCGGTCGTCGCGCGGGTCGTGGAAGCTCTCCTTGGGGGTGAGCGAGTAGACCAGCCCTACCAGCTGGGACTCGGGCTTGGGCCGGGTCGCCAGGGTCACGAAGTAGCTGACGAGGATGTCGACGACGAACGCGGCGCCGGCACCGACGAAGCTCACCCCCTGGCCGCTCAGCGGGAGGACACCTACCGAGAAGCTTCCGAACGCATCCTCGCTCAGGAAGGCGACCGTGACCGCGGTGGCCGTGCCCGCCACCAGGCCGACCCAGCCGGCAGTCGGCGTCATCCGCTTCCAGAACATGCCGAGGATGAACGTCGCGAACAGGGGCGCGTTGAAGAACGAGAACAGCTGCTGCAGGTAGTCCATCAGGTTGCTGTACTGCGACGCGATGAACGCCGTGCCGATCGCGCCGACCGTCGCCACCACAGTCATGATCCGGCCCACCCCGAGGTAGTAGCCGTCGGGCCGGTCCTTGACGATGTAGTCCTGCCAGATGTCGTAGCTGAACACCGTGTTGAAGGCACTCACGTTCGCGGCCATCCCGGCCATGAACGATGCCAGCAGACCGGTGATCGCGACGCCGAGCATGCCGGTGGGCAGCAGGTCGTTGATGAGGTACAGCAGCGCGTTGTTGTAGTCGGCGGTGCCGTCGGCCTTGCCCTGTCGCAGCTCGGGGACGATCACCGCGGCGATCATTCCGGGGATGATGACGATGAACGGCACGAACATCTTCGGGAAGGCGCCGATGATCGGCGTGCGGCGGGAGGCGTTCATGCTCTTCGACGCCATCGCGCGCTGCACCTCGACGAAGTTCGTGGTCCAGTAGCCGAACGACAGCACGAAGCCGAGCCCGAACACGATGCCGATCACGGACAGGATGCTGGAGTCGAAGCCGGCGAGCTCGTTGCCCGGCCAGGCGGTCATCTGCTCGGGGTCGCTGATCCGCTCAGACAGGCCCTGCCAGCCGCCCACCCGATGCAGCGCGAGCAGTGTCAGCGGCAGGAGTGCCGCGACGATCACGAAGAACTGCAGCACCTCGTTGTAGATCGCGGCGGACAGCCCGCCGAGGGTGATGTAGCTGAGCACGATCACCGCCGCGACCACGACCGAGACCGGGATCGGCCAGCCGAGCATGACGTTGACGATCGTGGCGAGCAGGAACAGGTTGATGCCGGCGATCAGGATCTGCGCGACCGCGAAGCTGATCGCGTTGACCAGATGGGCCGGCGGCCCGAACCGGCGGAGCATGAACTCCGGGACGCTGCGCACCTTCGACCCGTAGTAGAAGGGCATCATCACGACGCCGAGGAACAGCATCGCGGGGATCGCACCGACCCAGAAGTAGTGCACGGTCGGCATGCCGTACTGCGCGCCGTTGGCGCTCATGCCCATGATCTCGATGGCGCCGAGGTTGGCGGAGATGAACGCGATCCCCGTGATCCACGCCGGCAGCGAACGACCGGAGAGGAAGAAGTCGAGGCTGTTGGAGATCGCGCGCCGGGCCATGTAGCCGATGCCCAGGACGAACACGAAGTACAAGGCGATGAGCGCGTAGTCGACTCCGCTGGCATCCAGCCGAAGGCTGGAGTCCGCTGCGGCTGCAGCAAGCATGTCCCACTCCTGGTCGCTACTGGTGAGTCACGGTGAGCGTTCGGCAGATTACGCCGTGCGCAGCAAGGGGTGACTGCAACACGCTGAGCGTGCCGAGTTCGGTCTCAGGGTGTCGAGCGGGTCACACCAGGGGAAAACCTGAGGCGCCAGGGTGCGTCCCGTTTCTAGGCTTTTGCCATCCACGAACGACTACGGGAGGGGACCCCTGTGCCCAGCACAGCAGCAACCACCAGCGGCACACGCCTGCATGCTCGCGCCGCGGCCGCCCGCACCACCGGGTTGAGCAAGGTCTACGGGTCGGGGCAGACCCAGGTCGTCGCCCTCGATGATGTGAGCATCGACTTCCTCGCCGGCGAGTTCACCGCGGTGATGGGGCCGTCGGGCTCGGGGAAGTCCACGCTCATGCACTGTGCGGCGGCCCTCGACACCGCGTCCTCGGGCGAGGTCTACCTCGGCGACACCGCGCTCTCGTCGCTGAAGGACAAGGCACTGACGATGCTGCGCCGTGACCGCATCGGGTTCGTCTTCCAGGCTTTCAACCTCGTGCCCACGCTGACGGCGTACGAGAACATCACGCTGCCGCTGGCCATCGCCGGGCGCAAGCCGGACCCGGAGTGGTTCGACACGGTGATCGACACCGTCGGTCTGCGTGACCGCCTCGACCACCGGCCCAACGAGCTCTCCGGCGGGCAGCAGCAGCGGGTCGCCGCCGCGCGTGCGCTGGTGAGCCGGCCGGAGATCGTGTTCGCCGACGAGCCGACCGGCAACCTCGACTCCCACTCCGGTGCCGAGGTGCTCGCGTTCCTGCGCCGCTCCGTCGACGACTTCGGGCAGACCATCGTGATGGTCACGCACGACCCCGTCGCCGCTTCGTACACCGACCGCGTCGTGTTCCTCGCGGACGGCCGCGTGGTCGACGAGCTGCGCAACCCGACCGCGGAGAAGGTGCTGGAGCGCATGAAGACCGTCGACGGGCCCCTTGGCGAGCACCGCGGAGAGCCCCGGGGCACCGCCGCGTCGGAGGTCTGACCCCGATGTTGCGAGCTGCTTTCAAGAACCTCATGGCGCGCAAGCTGCGGCTGCTCATGAGCGGATTCGCCATCGTGCTCGGTGTGGCGTTCGTGGCCGGGTCGTTCATCTTCACCGACACGCTCGAGCGCAACTTCACCAACCTCATGGACGGCAGCGTCGGTGACGTCGTCGTACGCCCGGCGGGAGCCAGCGGCGACGACTCGGCCCAGGACGCGCGCAAGGTTCCCGCGGGCGTGGTCGACCGGCTGGGCGACGTCGAGGGTGTCGCCCGGGCCGACGGCAACGTCACCAGCTTCGGGGTGTTCGTGGTCAGCCAGGAGGGCAAGGTCATCGGCGCCCAGGGTGCGCCCGGCCTCGGCTTCAACTGGAACGACGCCCCCGCTGCGGCCAGCGACCAGCCGGCCACGACCCTGACGGCGGGACGTCAGCCCGAGCGCGCGGGTGAGGTCGTGCTCGACCCGAGTACGGCCGACAAGGCGGGCTACGAGGTCGGCGACCAGGTGCCGCTGGTGACCTCCGGCGACCAGCCGGTCGTACGCGCCGAGCTGGTCGGCCTCGCGGAGTTCGGCGGTGGCAGCCTGGCCGGCGCCAGCATGTCGATCTTCGACACCGAGACCGCGCAGGAGCTCTTCACCGGCGGACGTGACGTCTACAGCGACGCGTGGGTCACCGCCGCGGACGGCGTGAGCCAGGAGGAGCTTCGCGACGACGTCGCGGCCGCGCTCCCGAACGGCTACGAGGCCGTCACCGGTGACACCGCCGCCGACGAGGCCAGCGACGACATCACGGAGGGGATGTCGTTCATCAGCACGTTCCTGCTGGTGTTCGCTGCGATCGCCTTGGTCGTCGGCAGCTTCCTGATCGTCAACACGTTCTCGATCCTCGTCGCGCAGCGCAGCCGGGAGATGGCGCTGTTCCGGGCGCTTGGTGCGAGCCGGCGACAGGTCACCCGGTCGGTGCTGTTCGAGGCCACGCTCATCGGCCTGGTCGGCTCGACGCTGGGGCTGGTGCTCGGCGGCGGGCTGGCGGTCGGTCTCAAGGCACTGTTCGCGACCTTCGGTCTGGACCTCACCGGGGCCGGACTGGTGTTCGAGCCCCGCACCGTGGTCGCCGCCTACGTCGTCGGCATGGTCGTCACGCTGTTCGCGGCGTACCTGCCGGCGAGGCGGGCCAGTCGGATCGCTCCCGTCGCCGCGTTGCGCGACGATGTGGCGATGCCGGAGCAGACGCTGCGCCGCAGGCTGGTCGTCGGCGTCGGCATGATCGTCCTCGGTGTCGCCGGGATGCTGGTGGAGTTCCTCACCGACGTCTCCGGATCCATCTGGGCCTTCGGCATCGGTGTGCTGTTCGTGCTGCTCGGCGTCGCGCTGATCAGCCCGGTGATCGGTCGTCCGGTCGTCTCGGCAGTCGGGTGGGTGAACCGGCGGCTGTTCGGGACCGTGGGACTGCTGGCCGAGCA
The DNA here is from genome assembly GCA_035557095.1 of Nocardioidaceae bacterium. GTDB lineage: Bacteria > Actinomycetota > Actinomycetes > Propionibacteriales > Nocardioidaceae > JALZDI01. The sequence goes on along the minus strand of DATMEB010000059.1, from coordinate 7,084 downwards.
GAACGCCGTCCGCAACCCCCGGCGCACGGCGGCGACGGCCTCGGCGCTGATGATCGGTCTCACGCTGGTGAGTGCGATGTCAGTGCTCGGCGCCTCGGCCAAGGCCAGCGTCGACCAGACCGTCGAAGAGAACTTCGCCGCCGACTTCGTGGTCTCGAACGCCATCGGGGTGGCGTTCTCCCCGACCGTGACCGACCAGGTGGAGCAGACGCCCGGCGTGGGGACGGTCGCGCGATTCCGGTTCGGACAGGGTGAGGTCGACGGTACGCGTGCGGTTGTCGGAGCCGCCGACCCCGAGCTGTTCGACACCGCGGTGCAGTCCGACATCATCGAGGGCAGCGCTGCGGGCATGAAGGGCCGGGGCCTGTTGGTCGAGGAGACCCGTGCCGAGGATCTCGGGCTGTCGACGGGCGACACGCTCCCGATCACGCTGCCGGCGGGGGAACGGACCTACCGGGTGGCCGGCGTCTTCGAGGCCAGCCCCGCGGTGCCGACCGGCTACGTGATGTCGCTGGACTCGCTGGCCGCGGCCGGGATCGAGCGGGCGGACAACTACGCCTACGTGACCGTCGCACCCGGTGCTGACAAGGCGCAGGTGGGCGAGGCGATCGAGACCGGCATCGCCGACCTGCCGACGGTCACGCTGAAGGACCAGGCGGAGTACGCCGAGGAGCAGAGCGCCCCGATCGACCAGATGCTGACGATCATCTACGCCCTGCTCGGCCTCGCGGTCGTCATCGCGGTGCTGGGCATCGTCAACACCCTGGCGCTGTCGGTGATCGAACGCACCCGTGAGGTCGGGCTGCTGCGTGCGGTCGGACTCAGCCGGCGCCAGCTGCGCCGGATGGTGCGGCTGGAGGCGATCGTGATCGCGCTGCTGGGTGCGACGCTCGGCGTGGTCCTCGGGGTGGTGTTCGGCGTCGGGCTGATGTCCGCGCTGGCCGACGAGGGGCTGGACGTCCTGCGGGTGCCGAGCGCGCAGCTGGCGGCGTTCGTCGTGGCCTCGGGCCTGGTCGGTGTGCTGGCCGCGGTGTGGCCGGCTCGGAGAGCCGCGAAGCTGGACGTGCTCACCGCGATCACCACGGAGTAGGAGGCTCGAGCACCACCTATCGCGCCGCAAAAGACAGCGTGTCGGCCCGGTCAGTCGTGATGGCGCAGCGACCGCTTCACGACGCCCATCCAGGTGTACTTCGTGCGAATGGCCGCCTTGCAGCGACCCCGCCGCACCGGCCGGTCGTACTCGTAGCAGAGCGCCAGCTCTTCTGAGATCGTCGGCGTCCACCACTGCTCGCCGTCGGACCACACGACGTGGAAGCCGGCCTCACGGTTTCCGGTGACAGAAGTGACGTGGCGAGCGGTGCCGTCGTCGGCGGCGAGCGCGAGGCCCGTCGTCGACAGGCACAGAGCGAGCACGGTGAGGGCGATGGCGAGTGGGCGCATGCGGACTCCTGGGGTGCGGAGGGATGGGGAAGCCCATCGTCCGCGGCGGACGCACGAGCGCGCTGCGCGCTCGGCGCCGGTTGTGGACGCACGGCGAAGATCCACAAGCCAGCGTGTGTTGGTCTGCCGGTCACCTCGGCGTGCGCGGGTGGACACCCCCGGCGGATACACAAGGACCATGAGCCACGAGTCCGGCACCCCGGTCATGGTCTTCGCCTACACCGACGACTCCTGCTGGCCGCAACGGATCGGGGCGGCAGACGCGCCGGACCTGCGGCTTCCCGCCCCGCGCGGGCGCTACGACATCTCCGTGGTCTCGACCGACGGCTCGCGCTGCGAGCAGCGCGGCACGCTGTCCGGCGGCGCGGGCGCGCACGTGACGTCGGGGGTCGAGGCAGGCGTACGTCAGCTGCGGGTCACCCTGCACAACCTCGGCGACGTGCCGCTGACCTACCGGCTCACCTGCGGGGAGTTCTCGTTCGAGTCGACCTCCACGTCGTTCAGCGTGGGGCCGGGGATGGACCGTCCGGTCACCTGGGACCTCGACCGCTCGTACGGGTGGTACGACGTGGTCGTCACCGTCGACGAGGACCCGTCGTACCGTCGCCGGCTCACCGGGCACGTGCGCCGCGGGACGTCCAACACGTCCTAGAGCGCGCCCAGCGGCGCGATGATGGTGGCGGACTTCTCGCACACCCAGTGCGGGTCGGGCCCCAGCTCGGGTTCGATGTACAGGCCGTGACCGTCCTGGTCGCCGCAGCGGTGGCACACCGGCCAGCGGCCCAGCCGGTCCAGGATGCCGTCCTGGACGTCCTGGGCGACCAGTCCGGCGACGAACTCGGCGCCCTCGGGCCACTGCCCGACCCACCAACGCCGCTGTGACACCGACTCCTCGAGCACCGACACCGTCTCCGCGTCCGCGAGCCGGCACGACTGCAGGTCCGCCAGAACCAGCGCGCGGGCGGCGAGCAGGGGGTCGGTCATGGACCAATGCTGTCTGCGTGGCTGTAGCGGTGCAAGTGCGCCGTGGTGGCACCCTGGAGCGGTGGACGACACCGGACGGAGCCCAGCACGGAGCCCAGCACGGGGCCCAGCAAGGGGCCCATCAAGGGGCGCTGTGCCGAGCACTGGGCCGACCCCCGGGTCGCCGCTGCCCACGGGCCTGCTGGAGGTCATCGCCCTGCATCCTGCCGACGCCGAGGCGGCCGAGGCCGGCGGCGCGGACCGGCTCGAGCTGGTGGGCTCGATGCGGCACGGTGGCCTGTCGTGCGAGACCGCGACGGTGAGTGCGGTCGCCCGGTCGACCGCCCTGCCGGTCCGGGTGATGCTGCGGCTCACCGAGGGGTTCAGCACCACCGGTGGCGAGCTGGCGCGGCTGATCGGCCTGGCCGGTGACTACCTCGCCTCCGGCGCGGAGGGCGTCGTGTTCGGCTTCCTCAACGGTGACCTCGACATCGACGTGCCCGTGTGCGAGGCGATCGTCGACGGGCTCGACGGCGCACCCTGGACGTTCCACCGCGCGATCGACCACTCGCTCGACCACGACCGCGCGTGGCGCCATCTGCGCGAGCTCGACGGACTGGACGCCGTACTCACCGCCGGCTCCTCGCTCGGCGTCGGCCACGGCATCGACGACCTGACCGCCCGTGCGAGCGACCCGGTGGCCGCCGACCTGCTGATGGCCGGGGGAGGACTCGAGCCCGAGCACGTGCCGTGGCTGGTACGCGCGGGCATCCGTGCGTTCCACGTCGGGAGCTCGGTGCGGCCCGACAGGTCCTGGGAGAAGGCCTACGTCGACCCGGGGTACGTGCGCGCGTGGCGGCTGCTGATCGACGATCACACCGCGCGGATGTCGTCGTGATCATGATCGACCCGCCGCTGGTGCCGACGCGCGGCCGGTACTGGTCGCACGTCGCCAGCGACACCTCCTACGACGAGCTGCACGTGTTCGCTCGCCGGGTGGGCATTCCCGCGCGCGGGTTCGACCGGGACCACTACGACGTGCCCGAGGAGCTGTACGACGCGATCGTCGCCGCCGGTGCGACACCGGTGAGCAGCCGGGAGCTCGTGAGCCGGCTGCGCCGCCGCGGCCTGCGGCGCCCCAAGCCGGCAACCCGGACCCGGGACTGAGCCGACGGCGGCCTGCCGCAAGACCCCGGCCGGCCGATCCCGGTCTGCGTTCAGTCGGTCGACCCGGTGGACTCGGTCAAGTCGTCGTCGCCGGCCTCGAGCCGACGGAGCTCGGCGGCGAGGTTGGCGCGAGCGCGTTCCTCCCAGCGGGTGTACGCCCGCTCGGTCCGGAAGAGCCGACCCGACGTCAGCAGCGCACGCAGGACGGCGGCCCGGCCGGTACGGAACTCCGCGTCGGGGACGTGGGCGTACTCCGCGCGCACGTCGGCGACGTACTCCGCGTGCCGCCACGGGTCAGCGGCGAGGATCCGCAGGTCGGCGTCGCACAGCACCGCGCCGTTGGCGTCGCCGTCCTCCGGCTGGTGCGTGGCTGTGAGCCGGACCAGCCGGGAGACCTCGCTGACCATGTCGTGGTCGAGACCCGAGGCAGCGAGGTCTTGTTCGGCGAGCCGCGCGGAACACTCCTCGTTGTCGTCGCGATGCACGTCGTAGACCGCGTCGTGGAACCACGCCGCCCAGCGCACCGCCTCGACGTCGTCGGCGGCGTCGGCGAGGTCGTCCACGGTCTGCAGAACCTCCTGCAGATGGCGCAGGTCGTGGTAGCGCCGATGGGGCTCCCGGTAACGCTCGGCCAGACGGTCACGCAGCTCCTCCACACGGACACCCTACGTTTCGGTTAGAGCGTGTCCCGTGGACAGCAGGTTCACGGGACATGCCCTAGCGTCTGCCGGGTTGCACGAGGAGGCTGTGTCGACATGACGGTCGGGCTGGTGCTCGCGGCGGGTGAGGGTCGTCGGATGGGCGGTCCCAAGGCCCTGTTGCGCGACGAGTCCGGCACACCCTGGGTCGTGCGCACGGTGCGGGTCCTCGAGCAGGCCGGTGTCGACGAGGTCGTCGTGGTCGTCGGCGCTGCCGGGGGCGACGTGCGGGCGGCACTGCTCGACGCTGCGCTACCCGACGAGGGCGTCCGGGTCGTGACGGCCGACGACTGGGCCGAGGGCATGGGCGCGTCGCTGCGGGCCGGACTTCGCCCGCTGGTCGGTCTCGACGACGTCGCGGCCGCGCTGGTGTGCGTGGTCGACACCCCGGGCCTCAACCCCGCCGTCGTACGCCGTGTCGCGGAGCTCGCCGGCCCTGACGTACTCGCCAGAGCGACGTACGACGGGACGCCCGGACACCCGGTCCTCCTGGGGTCGGCCCACTTCGGCGCGCTCATCGACGACGCCGGTGGCGACGTGGGTGCGCGCGGCTACCTCAGCCGCCACGAGCTGCGAACTATCGAGTGCGCAGACCTCGCCGACGGCACCGACGTCGACGCACCGGAGGACCTGCCTCCGGGACACCGCCTTGGTTGACTCACGGTGCTAGGTCATGCTGGGAGGGTGGATTCCGTCGCTACGCACGTCGAGTCACCTGCCGACCTGACGGCCCGACTGGGCACGACCGGCTACCTCGCCGACGACGGCCTGGCCACCGTCGGGTTCCTGGCGCTACGGATGCATCGGCCGCTGTTGCTCGAGGGCGAGCCCGGCACCGGCAAGACCGCGCTCGCGGAGGCGCTGAGCGAGGCGCTCGACCTGCCCCTGATCCGGCTGCAGTGCTACGAGGGCATCGACGCCGGGCAGGCGCTCTACGACTGGGACTTCCCGCGGCAGATCCTGCACCTGCGCACGGTGGAGGCGACCCGCAGCCCCGACGAGGAGGTCGACGTCGAGGAGGTGGAGAAGTCGCTGTTCGACGAGCGCTTCCTGCTCGCTCGGCCGGTGCTGGCGGCGCTGCGGCAGAGCCCGTCGGTGCTGCTCGTCGACGAGATCGACCGCGCCGACGACGAGTTCGAGGCGTTCCTGCTCGAGGTGCTCTCGACCAACCAGGTGAGCATCCCCGAGTACGGCACCGTCCGCGCCAGCACGCCGCCGGTCGTGGTGCTGACCTCCAACCGCACCCGCGAGGTCCACGACGCGCTGAAGCGGCGGTGCCTGTACCACTGGATCGACCACCCGGGCCTCGCCCGCGAGGTGCAGATCCTGCGTACCCGACTGCCTGAGCTCCCGCAGCAGCTGGCCGAGCAGGTCGCCGGCGCCGTACAGCGGATGCGCTCCGCCGACGACCTGCTGAAGCCTCCCGGTGTCGCGGAGACGCTGGACTGGGCCCGTGCGCTGCACACGCTCGGCCGCGACGACCTCGACGTCGAGAGCGCGGCCGCGACTCTCGGTGCGGTGCTGAAGTTCCGTGAGGACGCCGACCGCGTGCGCGACTCCCTCGACCGGCTGCTGGCCCGGTGAACACGGTGAGCCCGGTCGGCCGACCGCCCACCGCAACCGGTGAGCGGCCTCAGCCTGAGACCGACCAATCTCAGCCTGAGACCGACCTGGTGCTGATGGGCTTCGCGCGTGCTCTGCGGCACGCGGGTGTCGGGGTCACCTCCGACCGCGCCCAGACGTTCGTGCAGGCGGCCTCGGCAGCCGACGCAGGCACCGCCGGCGGCGTGTACTGGTCCGGCCGCGCGACCCTGTGCGCCGGCCCCGACGACTTCGACGTCTACGACAAGGTGTTCGCGAGCTGGTTCGGCGGTGACCTGCCGACCGGGTCGCGCAGACGGCAGCCGGCCAGCACGGTCGCGCAGGCGGGTCTTGGCGAGGACAGCGAGGAGGGGCGCGAGTCCGACCAGATGGTGGTCTCCGTCGCCAGCGACGTCGAGCTGCTGCGGCACCGCGACGTCGCCGACCTCGCGCCCGGCGAGCGCTCGGAGCTGGCCCGGCTGTTCGCCGGACTCCGGCTGCGGCCGCCCCAGCGCCGGGCCGCCCGGCGGGTCGCAGCGCCGCGAGGCGAGGTCGACGCGCGGCGCACGCTGCGTGAGGAGCTGAAGTACGCAGGAGAGCCCGGACCCGTGCGGTACCGCCGGCGTGGCCGCCGAGCCCGTCGTGTCGTCCTGCTGGTCGACGTCTCCGGGTCGATGGCGCCGTACGCCGACAGCCTGCTGCGGCTTGCGCATGCGCTGAGCCGGGCGGCGCCGCGGCACACCGAGGTGTTCACGGTCGGCACCCGGTTAACCCGCATCACCCGGGCGATGCGGCAGCGCGACCCAGACGCCGCACTCGCGCAGGCCGGCGCCACGGTGCCGGACTGGTCCGGCGGCACCCGTCTCGGCGAGGTGCTCAAGGCCTTCCTCGACCGGTGGGGGCAGCGCGGGATGGCCCGCGGTGCCGTCGTGGTCGTGTGCAGCGACGGATGGGAGCGCGGCGACTGCGGCCTGCTGGCGACGCAGGCAGAGCGGCTGGCGCGGCTCTCGCACCGGCTGGTCTGGGTCAACCCGCACCGCGGCAAGGCGGGGTACGAACCCATCCAGGCCGGGATCGCGGCCTGTCTGCCGCATCTGGACGACCTGCTGGCGGGGCACAGCTTCGCCACGTTCGTAGAGCTGACCGAGGTGATGGCCGATGCGTGACGTGCTGAGCGACCTGGCGAGCTGGTACCGCGCCGGCGACACCGTGGGGGTGGGCACGGTGGTGGCGAC
>DATMEB010000058.1:0-15559 GCA_035557095.1 Nocardioidaceae bacterium | reverse complement strand
ACGACTTTGTCGCCGCCTTGGGTCACAGACCAGCTCCTTTCGTGCCAAAGTGGAGCACAGTGGGCTCCGGCGCGCCACTCGGGGAGGGGACATGCGGGTACTGGTGCTGCGCGAGGGCTGGCGGCGCGCTGCAGGCTCGGTGACACGGTGAGCGACTCGGCGCCCCCACCAGCCGGCGGCTCCAGGCACAGCGCCGAGGAGCCGGACAGCGCCGACGGCGACAAGCAGCGGCGCCGCGGATGGCTGCCGCTCGGAGCCCTGGTCTTCCTGGGTTTCGCCGTGGTGCTGGTGCTGACCTTCGTGCTGGTGCGCCCCGACTGGTTCTCCTTCTTCGGCGACGACGACGGGTCCGCGTCGGTGCCACCAGGGCTCGCGTTTCACAAGTCGCTGACCGACATCGGCACCGTGGATGGGCTCCGGCTCAGCGACGACAACACGACCTCGCAGGCCTTCACCGTGCCGGTGCCGGTCGACTCCGCGCTCGGCGACGCCGAGCTGACGCTGCGAGGACACAGCCAGGCCGCGCAGTCCAGCACGGTGTTCCTGCGGGTACTCGCCGACGGCGCTTCGGTCTACGTCCACGAGCTCCCGTCCGGAGACCACGACCTCTCTGCCAACATCGCTCTTCCCGAGAGCGCGACCGAGGACGGCTCGGTCACCGTCCAGACCAGGCTGACCGGAGGCCTCGATCAGCAGCGCTGCAACCTCGACGAGGATGTCGGCGCACTCGTCGTGCTGGACGCGGGCGGAACCGGCATACGCGGACGGCTCGACGCACGGCTGCACACCGTGCGAGACGTGATGGCAGGCCTCGACCACGAGGTGACGCTGGACATCGCACTCCCGGAGGGCTCCAAGCCGTGGTTCGAGACCGCGACTCGGCTCGGTGTGGCGCTGACGCAGGCAGGCCACGACGTCTCGTACGCCGACGTCACCGGGCGGCTCTCCGACAACGAGGGCAGCCACGTCCTCGTCGGGCCTCCCAAGGCACTCGCGAACCTGGGCTGGGCCGCCGCGAACGACTCCGGGTCCACCGGAGAAGCCCGGGCCTCCCTGCGGGTCGGCGACATCGGGGACGGCGCTCACCTCGGCGTGGTGGAGCCCGCGACCGACGTGGACGCCGCGTTCCTGACCACCAGTGCCGTCACCTCCGCCGATGCCGCCGGCAACGCTCCGCGGAGCCTGGGACCCGAACGCCTGTCCGGCCCGACGGTGGCACTGGGGTCCCTCGGCCTCGACACCGCCGTGCAGCAGGTGAGCAACACACGGGGCTGGCGCGCGACGTACTCGTTGGCCGACCTTCCGGGGGGAACACCTCCGACCCAGGCCCGGCTGACGATGCAGGTGCCGGTCACCTCCGACGACAGCCGATGGCTGGTGCAGGTCGAGGTCAACGGGCAGCTGGCGGGCAGCGAGCGCCTTCGGGGCAGCGATGCCGCCGAGGAGGTACGGGTAGCGATCCCGGCCGGGGTGGAGATGCTGCGCAACGAGCTGGCAGTCACACTCACCCGCGACCGCGACGTCGGTGGGTGCAACGTGCGTCAGACCGAGTACGACGTGCAGATGCTGCCGTCGTCCAGGCTGGTGCTCGGCGGCACCGGCGCAGGCTTCACGCGGGTCCCGTCGACGTTCGCCCGGGGTTTCGTCGTGGACCTGGCGTCCTCCGCCACCGAACGCCCGGCCCGCACGCTCACCGGCCTGGTCCCCACGCTGGCCGAGTTCAGCGGGTGGCAGCAACAACCGAGGTTCGCCTGGGATGCCGTGCCCTCGCGACGTCCCTTCCTGTACGTCGGTGAACCACCGGCCCGGGTGGACGTACCCATCCAGATGTCGGCCGACCGCCTCGTGGCGGCCGGGCTGGACCTGCAGAGCCTCCAGAACGGCCTGGTCGTCCAGTTCGCCTCGGTGGGCTCCACGCGCGGGCTGGTGCTGACTCCGGTGGGTGAACCGGATGCCGTCATCCCTGCCTACGGTCGGCAGACCGCACGGATCGTCACCACAGGCGGGGGCGGGGCCGTGGTCACCTCGGCGGGCCGTGTCGTCACGGTCCCGCCGGTCCGCACGGAGCCGGCCGGGTGAAGGAGAGCCTCGACCTGCCGCGGGGTGGCGGCGGTGAGCCCCCACAACCGCACACCGTCCCGCTCTCACCCGCCGCGGTGCAACAGCACTACCGCTCGGTCGACAGTGCACCCCGCGAGTTCGCCGTCAACCGGCCCGCGAGCGCCGCGAACGGTGCTCTGGTCGCGTTCGTGGCTCTGAGCCTGGTCCTGATGACAGCCGTCACCGTCGTCGTCAACTCGGGTGCCTCGGCATACGGCCGCGACGTCATACTCGCCTCGGCCGACGGTGAACAGGCCGCTGTGCCGCTCCGACTCTTCATGATCACGTTCTTCCTGGTGTTCGCCTGCTTCCTGCAGACCAACTGGTGGAGGCGGTCCGCCGTCGCCGCCGAGCTCGTCGGCGGGTTCCTGGTGATCACCGCAGTGGTGGACCTCGGCTCGGCGGCCGTGGACAGCTGGCTGGGCCTCACCACCCCCGTCGTCGGGCAGCAGGTGTTCTCGGCCCTGACCGGCATGGTCCTGTTCCCCGTCACGGTGTTCCAGCACGCCCATCTGCCCGCGCCGGCCAGGCTCTCGCACCGGGGACGGGTCCGGTGGCACGCATGGCTCCGGCTGGCGGTGCCGTTGCTGTTCGCCTTCGCCGTCGCTGCCGGCGTGGAGCGCGTCATTCCCGACCTGGTGGAGTGGATGCGCACCTATGCGCTGCTCGGCGGCATCGGACCCGGCCTCTTCCTCGTCCAGCAGGTGTTCGCCCTGACCACCGCTCTCATCGGGCTCGCGATGGTCACCAGGTCACGCCGGCATGACTTCGCGCCACCGCTGGCCGTGCTCGTGCCCGCCCACAACGAGGCGCACGACATCAGCGTGACGATCGCCGCCGTGGACCTCGCAGCGGGCCGCTACGGCGGACCCGTGCACCTCTACGTCGTGGACAACGTCTCCACCGACCAGACGGTCGAGGTCACCGCCGAGGCCATCGCCGAGTGCTCCCACCTCACTGGCACCGTCCTCCGCTGCGCGCAGCCGGGCAAGGCCATCGCGCTCAACTACGGCCTCTCGCAGGTCCGCGAGGACTTCGTGGTCCGCATCGACGCGGACACGACGATCGGCGAGGACTGTCTCCACCGCGCGCTGCGGCACTTCGCCGACCCCGGGGTCGGTGCGGTGGGCGGCCTGCCGCTTCCCCCGACCAACCAGGGCTTCTTCAACCGGGTCCGACTCATCGAGGTCCTGATCCGGCACGGGTTCTTCCAGGTCTCGCTGATGGGGTACGACGGGATCGTCGGCCAGCCCGGGATGTTCACCGCCTACCGCCGGGCGGCGTTCGAGGAGGCCGGCCCGCTCGTCCAGGGCATGAACGGTGAGGACACCGACATCTGCCTGCGGTTCTCCTCCGCCGGCTACCGCAGCCTCGCGGACCCGACAGTCGTCTACTGCAGCGAGGTCCCGCGCACCTGGGCGCACCTGCGCGAGCAACGGACCAGGTGGTTCCGGAGCATCTACCACGTGGCGGCGCACAACCGGCACGCGCTGTTCAACCGACACACGATGGCCGGGTCGATCGTGGTCCCCTGGCAGCTCTTCAACGCCGCCCATCGGGCGATGCTGTTGCCCATCCTCATCTTCGGGATCCTGGCGCTCAGCGTGTTCGGTGGGACGTTTCCCGGCCTGCACGTGGCCCCGCTGCTGGCCACGTTCCTGGGGCTGCCGATGCTGGTGGCGATCGGGGTCTGTCTCGGGCTCGGTCACCCGCGTGCCCTGCTCAACGTTCCCGAGTACCTCGTCTTCCGGCTGATCCGCAGCTACTACACCCTGGCCGCCGTGCTGAGCCTCGTGTACCCGCCCCTGCATCCGGGTGGTCTCGGTCGGCTCCATCCCGCGCGAACCCTGGTCAGGCGGACGGTGGCCTCACCTGGTCGGCGAGGCAGGCGACGTACAGGGTGAGCATCGCGTGGTGGTCACGCCACGGCTGCTCCAGCAGGCGCTCGATCCGCTCCAAGCGGTAGATGAGGGTGTTGCGGTGGATGTGCAGCGCTGCCGACGCGGCGACGAGGTTGAACCCGCTCTCACACCAGACCATGATCGTCTCGCGGTGCTGGGGCCAGGTGACCTCATGAGCAAGAGGTCCGAGCGCAGCGTCGACGAACCGCTCCCGCCTCCGGTGGGGCACCCCAGCAAGGGCCTGCGCGGCGCGCATGTCGCCGATCCTGACCACGTCACGCCTCGGGTCGACCCGAGTTCCGAGCCAGAGCGCGTCGGTGGCGTCCTGGCTGGAGTCGCGCATGCCGTCCAGGGTGGTGGCCCGCGACCCGATCCCTGCGCGTGCGGCGATGTCGAACCGCTGCTCGATGAGCTCCACGGCGCGACCCACGTCCGCGGCGAGTCGTTGCATGGTGCGTGAACGAAGGCTCGCCAGCACGATGCACCGGTTCGCGTTGTGCGTCGCCACGATGTCCTCTCGCTGCCTGAAGACCCCCCGGATGGTGCGGAGGAGCTCGGGGCCGACGGGTGTCTCCGTGAGGTCGAGAAGAACGACGATGCGCGGTTGCAGCAGCGTGAAACCCAGCTGTCGCGCTCCGGCGACCAGAAGCTCGGCGTCGAGGACCTGGGGGTCGTACGACGCCACCTGGCCGACCAGGTCCTCCAGCGCCTTCTCGTGCAGCAGCCGTGACTGCAGCAGCGCCGACTCCTCGAGCAGGATCTCGGTCTGTCGACGCACGAGAAGCCCGAACCGGCGCACCTGCCGCGGTGTCCCGGTGATGCCGACCGTGCCCACGGCCTCACCGGCTACCACCAGCGGCAGCGTGATCCCCGGGCGTACCCCGTGCAGCCCTCGTGCCTGTTGCGGCGTGTGCCAGGCCGACTCCTGCGCGCGCATCACCTCCACCGAGGCCTCGTGGAAGGTGCCGACGCGGTCGGCGTCGCCGCTGCCTATCACGGTGCCCTCGGCATCGGTGATGATGACGTTGTAGCCGATCGCCTCGGTCGTCTCGCCGGCGATCTGCTGCGCCAGGGTCGAAGACAACATGGTCGATCCCCTCCCGCACGTTGGATGATCTGCACAGTCAGAGGCCGCGATGGCTCGGATACTTCAGTTGGATCGTACAGTGACGAATCCGCACTCCGGTCCTAGCGTCGACGCATCCCGTTGGGTTGAGGAGCTGCGATGACGATTCTGGACTGGGCACTGCTGGCCCTGTACTTCGTGGCGCTGATCGTGATCGGGGTGCAGACGATCAAGCGCATCGACACCCCCGACGACTTCGCCGTCGCGGGCAACCGGATCATATGGCCGGTCTTCTTCGGCAGCCTCGCCGCGTCGTTCCTGGGCGGCGGCGCGTCCATCGGCAACGCCGGCGCGACCTACGAAGACGGCTACGTCTACATGTTCGCGTTCTTCGCGTTCGCCCTGCAGACGCTGCTGGTCGGAGCCTTCGTCGCTCCACGGCTCAAGCGGTACGCCGGAGCGCACACGGTCGGTGACGTGATGCACGAGCACTACGGCAAGGCCGCCCGACTGCTCACGGGATTCCTGTCGCTCGGCCTGTGCGCAGGTGTTCTCGGCGCACAGGCCCTGGCGATCGGCACGGTCGTCAACGCGACCATCGAGGTCGACACCGTCACCGCCATCCTGATCGGCATGGGCGTCGTGGTGCTCTACTCCACGTTCGGCGGTGCCTGGGCGGTGATCCAGACCGACATGCTGCAGTTCGTCTTCCTCGGCGTCTTCCTCCCGCTCGCGCTGGTGATCGGCGTGGCCAAGGCGGGGGGCCCGGCGGAGCTGGTCTCGAACATCCCCGACCTGCACACGAGCTTCCTCGGCACCTGGACGGTCCCGGCCTTCGCCGGTGTCTTCCTGGCCTTCCTGCTGGGGGAGACGCTCGTGCCACCGTATGCCCAGCGCACGTTCTCGACGCCGGACAGTCGGCACGCGCGAATCGGTTTCATGCTCTCCGGCGTGTTCGCGTTCGCGTTCTTCTTCGTCACGGCCAGCCTGGGCCTGGTCGCGCTCGACCTGTTCCCCGGCCTGGGAGCCGACCAGGCGCTCCCGACAGTCGTGATGCGGCTGATGCCGGTCGGGCTCGTCGGCCTCCTGGTCGCGGCCCTGCTGGCCGTCGTGATGTCCACCGCGAGCTCGTACCTGAACTCGATCGCGGTTGTGTTCACCAAGGACATCTACGAGCCCCTCGCGGGATCACCGCTCGCCGGCGCGAGGCGGTTGTGGCTGGAACGCGCGCTCAGCGTCGTCGTGGGGATCGCCGCAACCCTGTTCGCCGTCAGCGCGCCCTCGATCGTGGATGCCCTGCTGTACAGCTACTCGCTGTGGGCCCCGACCGTGATCATCCCGCTCCTGGCCGCCGTGCTCTTCGGAGTGCGGTCGCGTCCCGCGGCTCTCGGCGCGATCGTGGCCGGCGGTCTCGTCACCGCTGTCTGGACGTGGGGTCTGGACGAGCCCTTCGAGATCACCGGGCTGATGGCAGGGGTCGTCACCAACCTGGTGGTGTTCCTCGCACTGCTGCTGGTGCCCACCGGGAGTCGCTCCGCTGCGTCCGAGCCGTCTTCCGCCGCTCCGCTGGAGGTGTCCTGACCATGCTGCCCTTCCTCTTGTACGCCGTGCCGATCGCCGTGGTCCTCGTGACCCTGTACGTCGGCTACCTGGGCTGGCGCTTCTACCTCGACGAGGTCGTCCGTGGTGGCTGAGGCAGCACGCCTGCGTGTCGTGGTCGTCGGCGGCGGGGTCATCGGGCTGTGGTGCGCCCGCGACCTGCTCCGCGCCGGGGCCGACGTCACCGTGCTCGACCGGCCCGACGCGGGTGTGTCCACCCCGGCCAGCGCAGGCTGGGTCGTCCCGGCGTTGTCAGCGCCCCTGTCCGGCCCGGGCGTGGTCAGGCACTCCGTGCAGTCACTGCTGCGCCGCGAAGCCGCGTTCTCCATCCGCCCCCGGCTCTCCCCCACGCTGGTCAGCTGGCTGTGGGGATTCGTGCGGAGCGGCACCGAGACGCGGCATCGTGAGGGCCTGCGGGCCATCCTCGAGCTCGCCGGGGATGCGGCGCAGGAGTACGAAGCCCTGCTGGGCTCCGGGGTCGGTTTCGAGATCCATCGGCGTGGTCTGGTCCTGGTCGCACGCACCGCGTCGGGTCTGCGCGAGGCCCAGGTCCTGCTCGACAACGCTGCGGCAGCCGGGTACGGCGGCAAGTACGAGGTGCTCGACCGCCACGAGCTGAGCAGCCTCGAGCCCGCGCTTCATCCGGGTGTGCACGGTGGCGTGCACGCGCGCGACGAGGTCCACGTCCGACCCGAGCATCTGCTCACCGCACTTCGGGCCGACGTGGAGTCGATGGGTGGGACCGTCCGACGAGACCTCAGCGTTGCGGGCATCGTGCCGGACGGCGGACGGAGATGGGCGGTGGTCACCGAGCAGCGATCCCTGCCTGCCGACCGCGTCGTCGTCGCGGCGGGGATCTGGTCGAGGACGCTGCTCGAGGGTCTCGGTGTCACCATTCCGCTGCTCCCCGCTGCCGGGTACAGCGTCACCGGACACGTCGACACTCCTCCCGAGCATGCAATGAAGCTGATGGAACCCAACGTGGCCGTCTCCCCCTTCGACGGTGGCGTGCGGCTCGCCGGGAGGTTCGCGCTCGGGCGGCCCCCATCCTCGGCTGCACGACGCGAGACTCACCGCGTGCTGTCCGCGGCCGCGCCGTACCTTCGTTCCGGCCAGCCCAGCGTTGATCGCGTGGAACAGGTAGGACTTCGCCCGGTGACGCCGGACAGTCTCCCCGTGATCGGGCCCGTGCCCGGCAAGGACGGGGTGCTGGTCGCCACCGGCCACGGCATGCTCGGTCTCACGCTCGCCCCCGGCACCGCAGCAGAGATCACCCGGCTGGCGACGACCGGACGCGGGTCTGACGGCGCCCGCACGTTCTCCCTCGACCGGCTGACCAGGGGCGGCCGGTAGACGCCGCACCCCGCCACATCCGCGACTGGTCGACCTGAGAGACGCACTCGTCACCGCTGCGGATGCGAGTCCGGTGGGGTTCTCGGTGGCTCCTCGGACGCCTCGGCCCTGAGGCGGGCAATCCGCTTCATGCCCTGGGCAGGACGGATGGGGTCTGCCCACTTCGCGGTGATCTCATGGCCGGCCGGCGTGCCGCGCATGCGGCGACCCAACATCGGGCGCACCCAGTCGCCCCACCACTCGCGCTCGTCGGCGACGACCTGACGAAGTGTGCGGTGTGGAACCGAACCGAGGTCCTCGATCGTGATGGAGTGGTCCACCTGCAGAGCCCGCAGCACAGCCGCCGCGAGGTACCGGTGGCCGTGGCGTGACATGTGCAGCCTGTCCGGCTCCCACATCCGCGGGTGTCGATACGCCCTCATGGCCCAGTGGTCTATCAGCAACGCGTCGCGCTGCAGAGCGATCTCCCGCACTCGCCGGTTGAAGTAGTTGTTCCGCCGGCGCAACGGCTCGAGCAGCGGGGACAGCTTCAGGTCATAGCTGGTGAACAGCATGACCCGTGCGCCGGAGGCGGCGAGGCGAGCGACGGCAGCCTCATAGCGCCGCATGAGGTCTTCCATGTCGCTGCGGAGTCGCAGGATGTCGTTCCCGCCGGCGAAGAACGACACCAGGGTCGGCTGCAGATCCACCGCCCGATCGACCTGCATGGCGACGATGTCGTCGAGTGTCCGGCTGCGAAGGGCCAGGTTGGCGTACTCCCAGGCATTGTCGCGCTTGCTGAGCTGCTTGGCGACCCGGTCGGCCCAGCCACGTACGCCGTTCGGGAACCGCCGGTTCCAGTCCCCGACTCCCTCCGTGAACGAGTCCCCCACTGCGACGAAACGGCCGGCCACACGGCCAGCGTCCCCGCAACAGATGGATCGCCGGTGAACTCCGAATGACGTCGCCGGTCGTGGACTGGCTGTCCACCCGAGACCGACGTCCTCGCGCCCCCGACACGTTGGTCGCTCGAAACCATGCGTTCGGATACCGGTTGGAGCCTGCAGGAGTCAAGACGACGAGATGGGAGCCAACGTGCCAACGAGCATCGCGGTCATCGGGAGTGGATACCTCGGCACCACGCACGCCGTGAGCATGGCTGAGCTGGGCTACCGGGTCCTCGGCGTGGACGTCGACGAGGGCAAGGTCGAGCGGCTCCAGAACGGGGACGTGCCGTTCTTCGAACCGCAGCTGTCCGAGCTGCTGAAGCGGCACACCGCATCGGGGCGCCTGCAGTTCAGCACCGACTTCGCGCTGGTGGCCGACTTCGCGGACGTCTTCTTCCTGTGTGTGGGAACCCCACAACGCACGGACGGGCTGGGCGCTGATCTGCAGCAGGTCTTCGGCGCTGTCCGCACGCTCACCCCGCTGCTCACTCGCTCGGCTCTGCTGGTCGGGAAGTCGACGGTCCCCGTCGGCACCGCCCATGCGTTGGCGGAGCTCGCGAACGCACTGGCGCCTCCCCAGGTCGAGGTGGAGGTGGCATGGAACCCCGAGTTCCTGCGGGAGGGCTGCGGCGTGCAGGACACCCTGTCGCCGGACCGGCTGGTGCTCGGCACGTCCTCGGCGTGGGCGGAGGCGAGACTGAAGGAGGTCTACGCCCGCCTGCTGGAGAACGGGGTGCCGCTCGTCAGCACCGACACCGCGACCGCTGAGCTGGTCAAGTGCGCCGCGAACGCCTTCCTGGCGACCAAGATCTCCTTCATCAACATGGTGGCCGAGCTCTGCGAGGCCTCCGGGGCGCACATCCTGCCCCTGGCCGAAGCACTCGGCTACGACGACCGCATCGGGCCACGGTTCCTGCATCCGGGGCTGGGGTTCGGTGGTGGCTGTCTGCCCAAGGACCTGCGCGCGCTGATGGTGCAAGCCGACGATCTCGGAGTGCCTCACGGCACCGCCCTGCTGCGCGAGGTCGACCAGATCAACCTGCGCTGCCGGGCACGGGTGGTCGAGGCCGCTGTGCAGGAGTGCGGCGGCTCCGTCGTGGGACGCAGGATCGCGGTGCTCGGCCTGGCCTTCAAGCCGTTCACCGACGACGTTCGCGACTCCGCGTCTCTGGATGTCGCCCAGCAGCTGCAGGCGGCGGGAGCGCACGTACAGGCGTTCGACCCGTACGCCATCGCGAAGGCGCGCCAGGTCGCCCCTGCGCTGACGTTCACCGACGGCGCGGAGGAGGCACTGCGGGGAGCCGACCTGGTACTGCACCTGACCGACTGGCCCGAGTTCCGCAACCTCGACCCCGCACGGTCGGCCCTGCTCGTCGACGAGCGACGGATCATCGACGCGCGCAACGCGTTGAACGCAGAGCAGTGGCACTCCGCGGGCTGGGTCTTCCGCTCACTCGGAACTCGGCACGGGCAGATCCTCGGCGCAGAGGCCCTGGGCGCCGTGTGACCACGTCGCCACGAACCCAACTGTTGGCCGTGGGTTCAGGGACATGCCACGGCATGGTCGTCGCCGGCAGGGATGAGGTTCGCAGCCTGTGGGTGTGACGATCCGGCAGCTTGCTCTTGTCGCTCTTGGAGACAGCACCACGGTCGGCATCGGTGACCCGGTTCCGAGCCTGGGGTGGAGGGGCTGGTCGCGGCTGCTGGCCGACGAGCTCGCCAAGACCCACCGACTCGCGTACACCAACCTCTCCGCCGCAGGCGCCACCGCCACGTCGGTGCGGGAGACCCAGCTCCCCCTCGCCACCGCTCTGCGACCCGAGCTCGCCTCGGTCGTCGTCGGGGTCAACGACACGATGCGCTCCACTTGGGACCCGGCCCGCGTGTACGACGACATCGTGACCTGCGTCGGCGACCTCGCACGCGGTGGTGCGCTCGTCATGACCATGCGCTTCCACGACCATGGCGCGGTCTTCGGACTGCCGGCGGTGCTGCGGCGACCGCTGTGGCGACGCATCGAGGTGGTCAACGACGCGTACGACGCCGCGTACGCCGCGCACGGGGGCATACGGATCGACCTCACCAGCGACCCCAGCGTGCACGAGCGAGCCTTCTGGAGCATCGACCGGCTGCATCCCAGCGAGCTCGGGCATCGTCGACTGGCCGAGGCGTTCGCCGTCGCCCTGCAAGGTCACGGCTACCCACTCGCCTGTCCTGTCAGACAGGGCAGCATGGCACCACGTCGCAGCGAGGAGTGGTGGTGGCTCGTCAGCCGGGGAGCGCCGTGGATCGGACGCCGGGCCAACGACCTCGCGCCCTGGGCGGTGCGCATGCTGGCGAACGAGGCTGCGCGACGGGCGGCACGACGGCCGCGTCTCGCGCCCTTCCATGATGCGGGCCTGGTGCGTACCCACCGGACAGCCGACACGCCCCCGCACGCCATGTCGGCATCACCCTAGGTTCACCGCGCTCGGTCACGGTGAGCATGTGCGCATCGCCGTCGTTGCCGAGTCCTTCCTCCCACAGGTGAACGGGGTGTCCAACACCGTTCGTCACCTGGTGGAGGAGCTGTCCGCCGCGGGGCACCAGTGCATGGTGATCGCACCCGGTCGAGGATGCTCGACGTACGCCGGAGCTCCGGTCGTCCGTGTGCGCAGCCTTCCACTGCCGCGGTACCGGGAGTTCCCGGTGGGCCTGCCCGACCCCGTGGTGGCCCAGGCGCTGACGCACTTCGCCCCGGACGTGGTCCACCTGGCCTCGCCGGCAGTGCTGGGCGCCGCGGGCATACGCGCGGCACGGCGACTCGGCATCCCCACGGTGGCGGTGTTCCAGACCGACCTGGCCGGCTTCGCGCGGCAGTATCATCTGCGGGCCGATGCCTTGCTGTGGGCGTGGATACGGCACCTGCACAGCCGTACTGACCGGACCCTGGCGCCCTGCACCGACTTCGTCGATCAGCTGCGCCGGGCGGGAGTCCCTCGCGTGTACCGGTGGGGCCGCGGTGTCGACCTCGACCTGTTCGACCCCGCGCGTCGTGACGACGCGTTTCGACAGCCCATCGCGCCCGACGGGGAGGTGGTCCTCGGCTACGTGGGCCGGGTCGCCGCCGAGAAGTGCGTGCGCCGCCTGGCCGAGGTCGCCGACATCCCGGGAACCCGACTGGTGGTCGTGGGCGACGGTCCTGAACGCCAGGCGCTGCAGCAGATGCTGCCGGGGGCCGTGTTCACCGGGATGCTGCACGGCGACGAGCTCGCTCGCACCTTCGCGTCTCTCGACGTGTTCGTGCACACCGGGGCGCACGAGACCTTCTGCCAGACGGTCCAGGAGGCACAGGCCAGTGGCGTGACCGCGGTGGCGCCGGCTGCAGGTGGGCCGAGAGACCTGATCGAACACGGCCGGACAGGGCTGCTCTACCGAACCGACCTGCCGTCGGCACTGCGCGAGTCCGTGGCCACCGTCGTCCGCGATGGGATCCTTCGGCGCCGCATGTCCTCGGCGGCGCTGGCTCGGGTTCGGGGGCGGACGTGGGCACGCACGGTGGACGAGCTCGTCTCGCAGCACTACGCGGGCGTGCTGGCCCCGATGGAGATCGCGGCGTGAGCCCTGACCTTCGC
Organism: Nocardioidaceae bacterium; assembly: GCA_035557095.1. GTDB lineage: Bacteria > Actinomycetota > Actinomycetes > Propionibacteriales > Nocardioidaceae > JALZDI01. Next base: position 3,000 of record DATMEB010000058.1, on the reverse strand, counting down.
ATCGCCCAGGTCGCCAACTTCGTGGGCCCGACGTCGGGAGGAATGCGGACTGCGGTCGAGGCGCTTCGCGAGCGGTACACCCGCGCCGGCGCGCGCTGCCTTCTCGTCTCTCCGGGTGCCCGCGACACGATGGAACGCACCGCTTCGGGCGTCCACGTGCAGCTCCGATCGCCGCAGGTCTCGGGCGGATACCGGCTCATCGTCGAGCCGTGGCGCGTGACCAGGCTGCTGGAGCAGTTCGCGCCCACGTCGGTCGAGATCTCCGACAAGTCCACGCTGCTGCCCGTAGCGCGTTGGGCCAACCGCGCGGGCGTCGGCTGCGTGCTGTTCTCGCACGAACGCCTCGACGCGATGCTCGCCCTGCGCCTGGGCAGCAGGACCGGGGTCAACACAGGCATTCGCACCGGGGTGGACGCCTTCAACCGGGCGGTCACCAACCGCTTCGACGCGATCGTCGTGACCTCGCGCTACGCGGCCCGGGAGTTCGCCAAACAGGCGTCGACGCGTACCCACCGCATCCCTCTCGGCGTGGACCTGCACGTGTTCCGCCCCCGCATCGCCCCGCGGCAAAGTGACGGAGTCCTGCGGCTGGTGCATGCCGGACGGCTGTCGCGCGAGAAGAGCCCGGACCTCGCCGTCGCAGCCGCGCGCGAGCTGCACCGCCGTGGCGTCCGGGTGCGGCTCGACGTCTTCGGCGTGGGGCCGATGCTCGCCAAGCTGCGCAGGCTGGCGGACGGGGCACCGGTTGTGTTCCATGGGCACATCGACGGTCGACCTGCGCTCGCGGCCCGTCTCGCGGCCGCCGACATCGCACTGTCCGTATGCCCTGGTGAGACGTTCGGCCTCTCGATCCTGGAAGCGCTCGCGGTGGGAACGCCCGTGGTGACCGCCGACAGCGGTGGTGGACGCGAGCTGCTGGATGCGTCCTCTGGTGACTGGGGCCGGCCCGATCCGGAGTCGCTTGCCGACGCCGTACTCCGGATCGCCGCCCGTGACATCGCGTCGACCCGGGCCGCCGCCCGCCGCCGTGCGGAGCAGTACGACTGGTCCGTCACCGCCAGGTCGATGCTGTCGGTCCACCACGAGGTGGCGTTCGGCAGTCAGGGGCTTGCTTCGACCGGATGAAGACGTGCGCTCAGCCGGTGTTGGCGCCGGGGCGGCCCTCCTCCACGACGTACGACGCCTGTCGACGCACGACGGACGCGGCGTCGAGAGAGTCGTCGACGAACCAGAGGTCCGAGCGCCAGAGATCCGTACCCACCGTGCAGTGCAGGTAGCCCCGCTCACGGCCGTTGTAGTAGCGCATCTGCGGGTTGTGCGCCATCGCTGCCTCGAACAGTGGGTTGTTGTCCTTGCCGCTGGAGATCGAGCTGCCAAGGAACTCCGTCGCCACCACCGGGGATGTGGGCTCGTGGGTGAGCGTCACGTCGTTGACCATCGCGGCGTGCACGTCTCCGCTGAGCACGACCGGGTTGCGAACCCGCCGGCGACGCAGGAACCCGGTGATTCGTGCGCGCGCAGCCGGATAGCCGTCCCACTTGTCGGTGTTGAACGACGTCCCCTCACCGCCGTCCACGTCGATCGCCGCCATGTAGACCTGCTGGGCGATGACGTTCCATCGTGCGTGCGACCGCGCGAGTCCGGCGAGCAGCCATTGCTCCTGTGGCGGACCGGTCATGGTCCTCGCGCGGTCGTGCGCCGCGGGGTCGAGCGGTTGGAACGTGGGCCCGTCTATCTGCGGGCTGCGGTACTGCCGGGTGTCGAGGAGGTTCAGCTCGACGAGACGGCCATAGCGAAGCCGGCGGTACAGAGCCATGTCCGGGCCTCTGGGCATCGAGCGGCGGCGAAGCGGCAGGTGCTCGTAGTAGGCCTGGTACGCAGCCGCACGCCGCGGAAGGAACTCCTCGGGAGTGCCGTCACCACCAGACCCGTAGTCCCCCGCCATGTTATTGGCCACCTCGTGGTCGTCGGGCACGCACAGGAATGGAGCGGCGGCGTGCGCGGACTGCAGGTCGGGGTCCAGGCGATACTGCGCGTGCCGCACCCGGTAGTCCGGCAGAGTCCGTGCGACGCGAAACGGCAGATGGCGACGGTCCGGGCCGGCCGGCGGCGACGCCGGACCGTCGCCCTCGTAGATGTAGTCCCCGAGGTGCACCAGCAGGTCGAGCTCGCGCGTCGCGAGGTGCCGGTAGGCGGCGAACCGGCCGGCGAACAACGCCTGGCACGACACCGCCGCCAGCTCCAGTGAGGTGACCGGCGCACCGACCGCCGGGAACGTCCGTGTCCGGCCCACCGCGCTCATGTACTGCCCGAGGCGGAAGCGGTAGAAGTACACCCGGTCCGGGAGCAGCCCGAAGACCTCGACGTGCACGCTGTGCGCCCATTCGGGATGGGCTCGCGCGCTGCCGGCCCGCACCACGTGGGTGAAGCGTTCGTCCGTGGCCACCTGCCACAGCACCCGGTACTCCTGCGGAGGCATACCGCCGTCGGTGGTGAGCGGGTATGGAGCGAGCCGGGTCCACAGCACCACCCCGTCGGGTTCCGGGTCGCCGGAGGCGACACCCAGCGTGAACGGGTAGCCGGGCACCTGCGCAGCCATCGCGGGTGAGGTGCCGAGGGCGGGGACGGCGAACGTCGACACGGTGGCGGCACCACCGAGCTTGAGCAGCGTGCGCCGGGTCACCGGTGTGGAGTGTCCCAGCAGAGTGCGCGGCATGGTGTCTCCCGAGTCGACGAGTGCACTGACTCAGAGGTCTAGGCGGGATCCGTGGCGCGGCGGCGGCGTGTTCGTGAGCAGCACGCGGCCATCCGGTGACGGTTCGAGCCCCCCTCCCCCAAGCGGTCGCCCGTCGCTGACGAATGCGGCCGCTTGAGCCTCATTGTCAGGCATCGAGGCCGACGGGCTGGGGAGGAAGACCGCGGTGTCGCACGAACGTCGTTCGACCCGGAGAGGCCTGCGTCGCGCCCGGGCGCGCCTAGTGCGTGCTTAGCTGCCAGGGA
>DATMEB010000057.1:0-42135 GCA_035557095.1 Nocardioidaceae bacterium | reverse complement strand
TGCTGGCTTTCGCCTGAGCCCGGCCGTCCTGTCAGTGCGAAGAAGACCTCGTCGAGACTGGGCTGTCCCAGGGAGAAATCGGACAGCTCAATTCCGCCGGCGATCAGTGCAGCGAGTGCTTCATTGGCCGCTTTCGCCGTTCCGGCTGGGATGCAAAGGTCCGCACTCTCCGTGCTGCGCTGGACGGCGTGACCGAGCTGTCGTTCTAGGATAGCGGCCGCCTGTTCGATCTGTGCAGCGGGATCGGCGAGCGCGATATGAAGAAAGCCGGAGCCGGTCGCCGCCTTCAATTCGCGGCTGGTGCCTTCGGCAATCTTCTTGCCATGGTCGATGACGGCGATGCGCGCGGCGAGCTGATCGGCCTCTTCGAGATATTGCGTCGTGAGCAGGATGGTGACGCCGGAATCCGCAAGCCCGCGGATCATGCGCCACACGCTCTGGCGGGCATTCGGATCGAGGCCGGTCGTCGGCTCGTCGAGGAAGAGCACCTTCGGGTGCGCGATCAGTGACCCGGCAAGGTCGAGGCGGCGCTTCATACCGCCGGAGTAGGTCTTTGTCACCCGGTCACGGGCCTCGGTCAGGTCGAACATCTCCAGCAGCTCCTCGGCCCGGGCAGAGGACGACTTGGAGTCCAGGCCGTAGAGCCGGCCGAACATCCAGAGGTTCTCGCGACCGGTGAGGTTCTCGTCGACGGCGCTGTACTGGCCGGACAGGCCGATCAGCCGGCGCACGAGCGCCGGCTCGGCCGTCACGTCGTGGCCGAGCACCCGCGCCTCGCCCGCGTCGGGCTGGAGCAGCGTGGTCAGCACCCGCACGGCCGTGGTCTTGCCCGCCCCGTTGGGGCCGAGCAGGCCGAGCACCGTGCCCGCGGACACCTCCAGGTCGAGCGCGTCCAGCGCGCGAACCTGCTTGCCCTTCGAGCCGAAGGTCTTGGTCAGGCCGCGCACCTCGACGGCTGCCATCTGGCTCCCCCTCCTGCCGATCGTCTCGCCGCCCACGGGGCGGTCTCGTTCAAGGCCGCGTTGATTCTCCACGACACCGCCGACGGCCGCGAACGACTTTCGGAACTTCAGCCGAACTCCGGCGGATACCCAACCGAACGCAGGTGACGCAGGACATGTTCCCGGTGCTCGGTGCCGCGTGTCTCCACCTGCAGCGCCACCTCGACCTCGTCCAGGTGCAGCTGCGCCGACGTCCGCTGGTGTACGACGTCGAGAACGTTGGCCTCGACATGCGCGAGCTCGGCGAGCAGCCGCGCCAGGGCGCCCGGCAGGTCCGGGATGCGCACGCGGAAGGAGAGGTAGCGACCCGCCGAGGCCATGCCGTGCCGGATCACCCGCATCAGCAGCAGCGGGTCGATGTTGCCACCGGACAGCACGGGCACGACCGGGCCCGTGAACGCGCCGGGACGGTCCAGCAGCGCGGCCACCCCGGCCGCGCCTGCGGGCTCGACGACCATCTTGGCCCGCTCCAGCAGCAGCAGGAGCGCGGTCGACATGGACTCCTCGGAGACGGTCAGCACCTCGTCGACGTACTTCTGGATCCCGGCGAACGGCACCTTCCCAGGGCAGCCGACCGCGATGCCGTCGGCCATCGTGGCCATCCCCTGCACCGGCTGCGGCTCGCCGGCGGCGAGCGAGCCGGGGTACGCGGCAGCCTTCTCCGCCTGGACGCCGATCACCTGCACGTCCGGGCGCGCGGACTTCACCGCGGTGGCGATCCCGGCGAGCAGCCCGCCGCCGCCCAGCGGCACCACGATCGTGCTGACGTCCGGGCACTGCTCGAGGATCTCCAGGCCGCAGGTGCCCTGTCCGGCGACGATGTCGGGATGGTCGAACGGGTGGATCAGCACCGCACCGGTCTCGGCGGTGAACTCCTGCGCGGCGGTCAGCGCCTCGTCGACCGTGTGACCGTGGAAGCGCAGCTCGGCACCGTAGGCCCGGGTCGCCTTCTCCTTCGGGATCGGCGCCCCCTCGGGCATGAACACGGTCGCGCGGATGCCGAGGTACTGCGCGGCGAGCGCCACGCCCTGCGCGTGGTTGCCGGCACTCGCCGCCACGACCCCGTGCGCACGCTCGTCGGCACTCAGCCGTGACATGCGCACGATCGCACCGCGGATCTTGAACGACCCGGTGCGCTGCAGGTTCTCGCACTTGAGCCACACCGGGGCGTCGGCCTGCCCGGAGAGCCACCGCGACTCCTGCATCGGTGTGGGCACCACAACGCTGCCGCTGTCCCGCTGCAGCTCGCGGGCCTCCTCGATGTCGTGCGCGGAGACGGTCGGGACGCCGCTGTCGTGGACCATGCCGGTCAGCCTACGAGCCAGCTGCCCCGCGCGTGTCAGCGCAGCGTGGCCGAGCGGATGAGCGCCGACGACGGTTCGGGCTCGTCGTCCCGGAAGTCCGCGGTCAGCCAGCTGACCCGGCCACGCCGCCCGTCGAGGTCGAGGAGCGCGATCGCGTTGTCGAACCACGGCCCGTCCGTCATCGACCACCGAAACGGCGGATCGACCACGCTCGCGGAACGCGCGGCCAGACGGCCCATCGGCCACGCCAGGCCGTACGCCGCGGCGGCCGAGGCGAACCTGATCACCCGCGGCAGCGGGTTGCGGATCGGTGAGCACACCACCTGCAGCACCCGCGACTGCTCAGAGCCTCGGCTGTACCCCCGGCCCCGGCCCCGGCTGAACCCACGACGACGGCGGCCGGTGTGCGCCTCGGCGAGGTAGGAGTGGTGCACGTCCCCGCCGAGGAACGTGACGGTCGCCGGGGCGGGACCGCGCTCGCCGCGGGCCACGGCCAGGGTCAGCTGCGCGACCCGCTGGAAGGACTTCTGGAACGCCGCCCAGTGCTCGAGGTCGACACCCTGCCGCAGGATCTCTGCCCACCTGGCGGCTCGCGGTCCCCAGCTGCCGGCCGCGACCCCCTCGCTCCATGCCTCCAGGTGGTGCAGGCCCATCGGCAGCATGTAGGGCACGGAGCTCGCGATCAGCAGGTGGTCGACGCCTCCGGAGGCCAGCGACTCGAACCAGGTCATCTCGGCCTCGTCCAGCATCCGCCGGTCGCCCTCGTCCAGCATCCGCGCGCTGCGGGTGTCGAGGACGACGAGGCGGCTGCCCGCGAGGTCGCGGTGGTAGCTCCACCGGGCGTACGCGGGGTCGTCGTCGGACCGGTCGGCGAACTCGTCGAGGAGCTTGCCCGCGTCGCCCTCCCGGCCGAGCCGGCGCACCTCGGCCCACAGGTCGTCACCGGCCCGGTCGGCCGGGCCGAGGTTGCCCAGGTGCTGGTAGACCCAGTACGACGCCAGCGCCCCGACGACCCGGTCGTGCCACCACGAGCTGCGGCGGATCTCGTCGCGCCACGCGCGCGAGGTGTTCCAGTCGTCGCGTACGTCGTGGTCGTCGAAGATCATCGCGATCGGCAGCGTCGAGAGCAGCCAGCGGTTGGCCGGCTCGGTCCAGGCCAGCCGGTACAGGTGGGCGTACTCCTCGTAGTCCTTGAGCTCCTTGTACGGCGGCTGCTCGATGTCGCGCCGTGCGTCGATGAACGCCTGCATCTCGTCCGACGTCTCGTCGGCGTACACCTGGTCGCCGAGGAACAGCACCAGGTCGGGCCACTCGGACTCGTCGACGTCGCGCATCGCGAGCGCGTACGCACGCAGCACGTCGATCCCGTGCGTCCGGTTGTGCTCGGCGTCGTGCGGCACGCTGGTCCGGCAGGAGCCGAACATCAGCCGGCAGCGCCGGCCGGGCGCCAGCGTGCGGATGCGGCTCGGCGGGTAGGTCGAGCGAGGCGGCGGCCACACGACGTTGTCGTCGAACCGCACGGTGTACTCCGTGCTCGACCCGGGGGCGAGCCCGTCGACCTCGACCAGCGCGTAGTGGTGGCCATGCACGGTGAACGTGTGTGCGGAGAACGTGTGCCCGGAGACGGCGTCACCGGCAGACGGCTGCAGGGTGACGGTGACCGTCCCCCGGCCGGCCACCTCGACCCAGATGGCCGCCGACGTCTCGTCGACGTAGCGCAGCAGCGGCCCGAGCACCAGCAGGTCGTCGGTCATGTTCAAGTTCTACTCCTGGACTCGCAGCGTGGCCCGATGTGAGCTTGGACAAACAACTTGCATGACACACACAACAAGATGCATGCTTGGTACATGCATCCGAACACTCCGCCGATCGACGCCACGCCGGACTCCGCCGAGGAGGCCCTGCTGTTGCTGGCCATGCAGATCGGCAAGCGGATGCGGCTGCGTCATCCCGGGGACGAGGTCGACGCGGCCACGCTCCCCATCCTGCACGTGCTCACCTGCACCGGCCCGATCCGGCTCTCTGACCTCGCCCAGCGGCTGCACCTCGACGCGTCCACGGTCAGCCGGCACGCCCGCCAGCTCGAGGAGCGTGGGCTGGTCGCGCGCACCGACGACCCCGACGACCGACGGGCCGCACGGATCGCCATCACCAAGCTCGGCGGCAAGGTTCTCAGCGGATGCTTCGAGGCCCGCAAACAGCGACTTGCCCAGGCTCTCACCTCTTGGTCGACAGAGGATCGGCACACCCTGCAACAGGTGGCGACCCGCTTCGTCGCCGACCTGAACGCGACAGACGACCCCGCGACGACGTGACGCTCGACCGACCTTCGAGTCGCGTCCGCCGTCGGCACCCTTGAAAAGACTTCGGAGTCACACTGCAGATGTCTCTCAACCACAACACCGCGCCGGGTCCCGCCACCTCCGAGGACCCCGGCTACCTGAGCCACCGGCAGATCCTGATCGTGCTGGTGGGCCTGATGGCCGGGATGTTCCTGGCCGCGCTCGACCAGAGCATCCTGGGCACCGCCCTCCCCCGCATCACCAGCGAGCTCGGCGGTCTCGACAAGCTCTCGTGGGTGGTCACGGCGTACCTGCTGACGGCGACCGCGGCCACCCCGCTGTGGGGCAAGATCTCGGACCTGTACGGCCGGCGCATCACCTTCCAGGCCGCGATCACGATCTTCGTGCTCGCCTCGATGCTCTCCGGGCTCGCGCAGTCCATCGAGCAGCTGATCGCGTTCCGCGCCGTCCAGGGACTCGGCGGCGGCGGGTTGTTCGCGCTCGCACTCGCCGTGATCGGCGACGTGATCCCGCCGCGTGAGCGCGGTCGCTACCAGGGCTACTTCGGCGTGGTCTTCGGCAGCAGCAGCGTGCTCGGCCCCGTGCTCGGCGGCTGGTTCACCGAGGGACCCGGCTGGCGCTGGATCTTCTACATCAACGTGCCGATCGGCATCGCCGCCCTGGTGATCACCTCGATGGCGCTGAAGATGCCGGTCGTACGTCGGGACCACAAGATCGACTACCTCGGCGCAGCGACCATCGTCGCAGCGGTCAGCTCGCTGCTGCTCTACACCGCGTGGGCCGGCCCGGACTACGGCTGGGGGTCGACGCTCGGACTGAGCCTCGTCGCCGCGGGCGTGCTGCTGAGTCTGCTGTTCGTGGTCGTCGAGTCGCGGGTCAGCGAGCCGATCATCCCGCTCGAGCTGTTCCGCGACAGCGTGTTCTCCTACAGCGTCATCTACACGTTCATCACCGGGTTCGCGATGTTCGGGGCGATGATCTTCATCCCGATGTACCTGCAGGTGGTCGACGGGATGTCACCCACGACGTCGGGTCTGGCCATGCTGCCGATGGTCGTCGGGATGTTCTCGACCTCGATCGCGGCCGGGCAGGCGATCACGCGAACCGGGCGCTACAAGATCTACCCGATCATGGCGGCGATCACGATCGCGGTCGCGCTGTTCCTGCTGGCGTCGCTCGACGTGGACTCGCCGTACTGGCAGGCCGCCGTCGCGATGTACGTGATGGGCGCCGGTCTGGGGCTGCAGATGCAGGTCCTGGTGACCGTCGTTCAGAACGCGGTCGACCGCCGGCACATGGGCGCGGCGACCAGCTCGGTGACGTTCTTCCGGCAGATGGGCGGCTCCTTCGGGACCGCCGTGTTCGGCGCGATCATCACCAGCCAGGTGGCCGCCCACCTCGCCGAGCTGCTGCCCAGCCTGCCGCCCGGCGCCGCACCGAACACGACCGACGTCGAGGCGATCAGAGGGCTCCCGCAGCAGATCCAGGAGCCGGTGATCCAGGCGTTCTCACTGTCGATGCACGACGCGTTCCTGGCCGCCGTGCCGGTGGTGCTGCTCGCGCTGGTGTTCGCCTGCCTGATCAAGGAGCGTCCGCTGACCACCCGGGAGAGCGCGGAGGAGCAGGCCGAGGCGTCCATGGCCGCACACTGAAGCAGCTACCCATCCGGCCGCGCTAGCCGTTGCGCGGTGGAGCGTTCGGGCCACGCGAATGGCCGCCACTTTTCGCGGGGGTCGTCGAGCAGGTGTGTCTCCTGGCCGAGCCGGTGAGCTCGCTGCGCGGCACCTCACTCGACCCGACCCCGAGCATGACCTTGCGGCCGGCCGACCCGGCGAGCATTGTGCGGGGAACGGACGAGGGTGATCCACATGCGGGTGCTGCTGGCGCAGGCGCGCACCGGCCATGCGGGACTGTTCTGGTTCGCGGTGCTGATGGCCGGGCTGGCGGTCGTGGCCGCGGCCGGTGTCGCCGTCGACGAACGGGTCCTGCTCGGAGCACCGATCTGGCTCAAGCCGTTCAAGTTCGCGGTGTCGTTCGGGCTGTACGCGTTCGTGCTGGCGTGGATGCTCTCGCTGGGCCGCCGCGGCAGGCGCACCGGCGCGGTTCTCGGCTGGGTCATCGTGGTGGGGTCGGTCATCGAGATGGGCGTCATCGTCGGCCAGGTCGTCCGCGGCCGGGCCAGCCACTTCAACGAGAGCACTCCGCTGGACGCCGCCCTGTTCTCGCTGATGGGAGCCACGATCCTGTTGCTCTGGCTGGCCACGGCCGCCCTGGCGGTGGTGCTGGTGCGCCGGCCGGGCCTGGAGCCGGCCACGGCCTGGGCCATCCGGCTGGGTCTGGTCGTCGGGCTGGTGGGGATGGCCCTCGGGATGCTGATGATCCTGCAGCCCGGTGGCGGTGCGCACGCGGTCGGTGTACCCGACGGTGGACCCGGGCTTGCGTTGACCGGATGGAGCACCACCGGCGGCGACCTGCGCGTCGGGCACGCGGTCGGGCTACACGCCCTGCAGCTGCTGCCGCTGCTGGCCGCCGCGCTGTCGCAGGTGCCCCGCCGGCTGCTCGACGAGACCGCACGGGTGCGCCTGGTCTGGATTGCCGCCGCCGGCTACGCCGGCGTGATGGCCGTGACCACGTGGCAGGCGCTGCGGGCCCAGCCGCTGCTGTCGCCGGACTCGGCGACGCTGACCGCCGTCGCGGTGCTGGTGACCGCGACCGGGGTGGCCGTCGTACTCACCGTCGTGCGCCGGCACCACGGGATCACCGGGGTCGCGGCATCGGTGCCGTAACCGCCGCGCTTGGGACGTGTTGACCTAGGCGAGTGGACCGGCCTCGGCCTCGGCCTGCTCCTCGGCCTCCTCGGGATCGGCATCGGCGGACGACGAGGCCAGGTGTCGCACGACGACGTTCAGCGAGGCGACGATCGGTACGGCGACCAGCGCACCGACGATGCCCGCGACCAACACGCCGGAGGCGACCGCGAGGATGACCGCCAGCGGGTGCACGCTGACCGCCCTTCCCAGCAGGAACGGCTGCAGCACATGCGACTCGAGCTGCTGCACGAGCAGGACACCTGCCAGCATCAGCAGCGCGACGACCGGCCCGTGCGCCACCAGCGCCACGATCACCGCGACGAACCCGGAGATCAGGGCACCGATGATCGGCACGAACGCACCGAGGAACACCAGGACGCCGATCGGCACGGCCAGCGGCACCTTCAGCACCAGCGCGACCAGCATGATGCCGACCGCGTCCACGAACGCCACGATCACCGTCGCGCGCACGAACGCGGTCAGCGAGGTCCAGGCCACCCGCCCGGACGAGTCGACCCGGTCACGCGCGGCCTGCGGGAACAGCCGGGTCACGAAGGTCCAGATGCGTTCGCCGTCGTAGAGGAAGAAGAACAGCGAGAACAGCACGAGGAAGAACCCGGCGACGATGTGGCCGAGCGTGCTTCCCAGGCTCGTCGCGCTGGAGACGATCTGCTCGTTGCTGGAGGTGACGGCGTCCTGTGCCTGTCCGATCAGTGACGTGAGCTGTGCGTCGGAGAGGTTCAGCGGACCGGTGCGCAGCCAGTCGTCGATCTGGCGCAGGCCGGTGACGACCTGTGCCGAAAGGTCGCTGAAGCCGTCGACGATCTGCTGACCGACCAGTGTCAGCGCCGCGCCGACGAAGAACAGGCCGCTCACGACGACGATGCCGGTCGCAGGCCCGCGGCTGAGCTTGCCGCGGTGCAGGCGCTTGACCAGGGGCGCGAGCAGTGCGGCGATCAGCAGCGCGACGATCACCGGGATGACGACGACGCTGAGACGGGCGACCAGCCACCCCAGGGCACCGGTCGCCAGCACGATGACCAGGAACCGCCACGACCAGGCGGCGGCGATGTCCACGCCACGGGGGATCGATTCGCTCATCTGTGCGTCCTCTTCATGGATCTGTTCATGTCCTCGTCGGTACCTCGTCGGTGCCTCGTCGCCCTTTTCGGCTCGAGCAGGCGGTGCAGGAGTGCGCGCGCCGCCTCCGGATGGTCGGCGACCAGCAGGCCGGCGGCGGCGAGCACGTAGTCATCGTCCACGACGACGCGCGGCGCGCGCGGTAGCAACCACCCTCCGGCCACGTCGTACCCGAAGGAGGCCTCGAGCACCCGTCGTGCGAAGGCGGCGCCGTTGTGCCGGAGTACGCCGCCGGACCCGACGAGCAGGTCGACCTCGCGAAGGTCCTTGCCGGTGCGCTCCACGAGTCGCCCGTCCGGGCCGAACCGGACCTGCTGACGCCCGGCGTGCCTGCGCAGCGCGACCCCGGCCGCGACCGTGGCCAGACGTTCGTCGCGGCTGCGCTCACGCGACGCGTGCCTGGCGTCGTCGGCCGGAAGGTACGCCGGCATGGCACGACGCCGCCGCGCCGTTCGTTCGAGCCCGGCGTACTCGTCCTCGCCCACCAGTCCGTGCTCGCGCCCCGCGGCGACAGTGTCGGGCGCGCTCCAGCGCATGCCCAGGTCACCCTCGACCGTGCGCGTCACCGGGGTCGGCGCGACGACCTGGCGAGCGAGCCCGGCGTCCTCGGGGTCGACCTCGACGACCGAGTGGACGTCGGTGGTGGCGCCGCCGACGTCGACGACGACCACGTCCCCCCAGCCGCCGGCTTCGCCCGCGTCACGCGCGAGCAGCCGGACGGCGTCGAGGACGACGTCGGGAGTGGCGCCACGCACGATCTCGGTGAAGTCGGCGCGGCTGGAGAGGTTCTTGCCGCCGATCACGTGTTCGAGGAAGACCGCGCGGATCGCCGCCCGCGCGGAGTCCGGAGCCAGCACGCCGATGCGGGGCAGGACGTTGTCGGCGCACACGTGCGGCACCCCGGCGTCGCGCAGGATCGCCGCGGCCTCGTCCTGCGCGCCGATGTTGCCGGCCACGACCACCGGTGTCGTCGCGTCGCCACGCGCGAGCGCCTTCGCCGACGACAGCAGCACCTCGGCGTTGCCGTGGTCGGTGCCACCGACCAGCAGCACCACGTCGGGAGCGGCCTGCCGCAGCGCCTCGACCCGGTGGACGTCGAGCAGGCCCGCGGCCACGTGCACGACGCGACCACCGCTGGACAGTGCGACCCGGCGACCCGCTTCGGCTGTCACCAGGTCCTCGTTGCCGACGACGGCGATCCGCAGCCCACCGCCGGCCGACGAGCAGGCCAGCACGTCCGCGTGCCGCGCATCGGCGTGTTCCGCGGCGAGCCGGGCTCGGCACGCCTCCCACCCGTCGAGCACGTCACCGTCGAGGGTGGTGCGATGGCTCGCGGTTGCGAGCAGCCGACCGTCGTCGACGTCGACCAGTGCGGCCTTGGTGAAGGTCGACCCGAAGTCGACGCAGGCGACCAGGCTCAACGTTCAGCCGCCCGGCGCCGGCCGCAGGGCGTACTCGAGGTCGGCCAGCAGGTCGTCGACGGTCTCGATGCCGACGCTGAGCCGCACCAGGTCGGCGGGCACCTCCAGCGGCGAGCCGACGGCCGACGCGTGCGTCATGCGGCCGGGATGCTCGATCAGCGACTCGACGCCGCCGAGAGACTCGGCGAGCGTGAACAGCCGCGCCCGGTTGCAGACCTCGACGGCCTGCCGTTCCCCGCCCTGCACCCGGAACGACACCATGCCGCCAAAGCGCCGCATCTGCTTGGCCGCGAGCTCGTGGCCGGGATGGTCGGGCAGACCGGGGTAGATCACCTGGCTCACCGCCGCCTGCCGGCTCAGGAACTCCACGACCCGCTCGGCGTTGTCGCAGTGCCGGTCCATGCGCACCCCCAGCGTCTTCAGCCCCCGCAGCACCAGCCACGAGTCGAACGGCCCGGCGACCGCGCCCACGGAGTTGTGGTTGAAGTGGATCCGGTCGGCGAGGTCGGCGTCGTCGACCACGAGCGCGCCGCCGACGACGTCGGAGTGGCCACCGCAGTACTTGGTGGTGGAGTGCACGACCACGTCGGCTCCGAGGGTGAGCGGCTGCTGCAGGTACGGCGAGGCGAAGGTGTTGTCGACGACCAGCAGGGCCCCGGCGTCGTGGGCCACACCGGCGAGCGCGGCGATGTCGGCGATCCCCAGCAACGGGTTGGTCGGTGTCTCCACCCAGACGACCTTGGTCCTGCCGGGTTGCACCGCGGCGCGGACCGCGTCGACGTCGGCGACCGCGGCCACGGAGTAGTCCAGGCCCCACGGCTCGGCGACCTTGGCGAACAACCGGTAAGTGCCGCCGTAGGCGTCGTCGGGGATCACCACGTGGTCGCCTGGCCGGCAGACCGTGCGCAGCAGGGTGTCCTCGGCCGACATCCCGCTGGCGAACGCGAACCCGTGGCTGCCCTGCTCCAGCGCCGCGATGCAGCTCTCCAGGGTGGCGCGGGTGGGGTTCGCGGTGCGGGAGTACTCGTAGCCCTCGCGCAGGCCGCCGACGCCGTCCTGCTTGTACGTGCTGGTGGCGTAGATCGGACCGATCACCGCACCCGTGCGCGGGTCGGCCTCCTGACCGGCGTGGATCGCCCGCGTCTCGAAGGAGTACTGCGCGCTGGTGTGCTCACGGCTGCCCATGGCACGAGGCTAACGTCCACGACCCACCCTGCCGCCGTTCGCACGGCCCCACCACGGGGTGGGACACGGGCCAGGGGGCGGGCGCGTGCGTGCTGTGGGAATGTGGAGAGGCGCACACCTGTTGGAGGGACCATGCTCTTCGGACGTCACAAGACCCAGCTGCCCACCGCCGACGAGGCACTTCCCGGCCGCGACACGCGGTCCTTCCGGGTGGGCAACCGCCATGCCGTGCTCGGCACCCCGATCGAGGCCGACGTGCCCGAGGGGTACGCCGAAGCGGTGTTCGGGCTCGGCTGCTTCTGGGGCGAGGAGAAGACGTTCTGGGAGGTGCCGGGGGTCTGGTCGACGTCGGTCGGCTACGCGGGCGGTCTGACTCCGCACCCCACCTACGAGGAGGTCTGCAGCGGCCGGACCGGCCATGCCGAGGTGGTGCGGGTGATCTTCGACCCCGCGCGGGTGTCGTACGCCGACCTGCTGCGGATCTTCTGGGAGAACCACGACCCCACGCAGGGCATGCGCCAGGGCAACGACCGCGGCTCGCAGTACCGCTCGATCATCCTGACGACGACCCCGGAGCAGCAGGACGAGGCGGAGCAGTCCCGCGACACCTACCAGAAGGCGATGACCGCACGCGGCTACGGCGAGATCACCACCGTCATCGCGCCGTTGGACAGCTACTACTACGCCGAGGACTACCACCAGCAGTACCTGGTGAAGAACCCCGGCGGCTACTGCCCGATCCACGCGACCGGCGTGAGGTACGCCGAGGCCTGACACCCTCGCTTGCGCCGAGAGCTGGTGTCCAGGGGCGGTCAGGCCGGCTCGACGCCGGCGGCCACCAGGTCGGCGACCTCGCGCAGGTCGACCGGTGGCCCCTCGACGCGTGCGGAGTTGGACTCCAGCAGCATCGCGGCGACGAACGACTGCACCGCCGCGTCGAGCTTGGGATGGCCCGCGGCCAGCTCCTGCGCGGCGATCACCGCGCGCCGGGTGATCCCGAACAGCACGCGGTACAGCTCGGCGAGACACCGGCGTACCTCCGGGTGCGTCTCCGACTCACGCCAGATGATCGTGCGCAGGACCGCCGACTCGCGCCCACCCAGGTCGATCTCCTCGGCCAGCGCCACGAGGGTTCCCGCGACGTCGCCGCGGGTGACGACGTCCTCGTGGTCGAGCAACGGGGACGTCGTCAGGCGCTCGTCGAGCAATGAGAGCAGGACGTCGATCTTCTTCGGGAAGTAGTAGAAGACGAGGCCCTTGGGCACGTTGGCCCGCTTCGCGATCCGTGCGGTGGGGGTGGCGTCGAACCCGTCCCGGGCGAACAGCTCCTCGGCTGCGTCGAGGATGCGCCGCCTGCTCGCGTCAGGCGTACGCCGCTCTGCTGCCTTGCGTGGCTTACGGGGTTTGCTGACCATCACCGCACCTCGCCCGTCGGCGCAGGAACGGCGACCTGCCGCCCTGCGCCGGCATTGGGGAGCTCAGAACCTAGTGCTGCGGTGCCGCTCGTCCGCCGGTGATGTTGCGCGTCATCGGAAGTGCGGCCACCCCGACGACCAGGGTGACGATTCCGGCGATCCACGACGTCCACGCGGCTCCCATCATGTCGGCGTAGCCGAGCACCCACGGCGCGATGAACAACAGCGCCCCGAGCGCGGCGTGTGCGTACTCCAGCGGGTCCATCTCCGGACGTGCCAACGATGCCAGCGACGCCAGCGCGATGAGTGCACCGAACACGATCAGCGACCACATGGCGGCGGTGTCGGTGTCGGTCCACAGCGGGGACAACAGCGCGTAGACACCCGCGACCAGTGCGATCCAGTCCTGCCACCTTCTCCAGGCCTTCATGACCAACCTCCCACGGTTACTGGGGTCGTCGGTCCGCACCCGGCGGCCCTCCTTCTGCACTGTTCAGTGTACGACTGACTGACCGCCCGGTCAACATTCTGGTGCGCATCTGTCAGCCACCGGAGTCGGCCCAGACTGTGCCGGCGTCTCGGCTGTCCACCGCCCCGCCGGTGAGCCGCGCGAGCGTCTCGTGGAGCTCGGCAACGGCCCCGTCGGGCACCGCGATCCGCAGCGTCGCACGCTCGGCGTAGGTCACGTCGTCCACGACCACACCCCGCGCCCGCAGGTCGTGCTCGAGCCGAGCCGCCTCGGCGTGCCCGGCGGTGACGTCGAGGAGTCGCATCCGTCGGCGGCGCACGGCGCCGACGTCGTCGAGCGTCGTGCGCACGGCATCGGAGTAGGCGCGGACCAGACCACCGGCACCGAGCAGCGTGCCCCCGAAGTAGCGGCTGACCACCGCAACCACGTCGCTGACCTCGCGGCCGCGCAAAACCTCGAGCATCGGCGCGCCCGCGGTGCCGGCCGGCTCACCGTCGTCGCTGGAGCGCTGCACCCGGCCCGCCGCGCCCAGGATGAATGCCGAGCAGTGATGGCGCGCATCCCAGTGCTCGCGGCGTGCCTCGTCGACCACTGTGCGCGCCTGCTCCTCGTCGTCCACGCGCCGGAGACGGCACAGGAACCGTGAGCGCTTGACCTCGATCTCGACCTCGCCGGCGCGGGCGATGGTGAGGTACGACGACGGCGCACTCACCGGCGCACCGCCCGGCCTTGGCGGGCTCGGCGCTCGGTGCCGTGAGTGGCTGCGTACGACCGGCCGGGCACCTGCCCATCCCATCACGGCACCGGTAGGGCCCGGACGTGGTGCGGCCCCGGTCCCTGGCGGGGACCGGGGCCACCGGCGACCTGTCGGCTCGAGTCGCCAGTTCACCGCCGACGAGCGTCGACCACCTGCTCAGCCGGCCGGCGGGATCGGGACCAGCCGCTCGATCGAGACGTGCTTGAGCTCCTTGACCTCGGCGCCGATGTTCCTCGTCGTGAGGCGGTAGGCCACGTCGTTCCATGCCCCTGAGCCCCCGAGCACGAGCCGGATGACCTCGATCTTGTCGTCGGCGTCGAAACGCACGTCGGCACAGTCGGCGACCAGGATTGCCAGCGTGTTGTAGCAGTTCGGGTCAACGGTGTTGAACCCGTCACCGGCAACGTTCGGCGACCACCACCGCGGCTCGTCCGGGGCGAAGACGCTGAACACCGATGGGCTGGCACCGTCCATCTCCACGAAGGTGTCGTCCTTGAGCAGAGCCGGGTCGTGCGGGGTCTCCCCGACGTGCCAGGCCAGATCCTTCGCCTCGTACTTGCCGTCGTCGTTGGCGTCCACGCCGAGGATCACGCTGGCTCCGACGGCGCTCGCACCCGGTGCGCCCTCATGGACGAGCTCCTGGAAGAAGGTCAGGTCCAGGTCCTCGAACTTGATCGGATCCTTGAGCCGGTAGGTGAGCGTGTCCATCTGCAGGGTGCCGTCCTCGACGTACAGCAGGTGGCTCAGGGTGTCCAGCAGAGGCGCGTCGTCGCCGCTGTCACCGCTCGGTCCCTGCGGTCCACGCGGTCCCTGGGGTCCACGCGGTCCCTGCGACCCGCGCAGGCTGTCGACGGCGCCGGGACGCAGGTCGCCCAGGCCCAGGGTCTCGTCCGCGACCTCGTGCGAGCCGACCGCACCCCCGTGGAGGTCGCCCTTCTGCACGCCGCCGTTACGGATGTCCATGGTGCGGACCCCGCCGTTACGGATGTCGTCGGACCCGATCGTGGCAGCAGCCCAGGCTCCGGTGGAGCCGAGACCGACCACGACTGCAGCCCCGACGGCGACCGCAGCGACACGACTTTGGAATAGCTTGCGCATGGGTAAAGCCCCCGAATTCTTCGTGAATGTCATGCGGTTGGTCGAGCCCGCAGCACGTCAGCCAGAGGCGGCGTCGGTGTCGCGGTCACGACCAGGAGTTGCCACACCTGCAAATCCCGACCGTGGCCCCCGGTCCGGCGTGGACCGGGGGCCGACGTTCGGTAGTAGGTCAGTCGTCGTGGTCGAACTTCGTGACGACACCGAAGGGTTCGAAGTCGTACACCTTGTTGTTGATCCGCAACGCGTCGACGGCGCCCGAGAACGAGAAGTCACGGCCCTTGAAGATCTGCGCGGTGTAGATCGTGGCGGGATCGGGGTCGGGTACCCCCGGCGTCCCCTCGTCCAGCGCGTCCTGGATCGCCGTGAACGTGCAGGGTGTCGCCTGGCTGCAGCCGGTGGCTGCACCCTCCGCACCGCTCAGGAACCAGGTCGGACCCTGCGTGTCATCGGTGGCGTCGAACTCGGTCCACTCATTGGCAATGCCGTTGGCCGGTAGGTACACCATCGAGGAGTAGTCGTCGGTGCCTGTCGCCGCCAGGTTCGGGTCGATCTCGAACTGGATGGTCGGCATGTTGTTGGCGCCATTGGCGTTGTTCTCGCCGGTGGTGAACACCCAGAACCCGAGCTGCTCCAGGTCGCCGACCAGATCGCCGAAGAAGTCGACCTGGTTGCCGAAGGAGACCTTGTCAGTGGTGGCGAGAGGCTCGATGCCGTCGGTGTCGCTACCTTCGACGCGAATGCCGAGGCTGCCGATGCCCAACGGGGGCTTCACCTTCGTACCGCTCGGGAAGTTGATCGCAGTCGGGCCGAACCGCAGGTAGGCGTCGCCGGCGCCACTCACGTTCCTGTCGACGATCCCCCAGTTGCGACCCCGGACCTCGAAGTCGTCCCCGTCGTCGCCCTTCGCACCTCTGGGTCCCCGCGGACCCTGCGGGCCCCGCGGACCCTTCGAACCGCGCAGGCTGTCCCTGGCCGCCTTACGCAGGTCGCCCATGCCCAAGCTCTGGTCCTGGACCTCGTGCGAGCCGACTGCACCTCGGTGCACGTCGTCCTTGTGAACGCCCCCGTTGCGGATGTCCTTGGTGCTGACCCCGCCGTTCCTGATGTCATCCGACCCGATCGTGGAAGCAGCCCACGCCCCGGTGGACCCCAAACCCACCACAACTGCAGCCCCAACGGCCACAGCGGCAACACGACTCTCAAATAGCTTGCGCACTCTTAAAGCCCCCAAATAGCTAGAAGACCCCGAAAGGGATCAATCAACGAACCCGGCCGACGGTAGACCGGCCCTGGGCCGCGATCATGATCAGCGGTAGTCACGTTGAATGGGCCAAAGGGGCTATTGACGACAGACCCTAAACATGTGGGGCGAACCGATCGTTTGTTCGCGTCATCGGCCTGGGACGGCGTGCACCGCGTCACATCCCCGACCCTTGACAGGGCGACGCCACAGAATGTTACATCGCTAATGACACATAGTTGATGGCTGCGTTGGCAGCAAGGCTTGGACCCAGGAGGCCGCGCATGGCGACCGCTCCCGCGAGCACGTCGACCCCCTCGACCACGGCAGCGACCCCGGTCGACCACCAGGTCGCGATCATCGGCTCCGGCTTCGCCGGGGTCTGCATGGCGATCCAGCTCAAGCTGCGCGGCATCGACGACTTCGTGGTGCTCGAGAAGGACGACGACCTCGGCGGCACCTGGCGGGACAACACCTACCCCGGCTGCGCGTGCGACGTGCCGTCGTACCTCTACTCGTTCTCCTTCGAGCAGAACCCGCGGTGGACGCGGATGTTCGCGCCCCAGCAGGAGATCTGGGACTACATCCGGCACTGCGTGAACAAGTACGGCATCGGCGCGCACTTCCGCTACAACGCCACGGTCACCGGTGCGGAGTTCGACGAGGCGAGCGGCACCTGGCAGGTGTGGGTCAACGACAACGAGCTGGTCACCGCCCGCTCGCTGGTGGCCGGGGTCGGCGCGCTGCACCATCCGAAGACCCCGGACCTGCCGGGTCTGGACACGTTCGAAGGCACGACGTTCCACTCCGCGCACTGGAACCACGAGCACGACCTGCGCGGGCGCCGGGTCGCGGTCATCGGCACCGGCGCCAGCGCCATCCAGTTCGTGCCGCAGATCGCCGAGGACGTCGCGCACCTCGACGTCTACCAGCGCTCCGCGCCATGGATCACGCCCAAGCCCGACCGCGCGATCGGCGTGCGCGAGCGCGACCTGCACTCGCGCTTCCCGGTCGGCCAGCGGTTCATCCGCAACCTGTTGTACTGGGCGATGGAGCTGCGCGGGGTCGGCTTCGCGGTCAACCCCAGGATGATGAAGGCGATCGAGCTACAGGCTCGGCATCATCTGAAGAAGCAGGTGCCCGACCCGGAGCTGCGCCGCAAGCTCACGCCCGACTACGCCGTCGGCTGCAAGCGCGTCCTGCTCTCGAACGACTACTACCCCTCGCTGTGCCACGACCACGTCGACCTCGTGACCGACGGCATCAAGGAGGTACGGCCGCACAGCGTCGTCACCAGCGACGGCACCGAGCGCGAGGCGGACACGATCATCTTCGGTACGGGCTTCGACGTCAGCGGCAACCTCACGCAGATGAAGATCGTGGGGCGCGACGGCGAGGAGCTCAACGAGGTGTGGGAGCGCAGGGGGATGGGCGCCCACCTCGGGATCACGGTCTCCGGCTTCCCCAACCTGTTCCTCCTGGTCGGACCGAACACCGGCCTCGGCCACAGCTCGATGGTGTTCATGATCGAGCGTCAGGTCGACTACGTGATGCAGGCGCTCGGGCTGCTCGAGGACGAGGACGCGGCCTACGTCGACGTCCGCCAGGACACCCACGACCGATTCGTCGAACGGGTCCAGACCCGTCTGTCCGGCAGCGTGTGGCAGGGCTGCAACAGCTGGTACGTCGACGAGAACGGCCGCAACTTCACGATCTGGCCGCACTTCACGTGGAAGTACTGGCTCGAGACCCGCAAGCTGAAGCGGCACGAGTACGACGTCGTTCCCGCGGCAACGGCCTCGACCGCCGAGCCCGCACGCGAGCGCCAGCCCGCCTGAGGCCTTGTTCGCGCCGCGATAGTCAGTCAGCTGGTGGCGAGCGCGCCGAGCAGGTCCTGGCGGGTGACGACCCCGACCGGCTTGCCGTCCTCCTGCACGAGCAGCGCGTCGGCCTTGCCGAGGGCGGCGACCGCCGTGGAGGCGGACTCGCCGGCACCGATCGTCGGCAGCGCGGCGGACATGTGCGCCTCGACCCGGTCGGCCAGCCGTCCCCGGCCGCCGTACAGCGCCTCCAGCAGCTCGCGTTCCGCGACCGAGCCCACGACCTCGGCTGCCATCACCGGCGGCTCGGCCTTGACGACCGGCATCTGCGAGACGCCGTACTCGCGCAGGATCGCGACCGCCTCGGCGATCGTCTCGTTGGGATGGGTGTGCACCAGCGCGGGCAGCTCGCCGCCCTTGCCGCGCAGCACGTCGCCGACGGTGCGCTCGTCCTTGCCACGCAGGAACCCGTAGTGCGAGAGCCACGCGTCGTCGAAGACCTTGGTGAGGTAGCCGCGGCCGCCGTCGGGCAGCAGCACCACGATCACGGCCTCGGGGTCGTCGAGCTCCTGTGCGAGCCGGATCGCACCGGCAGCCGCCATACCCGATGACCCGCCGACCAGCAGGCCCTCCTCGCGGGCGAGCCGGCGTGTCGTCGCGAACGAGTCACGGTCGGAGATCGCGATGATGCGGTCGGCGATCTCTCGGTCGTACGTCGTGGGCCAGAAGTCCTCCCCCACGCCCTCGACGAGGTACGGCCGGCCGGTGCCGCCGGAGTAGACCGACCCCTCCGGGTCGGCTCCGATCACCTGCACGCGCCCGTCGCTGACCTCCTTGAGGTAGCGACCCGTCCCGCTGATCGTCCCGCCGGTGCCGACCCCGCACACGAAGTGCGTGATCCTGCCGTCGGTCTGCTGCCAGATCTCGGGCCCGGTCTGCTCGTAGTGCGACCGCGGGTTGTTGACGTTGGAGTACTGGTCGGGCTTCCAGGCGCCCTCGATCTCCTGTTCCAGCCGGTCCGAGACGGAGTAGTACGAGTCGGGGTGCTCGGGCTCGACCGCGGTCGGGCACACGACGACCTCGGCGCCGTATGCCTTCAGCACGTTGCGCTTGTCCTCGCTGACCTTGTCCGGGCAGACGAACACGCACTGGTAGCCCTTGGCCTGCGCAACGATCGCCAAGCCGACGCCGGTGTTGCCCGAGGTCGGCTCCACGATCGTCCCGCCGGGCTGCAGCGAGCCGTCGGCCTCGGCGGCCTCGACCATGCGCTTGGCGATCCGGTCCTTCACGCTGCCGCCCGGGTTCATGTACTCCACCTTCGCGAGCACGGTCGGACGCGCGCCGTCGGTCACCTTCTGCAGCCGCAGCAGTGGCGTGTCACCGACCAGGTCGAGCAGGGAGTCCACATATTTCACGCGGTCAGCCTAATCGGGCGGGAGTCCCCCACGATCTCACCCTTGCCGACCCGTAGATTTGGGGCGATCAAGGGGAGGTACTGGGTTTGGTCAAGGCAGCATCGGCACGACGGATGGCAGCCGCCGCGGCATACGGCGGCGGAGGCCTGGGACTGCTCGGCGGGTCGCTGTACGGCCTGCTGCGTGCGCAGGCCTCCCTGGCCCGACGGACCATCGGGCCCCGGCAGCCGAACCCGCCGGACTCCAGTGACGTGTACGGCCCGGGGCTGTCCGGCAGCCCGATCAACCTGGCGGTGTTGGGCGACTCGGCCGCCTGCGGCTACGGCATGCAGGACCCCGACCAGACGCCGGGTGCCCTGCTCGCCGCCGGGCTGGCGCAGCAGGCACAGCGGCCGGTCCGCGTGGCGGTACACGCAGCGATCGGCGCGGAGTCCAAGCATCTCGACGCGCAGATCGACCGCGCGCTCGAAGCCGCCCCCGACGTCGCGGTGATCGTGATCGGGACCAACGACGTCACCCACGCGTCCTGGCCCTCGGAGGTCGTGCGCCTGCTCGAGGCCGCCGTCCGCCGGCTCAAGGACAGCGGCTGCGAGGTCGTCGTGGGCACCTGCCCCGACCTGGGCACCGTGCGCCCGATCGCCAGCCCGCTGCGGCAGATCGCCCGCATGCTCAGCCGCCGGCTTGCCGCCGGTCAGACCATCGCGGTCGTCGAGGCCGGCGGCCGCTCGGTGTCCCTGGGAGCGCTGCTCGGACCGGAGTTCGACCGCGAGCCCGGCCGCTACTTCGGCCCCGACCAGTTCCATCCGTCCGCGACCGGATACGAGAGCATGGTCGGCGCGCTGCTGCCCTCGGTCGCGGCCGCGATCGGGCTCGCACCGGAGAGCGAGGAGGAGCCCGAGACGTTCCGCGGCGAGGGCGTGCTGCCGGTCGCGTACGCCGCCGCCGAGGCAGCAGACTCGGCCGGCACCGAGGTCAGCGGCACCGAGGTCGGCGGGCGCGAACGCGGGGCGCGCGGGCGCTGGGTGGCGCTGCGCCACCGCCGCCGTCGGGCCATCCCGGATGTGGAACGGGTGGGCGACGCCGAGGGGTGAGCCAGGCCTTGTGCCCCGCCCGATGTTGAGGCACCCTCGATTCACGACCAACCCCACGGAGGCAGCCATGGCCCTACACCACTCCGAAGAGACGCATCGGCAACTGGTCGAGAGAATTCCCTCGGCCACCGGACGTGACCTGAAGGAGTGGTTCGGCCACCTGGAGCAGGGGCCGGGCATGCTGCGGTTCGACGAGAGGGTCTGCTGGCTGCGCGACGAGTACGGTCTCGCGCACGGGCACGCCACGGCGATCGTGCACGAGCACAACCTGCAGAAGGCGCAGCGCGCCTTCCGGTAACACCGCCGATGACACCGAGGGGCCGTCAAGACGACGGCCCCACCAACCGGTGAGGGGCGCTCGGGAGTCCTCCCGGGCGCCCCTTGCTGTGTTGGCCGGGCGTGGATCTGCCCAGGTCAGCCGGCACCGAGGGCATCGAGGAGGGCCTGGCCTCGCGGCGAGATCCGGTAGCCCACCTGCAGGCTCTCGGTCAGGCCGAGGTTCTTCAGCTTGCGTACGTCGGCCTTGAACGCCTGGCGCTCCCGGCCCAGCTTCTCGGCGAGCTCGGTCGACACCACGCCCGGGCACGCCCCGATCAGCCGCAGCACCTCGCGCGTCCACGGCCCGGTGGTCGAGGCGGCGTCGAGCCGGTCGAGCCGGGCCGTCAGGCGCTCGACGTCGGGCTCGGTCAGCGCGTCCGTGGCCCGCAGCGCGATGCGGTCGTCGGGTCCGACGTGGTGCAGGTCCACCCGCCATACCAGCGTCTGCTCGTCGGGTTCGCCCAGCCGGCGACGCAGCGCTGCGAGGTCGGGCTCACCGGCCGCGCGGGCGTCGCTCTCGGTCAGGTCGGCCACGGCGACCCGGGTGACCGTGTCGACCTCCAGCAGCATCCCGCCGACGCGGTAACGGCCTCCTGCCCGCGCCTGCGCACGCTTCCAGGTGCGGAAGGTGCGGGTGATCGACCCGTCCGCGAGACCCGGGTGCGCGTCGAGCGAGAACAGCACGGCCCCAACATACGCACAGCTCCACACGCGGCGCATACGCGGCGGCGCCCGGGCCGAGGGCCCGGGCGCCGCCGCGTCGTTCAGGCGAGCGTGTGCTGGTCAGTCGCCACGCAGGATGGCGAGCAGCCGCAGCATCTCGATGTAGAGCCAGATGAGCGTGACCGTCAGGCCGAACGCGGCCCGCCACGACTCCCGCTCCGGCAGGCCGGCGGCTACACCGCGCTCGACGAAGTCGAAGTCGAGCACGAGCATCAGCACACCGAGCACGAGGCCCACGACGGTGGCGATCAGCCCCATCAGCCCGAAGCCGTTGAAGCCGAAGCTCAGGCCCGCGAAGCTCAGCAGGAAGTCCAGCAGCACGAGCGCGACGAAGCCGAACATCGCGATGGTGACGACCCTGCGGAACTTCGGGGTCACCGTGATGTTGAAGAACTTGTAGGCGGCAAGGGTTGCAACGAACGCAACGAATGTGCCGACCACAGCGCTCACGACGATGCCGGGCCACACGGACTCGAAGAACATGCTCGCCGCGCCGACGAAGACGCCCTCGAGCACGGCGTACAGCAATACGAGAGCCGGGCTCACGACGCGCTTGAACGAGATCACCAGCCCGAGGCCGAGACCACCGAACGCGCCGACCATCCACGCCGTCATCGTCGCCGTGGTGTTCTGCTCCGGCGGCGACAAGAGGAACCAGGTCGCAGCCGCCGACGCGACCAGAACCACCAGCGTCATCGCCGTGCGCATGACGACCGAGTCGATCGTCATCCGCTCCTCGGCGACCGCCGGGCCGCCGGGTGTGCCGGTCTGCCACGTCGACGGGTCGGTGTAGCCGGGCCCACCGGAACCGGCACTGGGGCCGGCGCCGGGGTAGGTGGGGTACTGGGACTGCTGCGGAGCGCGGCCGTTGAAGCCGCCGCTTCGAGCGAAAACAGGGTTACTGCTGTGCATGGTCTCCTCCATCGACCCCGCCGGGAGCGCGGGACACCACCGATCGTACCGACCGGCTACGGGGTACAACGACGGACCGGCGTAACGGATTCCCAACATTCATGGGCATCCTGGGCAACGGCGCGCAACGGGCCGATCGTCCTCCCCGACCGTCCTCGGCCGTCATCGGCGATGGTGCCCCCGGTGGGACTCGAACCCACACTGAACGCTGTTTAAGAGCGCCGTCTCTGCCGGTTGGACTACAGGGGCGGGCCACGCCCGATCCTACGCAGCCCAGACCCCACCGGCCGACGATCAGCGACCGGCGATCAGCGGCTGGCACGCTCCCAGTCGTCGCGGTGCCGCTGCAGCGACCCGAGCGAGACCACCTCGCGGCGGAAGAACAGGGCGAGGGTCCAGTCGAGCACCACGCGGATCTTCTTGTTCAGCGTCGGCATCCGCGACATGTGGTACGTGCGGTGCATGAACCATGCCGGCCAGCCCTTGAGCTTGATGCCGTACACCTGGGCCACGCCCTGGTGCAGGCCCAGGCTCGCCACCGAGCCGGCGTACTTGTGCTCGTAGTCCTTGAGCGGCTCGCCGCGCAGGTAGTGCACGAGGTTGGCCGCGAGCAGCCGCGCCTGCCGCACGGCGTGCTGGGCGCTCGGGCTGGTGAGCTGGCCGGGGTTGGTCAGGTCGGGGACCGCCGCGGAGTCACCCGCGGCGAACGCGTCGGGCACTCCCTCGACCGTGAGGTTCGGCAGGGTCCTGACCCGGCCGGCCGAATCGAGCGGGAGGTCGGTCTTCTCGAGTACCGGGTTGGCCTTGACCCCGGCCGTCCACACGATCACGTCGCTGTCGAACTCCTCGCCGTCGGAGAGCACGACGTGTCCGCCCACGCACGACTCCAGCCGGGTGTTCAGCCGGATGTCGATGCCGCGGTCGCGCAGCACTTTGAGGGTGTAGCGGCCCATGTCCTCCCCGACCTCGGGAAGGATGCGGCCGGTCGCCTCGACCAGCACGAACCGCAGGTCGCCGGGCTCGATGCGGTCGTAGTAGCGGGTGGCGTACTTCGCCATGTCCTCGAGCTCGGCCATCGCCTCCACGCCGGCGTACCCCCCGCCGACGAACACGAAGTTGAGGGCGCGCCGGCGCAGGTCCGGGTCGGTCGTGGACGACGCGGCGTCGAGGCGGTCGAGGACGCGGTTGCGCAGCGAGATGGCCTCCTCGATCTGCTTGAACCCGATCGCGTGGTCGGCCAGACCGGGCACCGGCAGCGTCCGCGACACCGAGCCGAGCGCGGAGACCAGGATGTCGTAGGCGACCTGGTAGGTGGCGCCCTCGGCCGGCTCGATCGTGGCCACCCTGTTCGCGTGGTCGATGCCGACGATGCGGCCGTTGACGACGTCGGTGCCCTTGAGCGTGCGCCGCAGTGGCACGACGACGTGGCGTGGCTCGAGGCTGCCGGCGGCCGCCTCGGGCAGGAACGGCTGGTAGGTCATGTTGGGGCGCGGGTCGACCAGGGTCACCCGGGCCTCACCCGCCCGCAGTCGCCGACGCAGCCCGAGCGCGGTGTACATGCCGACGTATCCGCCCCCGGCGATGAGGATGTGAGGAGTCGTCATACTAGTGAAAACATTCACATGGTCAGCATTGTTCCCGTGCGCGCCGCATCACCGCGTCGAGCATGTCCTCGGTGAGCTTGCCGGTGAACGTGTTCTGCTGGCTGGGGTGGTAGCAGCCGAGCAGCAGCACGTCCTCCCCCGACGGCTTGCGGACGACCGCCTCGGCCGCGTGCCCGAAACGTGGCTGCGGCCGGGGCACGGTGTACCCCACCGCGCGCAGGCCGCGCAGCGCGGCGGCCCAGCCGTACGACCCCAGGCAGACGACGGCCCGCAGGCTCGGTGTCAGCAGCGTCAGCTCGCGGTACAGCCAGGGTGCGCAGGTATCGCGCTCGGCGACGGTGGGCTTGTTGGCCGGAGGCGCGCATCGGACCGTCGCGACCATGCGGGTGTCGATCAGTCGCTGGTCGTCGCCGGCGTGCTCGCTCGCGGCCTGGGCGGCGAGCCCGGCCCGGTGCAGGGCGGCGAACAGCCAGTCCCCGGAGCGGTCACCGGTGAAGATCCGCCCGGTGCGGTTGCCTCCGTGCGCCGCAGGGGCGAGACCGAGCAGCAGGATCGGGGCGTCCGCGGGTCCCCAGCCCGCGATCGGACGGCCCCAGTACGGCTGGCCGGCGAACGAGCGGCGCTTGTCGCGCGCCACCGACTCGCGCCAGTCCAGGAGGCCCGGACAGGCGCGGCACACCGAGATCCGCGCGGACACCTGGGCCAGGTCGGCGTCCGCGGACAACCGCAGGACGTCGTCGGCGCTGTTCGCGACCTCGGTGCCGGGTTGGGCGGGGTCGTCGGGCCAGCCGGTGCCCGGCGGCACGGGGCTGGCGAACAGCTGCCCGGTGATCGGGTGGGGTGCGCGCGAGTCCTCACCCGGCCCGTGAGGTGTCATCGTCTCCCCCGGTGACGCACCAATGCTTCCTCGGCCAGGGACCAGGCGATGCCGTCGAGGATGTCGTGTTCGCTGACGAGCACGACCGGTTGCTCCAGCCCGAGCGCGATCCGCTGCACGACGCGGTCGAGGATCAGCGTGCCGGCGCCGATGACATCGGCTCGTCCCGGGTGCATGAACCCGAGCGCACGCCGCTGTGCCCGGGTCATCGCCAGCAGCCGGCGGCGCACGGTGACGACGTCGTCGACGCCGATCCGTGCGTGGTGGATGCGGTCGGAGTCGTACTCCGGCAGGTCGAGCACCATCGCGGCAACGGTCGTGATGGTGCCGGCGACGCCGACCAGCGTGCCGGTGTCCTCCAGCGGCACCCGTAACCGGTCGAGTGTGGCGTCGACGTCGGCGACGGCCGCCTCGATCTCCTCGGCCGTCGGCGGGTCACCGTGCAGGTGCCGCTCTGTCATGCGCACCGACCCGATGTCGACGGACTCCGCGAAACGCACGTGGCCGTGGCCGTCACCGAGCACGAACTCGGTCGAGCCGCCCCCGATGTCGAGCACGAGGTACGGCACGGGGACGTCGAGTCGCTCCAGGTCACGGGTCGCGCCGTCGTAGGACAGGGCGGCCTCGTCGTCGCCGGTGAGCACCTCCGGTCGTACGCCGAGCCGCTCCTCGACGCCGGCGGCGAAGACGTCGCCGTTGGCGGCGTCGCGTGCCGCCGAGGTCGCGCAGAACCGCAGGCGGTGTACGCCGAGGTCGCGCAGCACGGCGGCGTAGTCGTCGCAGGCGTCGAACGTGCGCTGCAGCGCCTCGTCGGTGAACCGGCCCGTGGCATCGACGCCCTGCCCGAGCCGCACGATCAGCATGCGGCGGTCGAGGTCTCGCAGGCCACCGGCGCCGTCGGGTTCGGCCACGAGCAGCCTGATGGAGTTGGTGCCGCAGTCGATCGCCGCGACCCGCTCGCCCGCGTCACCGGCGTTCACGGCGACTCCGGCTCGACGCACGGCCCGTCGGCCCACCAGTCGCCGAGCCGCTCCAGCGCCTCGTCGCCCAGCGGCTGCGCACCGGCGCCCTCGGCGAGGGCCTGGCCGACCAGCACGTGCAGGCACTTGACCCGGATGGGCATCCCGCCCGCGGAGACACCCGCGATCTCCGGGACGTCCATCAGCTCCTCACGCCGGGCGATGTAGCGCTCGTGCGCAGCGCGGTAGTCGGCGGCGAGCGCCTCGTCGTCGGCCAGGCGGTCGCTCATCTCGCGCATGAGCCCGGACGCCTCCAGCGTCCCGATCATCGACGCCGCGCGCGGGCAGGTGAGGTAGTACAGCGTGGGGAACGGGGTGCCGTCCTCGAGCCGCGGAAGCGTCTCGACCACGTCCGGCAGGCCACAGGGGCAGCGGTGCGCGACCGCGGCGATCGCGCGCGGCGGCCGTCCCAGCTGTCGGCGCACCGCGTCGAGGTCGGCCTCGGCCACGGGGGTCTCGGACCCGCCGGAGTGCGCGCGAGCGGGCTCAGTGGCCAACGCCGGCGCCTCCCCGGCGCCCCTGTCCGCGGTCGCGACCGCCGAGTCTGCGCTCGGGCCGCGGCCCGAGCCGCTGCGCGGGCACCACGACCTGCTTCTGCTCCGCACCCGCCCCGCGGATGCTGGTCCACGCGGTGCTCCACCACTCGGCGTCGGGGTCCTGACCCAGCGACGCTGGGTCGGTCAGCTCGGAGGCGACGTCGAGCGGCTTGCCGTCCTCACCGATCACGCGCAGCCCGACCTCGCCCGGCAGCACCCAGCCGAACCTCTCGCGTGCCTGCGCCTCGATGAACGCCTCGTCCTTCCAACGCCCGCGCTCCTCGCGAAGCTCCGCGATCGCCTGCCGGTCCTGGGCGATCTGCGTCTGCAGCTCGTTGATGTGCGAGCTCTGGGAGAGGTATGCCCGCAGGCTGGTGGCGTAGGAGACGAACAGCACCGCGAGCACCACGATCACGATCGCCGAGCGTCCGGTCAGCCGGGGACGACGCTGCGCCGGCTGCTCGCGCATACGGCCCGGGCCGGTGGCTTGGGCCCGGGCGGGCCCTCCGCGCGCCGCTGCGGTGGTACGGCCGGGGGTGGAGCGACGCGGCTGCGGGCGGGTACGCGCGGGTCCCTCCCGCCCACGGGGGCGGTTGCGCCCGTTGCCGCCTCGCGCGCTGGCCACGGCCGGGCTCAGTCCCCGGCGCTGAAGCGTGGGAAGGCACCGCGTCCGGCGTAGCGGGCCGCGTCGTCGAGCTCCTCCTCGATGCGCAGCAGCTGGTTGTACTTCGCGACGCGCTCGGACCGTGCCGGCGCGCCGGTCTTGATCTGGCCGCAGTTGGTGGCGACGGCCAGGTCGGCGATCGTGGTGTCCTCGGTCTCGCCCGAACGGTGGCTCATCATGCACCGGAAGCCGTTGCGATGCGCGAGCTCGACCGCGTCGAAGGTCTCGGTGAGGCTGCCGATCTGGTTGACCTTGACGAGCAGTGCGTTGGCCGCGGACTCGTCGATGCCGCGCTGCAGGCGCTCGACGTTGGTCACGAACAGGTCGTCACCGACGAGCTGGACGCGCTCGCCCAGCGTGCCGCACATGCTCTGCCAGCCTTCCCAGTCCTCCTCGCTCATCGGGTCCTCGATGGACACCAGCGGGTAGGAGGCGACCAGGTCGGCGTAGTAGGCCGACATCTCCTCGGCGGTCTTGTCCGTGCCCTCGAACCGGTAGCGCGCGCTGTCTGCGTCGTAGAACTCGGTGGCGGCGACGTCGAGGGCGAGCACGATGTCGTCGCCGAGGGCCAGACCGGCCTTGTCGACGGCGGTCGCGATCAGGTCGAGCGCGTCGCGGTTGGACGGCAGGTTCGGCGCGAATCCGCCCTCGTCGCCGAGACCGGTCGCGAGCCCCTGCGCCTTGAGCACCGCCTTCAGCGCGTGGTAGACCTCGGTGCCCTGCTGCAGCGCCTCGGTGAAGGTGGCAGCGCCCACGGGCGCGATCATGAACTCCTGGACGTCGACGTCGGAGTCGGCGTGCGCGCCGCCGTTGAGGATGTTCATCATCGGCACCGGGAGCAGGTGCGCGTTGGGCCCTCCGAGGTAGCGGAACAGCGGCAGCCGCGCCGACTCCGCCGCCGCGCGGGCGACGGCCAGGGAGACGCCGAGCACGGCGTTGGCGCCGAGCTTGGCCTTGTTCGGGGTGCCGTCGAGGTCGAGCATGACCTGGTCGACGAGACGCTGCTCGCCGGCCTCGATGCCGACCAGCCGCGGTCCGATGTCGTCGAGCACGGCGGTGACAGCCTTCTGCACACCCTTGCCGCCATATCGTGAACCGCCGTCACGCAGCTCCACCGCCTCGAACTGCCCGGTCGACGCGCCCGACGGGACTGCCGCGCGGGCGATCGTGTCGTCGTCGAGGGCGACCTCGACCTCCACGGTCGGGTTGCCGCGCGAGTCGAGGATCTCGCGCGCGCCGACGGCGTCGATGACGGCCACAGGTTCTCCTTG
Source organism: Nocardioidaceae bacterium (assembly GCA_035557095.1). Classification (GTDB taxonomy): domain Bacteria; phylum Actinomycetota; class Actinomycetes; order Propionibacteriales; family Nocardioidaceae; genus JALZDI01. The sequence goes on along the minus strand of DATMEB010000057.1, from coordinate 13,742 downwards.
GGGGTTCGACGTCTGAGCGCGCCCCAGCCTATCGAGAGCGGTCGGCGACTCCGGGCACGGCTCGCCCAGCGGTCGGGCGCGGTCGGCCGGCGCGGTGGGGTCGGCGGAGTCCGGCGTGCCTCAGCGCTTGTCCGCGGCCTCGGCGGCCTGGATCGTCTCCGAGGCCCGGCGTACGGCGTCGCGCAGCGCCTGCTCGGGGTCGACGCCCTCCACGCGCGCCTGCGCGACCAGGCTCAGCAGCTGCGTGCCGAGGTCGCGGCCCGGCGCGCCGGGCTCGCCGGCGGCTGACGAGGCGGCCACGTCGGTCGCCTCCAGGCCGACCCGCTTGGCGCGCCCGAGCACCTTCTCGGCCAGGCTGAGCGCGGGCATCGCGGTGGGGATGCCCTCCAGCACCGACGACCGCTGCTTCTCCGCGGACTTGATCGACTCCCAGTTGGTCTCGACGTCGTCGACCCCGTCGACGTCGAGACCGGCGAACACGTGCGGGTGCCGGCGTACCAGCTTCTCCACGATGTCGGCGGCCACGTCGTCGACGGTCCACGGGTCGTCGGGATGCTCGGCGGCGATCCGGCTGTGGAACATCACCTGCAGCAGCAGGTCGCCGAGCTCCTCACGCAGGTGGTCGCGGTCGCCGGCCTCGATCGCCTCGAGCGTCTCGTAGGACTCCTCCACCAGGTAGCGCACCAGCGAACGGTGGGTCTGCTCGCGGTCCCACGGGCAGTGCTCACGCAACCGGTCCATCACCTCGACGAGGTCGAGCAGCCGGGACCCGGGCAGGTCGTAGGACCCGGCCAGCACCTCGACCTCCAGCGTCTCGTCACCACGCTCGGCGCGGGCGACGACCTCGGTCGCCAGCGTGTCGGCCAGATCGTCGTCGTCGGCCGCCAGCCAGACGGCGGTGCGTCCGCCGTCGCAGGCGGCGAGCAGCGCCGGCAGCGGGTCGGTGGTGGTCTCGACCTCGACACCGGCCGCGGCGACCGCCCGCTCGACCTCGGTGCCCGGCTCGCTGCACAGCACCGAGTCGGCCGTGCGGACGACGTCCCAGGCCTGCGCGGTCAGCAGGCCCGCTGCGACGCGCGGGCTGGTCTGCAGCAGGACCAGGCGACCCACGTCTAGGAGCACACCTGGTTGCCGGGGAGGGAGCCGTTGGGCTGGGGGACGTTCTCACCGGCGACGCCCTCCTCGGAGACCGCGACCGACAGCGAGCCGGTGCCCGGCAGCCGCTGGGTGTCGAGCACCTGGCCGTACCGGGGGTTGATGTCGGCGCCGACCTGGTCGAGGTAGTCGTCGGCCATCTGCTGGCCGAGCTGCTGGACGTCCTCGGTGGGCGCGCCGGAGCTGCCGGGGTTCTCCCGCTCGTAGGCCAGCCGGCCGAGCTTCTCCACCAGCAGCGAGTTGCGGCCGACCCGCTCGGTGATCGCCTGCACGTCCTCGGCGCGGCTCTCCGGCACCTGGCCGAGGTCGATCGGCAGCGCCGCGATCCACTGCTCGACCTCGGCGTTGCTCACCTGGACGTCGTTCTGCTGCGCGAGCTGGTCGAGCGCTGCGCCGATCACCAGCGTGTTCAGCGCACTGAGCAGCGCCGACCGCACCGGCACCGGCGCGTTGCTGCCCTGCTGTGCGGCGTTGATCGTGTCGATCAGGTCGCAGAACCCTTCGGTGCTCTCCTGCAGCTGGTCGTCGCTGATCGAGACGTCACCGATCTGCGCCGCCGCACCCGGGTGCACCGAGCCGCATCCGGCCAGGGTGAGGACGCAGGCGACGGCGACAGCCGCGCGACGCAGACGAGGAGAACCCACAACGTGCCCTTCCGTTGAACCCGGCACCGGACGACTTCACGACCTTCGCGACCTCGGAACGGGTCGGCGCCTCGAATCGTAGTCTCAGCCGCCTCCGGCGCCACAGCCGCACCCGCGTCATGCCGCGGTGAGACCCCGCACGCCGGCGTCGCGCCGAGATTGCACGAATGGCCCAGCAGCCAGCCCGCGCTTGGGCAGCATCGCGGGGCCATTCGTGCAGTCTCGGCGCAAGGGAGGGAGGTGACCCGGCCTCAGGCCGGGGTCGCGACCGGCGCCAGCACGGTGTCGATGACCTGGTGGCACCAGGTGATGAGCTCCTCGTCGCGCAGCGGAGCGCCTCCGACCCCGCCGGCCTTGGGACGCGGCACCAGCATGGTCCGGACGCCGGTCTTGACGATGCTCTTGGGATAGACGCGGTTGAGTCGCAGGTGCGCCGACTCGGCGAGCTCGACCGGTCCGAACCGCACGTAGTTGCCTTGCGCCGTCACGTCGGTGAGCCTCGCCGCCCGCGCGGCGACGCGCAGCCGTGCGACCTGCAGCAGGGTGGTGACCGGCTTCGGCGGGGCGCCGTAGCGGTCCTCGAGCTCGGCGAGCACCTCGGCGATCTGCTCGTCGGTGCGCACCTCGGCGAGCCGCTTGTACATCTCCAGCCGCAGCCGCTCCCCCGGCACGTAGTCGTGCGGCAGGTGGGCGTCGACGGGCAGCTCGATCTTGACGTCGGGCTCCTCGCTCGGGCCGTCGCCGCGGTACTCCGCGACCGCCTCGCCGACCAGCCGGACGTACAGGTCGAAGCCCACGTCGGCGATGTGGCCGGACTGCTCGCCGCCGAGCAGGTTGCCCGCGCCGCGGATCTCGAGGTCCTTCATCGCGACCGCCATTCCGGCGCCGAGATCGGCGTTCTGCGCGATCGTGGCAAGCCGGTCGAACGCGGTCTCGGTGAGCGGCTTCTCCGGTGGGTAGAGGAAGTAGGCGTACGCGCGCTCGCGCCCACGACCCACGCGGCCGCGCAGCTGGTGCAGCTGCGACAGGCCGAGCATGTCGGAACGGTCGATGATCAGCGTGTTGGCGTTGGACACGTCGAGGCCGGCCTCGACAATCGTCGTACAGACGAGAACGTCGTACTTCTTCTCCCAGAAGTCGAGCATCACCTCTTCGAGCAGGTGCTCGCCCATCTGGCCGTGTGCGACGGCGACCCGCGCCTCGGGCACCAGCTCGCGCAGGCGCGCGGCCTGCTTCTCGATCGTGTTCACCCGGTTGTGGATGAAGAAGACCTGGCCCTCACGCAGCAGCTCGCGGCGTACGGCGGCGGTGACCTGGGCCGGGTCGTAGGCACCGACGAACGTGAGCACCGGGTGGCGCTCCTCCGGCGGGGTGGTGATCGTGGACATCTCCCGGATGCCGGTGATCGCCATCTCCAGGGTGCGCGGGATCGGCGTGGCCGACATGGAGAGCACGTCGACGGCGGTGCGGAGCCGCTTCATCGCCTCCTTGTGCTCGACTCCGAACCGTTGCTCCTCGTCGACGATGATCAGCCCGAGGTCCTTGGCCTTCACGTCGGGATGCAGCAGCCGGTGGGTGCCGACGACCACGTCGACCGTGCCGGCGGCGAGGCCCTCGATCGTCTCCTTGGCCTCCCGGTCGGTCTGGAACCTGCTCAGCGGCTTGACCACGACCGGGAACCCGGCGAACCGCTCGGCGAACGTCGAGAAGTGCTGCTGCACCAGCAGGGTGGTGGGCACCAGGACCGCGACCTGCTTTCCGTCCTGGACCGCCTTGAAGGCCGCACGAACGGCGATCTCGGTCTTGCCGTAGCCGACGTCGCCGCAGACCAGCCGGTCCATCGGCACCGGCTGCTCCATGTCGCCCTTGACCTCGTCGACCGTGCTGAGCTGGTCGGGCGTCTCCACGAACGGGAACGCGTCCTCGAGCTCGCGCTGCCAGGGGCTGTCCGGGCCGAACGCGTGGCCCTTGGTGGCCTGGCGCGCGGCGTACAGCTTGATCAGCTCGGCCGCGATCTGCCTGACCGCCTTGCGTGCCCGCCCCTTGCGCTTGGCCCAGTCGCTGCCACCGAGCCGGTCGAGACTGGGGTGCTCCCCGCCGACGTAGCGCGTGACCTGGTCCAGCTGGTCGGTCGGCACGAACAGCCGGTCGGCCGGCTGGCCCCGCTTGGACGAGGCGTACTCGAGCACGAGGTACTCGCGAGTGGCGCCGGCGACCGTGCGCTGCACCATCTCCACATAGCGCCCGACGCCGTGCTGGTCGTGCACGACGAAGTCGCCGGGGCTCAGCTCCAGCGGATCGATCTGCTTGCGCCGCCGGGCGGGCATCTTGCGCATGTCCTTGGTCGACGCGCGCTGCCCGGCCAGGTCCTCGCCGGTGAGCACGGCGAGCGAGATCGCCGGTGCCACGAAGCCGTGCTCGAGCCTGCCCTGGGCGACGTGGACGAGGTCGGGCGCCGGGTCGGACGGGAGCTCCTCCTCCAGCCGCGCGGCCACGTCGTGCTCGCCGAGCACCTCGACCAGCCGCTGCGCCGGGCCGTGGCCCTCGCTGACCAGGACGACCCGGTCGCCCTCCTTGAGCCACCGGCGGATGTCGTCGATGGCCCGCTCGGTGTCACCGCGGTAGGACTCGGCCTGCTGCATGTTCGTGCTGCGGATCTCGAACCCGCGCTCGAGGTCCGCGGCGGGACCCCCGGTGCCGGTGCCTTCGGTCCCCTCAGCGGTGTCGTCGAGACCGAACGGCGACGTGCTCCACCAGGCCACACCCTGGTCGAGCGCGTGCGTGCGGATGTCGCCGATCGAGTGGTACGCCGCCGCCGCGAGGTCGATCGGCGCCTGGCCGCCGCCGGCCGCGGCCGCCCACGATGCCTGCAGGAACTCCTGGCTGGTCGCGACCAGGTCGTGCGCGCGGGCGCGCACGCGTTCGGGGTCGCATACGAGCACGTGTGCGTCGTCGGGCAGCAGGTCGACCAGGAGCTCCATGTGGTCGACCAGTACCGGCGCGAGCGACTCCATGCCCTCGACCGCCTGCCCGTCGGCGATGCGGTCGAGCATCTCGTGCAGCTCCGGGTGTCGCTCGGCGAGCTCGTGAGCGCGCCGGCGTACGTCGTCGGTGAGCAGCAGCTCACGGCAGGGCGGCGCCCACAGCCCGGCGGACGCCGCCTCGAGCGAGCGCTGGTCGGCGACCGCGAACGACCGGATCTCGTCGACTGTGTCGCCCCAGAACTCCACGCGCAGCGGGTGCTCGGCGGTCGGTGGGAACACGTCGACGATGCCGCCGCGCACGGCGAACTCGCCGCGTCGTTCGACCAGGTCGACCCGGTGGTAGGCCGCCGCGGCCAGCCGGCGTACGACGTCCTCGAGGTCGACCTCGTCGCCCACCTGCAGCGAGACCGGCTCGAGGTCGGCAAGGCCCTGCACCTGCGGCTGCAGCACCGACCGGACGGGTGCGACGACAACCCGGATCGGGCCCGTCGGCATGCCCGGCTCGTCGGGGTGCACGAGGCGGCGCAGCACCGCCAGCCGGCGTCCCACCGTGTCCGAACGCGGCGACAGCCGCTCGTGCGGAAGCGTCTCCCAGGCCGGGAAGAGCACGGCTGCCTCGGGATCGAGCAGGCTCTCCAGTGCCGCGACGAGGTCCTCGGCCTCGCGAGCGGTCGCGGTGACCGCGAGCACCGGGCGGCCGGCGCCACCCTCGGCAGCCTCGGACGCCAGCGAGGCCACCACGAACGGCCGAAGCGCCTGCGGCGCGGTCAGGTCCAGCGCCTTGACCTCGCCGGCCCGCGCGTCGGCAACCGCCTGGGCCAGCGTCGGGTCACCCGAGACCAGCTCGGCGAGTCCGCGCAGCGACGGCAGCGACGGCAGCGACGGCGCGGCGGCGGGCACTGCCGCGGCAGCAGAGGAAGGGGGAGTCACGGCGTTCCAGCCTACGGCAGCCGCGAAACGCGATCCCGACGCGATGAGGTCGCGCCGAGATTGCGCGAACGGCTCACTCGTGGCCGTAGCGGCGTACGAACTCCGTGATCTGCTCGGCGATCTCCGGCCGGCACACGCACAGGTCCGGCAGGAGCACGTCGTCCTGGTTGTACGCCAGCGGCGCACCGTCCACCCGGCTGGTGTGCAGCCCGGCCGCACGGGCGACCACGACCGGTGCGGCGGAGTCCCACTCGTACTGCCCGCCCGCGTGCACGTAGGCGTCGGTCACGTCGCGCACGACCGAGATGACCTTGGCTCCGGCCGAGCCCATCGGCACCAGGTCGGCGTCGATCTCGTCGGCGAGCGCCTGCACGAACGCCGGCGGGCGCGTGCGGCTGACCGCGATCCTTGTGCGGGGCGAGCTCGACGGTGGCACGGTCGGCGGCTCGCCGGTGGAGAACGTGGTGTCGAGTCCGGGCTGCGCGACGGCCCCCGCGACCAGGTCGCCGTCCTGCCACAGCGCGACGTGCACGGCCCAGTCGTCGCGCGGCGGCTCGCTGTACTCCCGGGTGCCGTCGAGCGGGTCGACGATCCACACCCGCGAGGCCGTCAGTCGTGCCTTGTCGTCCTTGCCCTCCTCGCTGAGCACGGCGTCGCCGGGCCGGTGCTCGGCCAGCAGCCGCATGAGCAGCTCGTGCGCCGTACGGTCGCCGGCGTCCTTGAGGTCGCGACCCTGCAACCCCTGCGTACGCAGCTCGGTCAGCGCCTGTCCGGCCACCGTGGCGGTCCAGCGCGCGAGCAGATGATCGTCGGACTCGATCCCCGCCGGGGGTGTCTGCAACTCGGTCACGCCGCACAGGCTCCCGTACGACGGCTGCCAACACCAAATGCACCGCGCCTCTGCTGTTCCCGCCATGCGGGATCGAGACGATGCGTGTGCACCATGCACAGGGTTATCGCCCCACTGCACCCGTCATGCGCCATGATGGCGTGGTGACGGGTGGTACCAGGCCGGCTACGGTCCGATATCGCGACCTCTTTCGCGACCGCGAGTTCAGCGGGATGTGGCTGGCCGACGTACTGTCGATGGCCGGCAGCTACCTCGCCCGGCTGGCGGTCGCGAGCCTGGTCTACGCCCGCACCGCATCGCCCGGTCTGACCGCCGTCGCGTTCGCGATCAGCTTCGCGCCGTACCTGTTCGCGCCGGTGCTCGCCACCATCGCCGACCGGTTCCCCCGCAAGCAGCTGCTGGTGCTCACCGACGTGCTGCGCTTCGGGCTGGTGCTGCTGCTGATCATCCCCGGGATGCCGCTGCCGCTGCTGCTCGCGGTGCTGTTCATGATCGAGGTCTTCCAGATCCCGTTCGGGGCCGCACGGCTGGCGACGCTGGCCGACATCCTCGAGGACGAACGCTTCCCCGCGGGCAACGCCTTCGTCGCCGGAACCCGCCAGGCCGTCCAGGTCGGCGGGTTCGTCGTCGGTGGTGCGGTCGTCGCCGCCACCAGCCCGTCCACGGCTCTGGTGATCAACGCGGTGACCTACCTCGTGTCCGGAGCGCTGATCATGGTGTTCGTCAAGACACGACCGCAGCCCTGGGCCGAGGAGGGCGAGCGGCCGCCGGTCTTCGCGGGAGCGCTCGACGGGCTGCGCTTCGTCGCCCGGACCCCCGGGATGCCCGGGTGGTTCGCCCTGCTCGCGCTCGGTCCGGGCATCGTGGTGGTCGCCGAAGGCCTCGCCGTGCCGTACGCCGACCAGCTCGGCGGTGGTGCCCGTCTCGCCGGCATCATCATGGCCACGGCCCCCCTGGGCAACGTCGTGGGCCTGGCGTTCCTCGGCCGGCTGCCGCTCGAGGGCCAGCAGCGGCTGATCTACCCCGGCGCGATCGGTTGTGGCCTGCTGATCGCGCTCAGCGGGCTGGGCGGCTACCTGACCGGCTCACCGCTTCCGGTGATCCTGCTGCTGGGAGCGGCCGGTGCCAGCCTGGCCTACCTCGCAGGCATCCAGGCGCTGGTCGCCAAGGCGATCCCCGCCTCGGCCCGCGGCCGGGTGTTCGGGCTCGGCAACGCCGTCATCCAGATCTCGCAGGGAGGCGCCGTCGCGCTCGCCGGCGCGCTTGCCGAGGGCGCGGAGATCGACCTGGTGCTCACCCTGCTGGGCGGGGTCGCCGTGCTCCTGGCCTGCGCGCTCGCGTGGACCGGCCGGCCGGCCGCCCGTCAGCCGTTGTAGAGGTTCTGCGCCTTGTCCAGCCCCTCGTCGAGCAGGCACTCCACCGCGTCCGCGGCACGCTCGACATGGACGCCGAGCTCCTTGCGCTCCCCGGCACTGAAGCCCGAGAGCACGTGGTCCGCGGTCGCGCGCTGCCCGTGCGGGCGACCGACGCCGAAGCGCACCCGGTAGTAGTCGCCGGACCCGAGCGACCTGCGCAGCGACTTCAGGCCGTTGTGGCCGTTGTCGCCGCCGCCGAACTTCAGCCGCAGCTCGCCGAACGGGATGTCGACCTCGTCCTGGATCACGACCAGCCGCTCGACCGGGATCTTGTAGAACGACAGCAGTGTCGAGACCGGTCCGCCGGACTCGTTCATGTACGACCGGGCACGTCCGAGCACCACCCGGTGACCGGGGATCCCGCCGAGGCGGCCCTCCACGACCTGGGCTCGACCGGACTTGTGCGAGCGCCATCCCTTGCCCGACCCCGACATCCGCTCGGCCAGCAGGTCGGCGACGAGATAGCCGGCGTTGTGTCGCGTGCGGTCGTACGTCGGGCCAGGGTTGCCCAGCCCGACGACGAGCCATGCGCCTTCGGGGTCGGCCAACGGGCTCACTCCTGCGAGGAGCGCTCGCCCTCGGCGGCCTCGTCCTCGGCCTCGCCCTCGGCAGCCTCGGCCGGCTCAGCAGCCTCGGCGGCCGCCTCCTCGTCGGACTCCTCGCGCTCGATGCCGGCCTCGGCCTCTGCCTCGGCGAGCTCCTCCTCGAGCTCCTCGGCGGTCGGCGCGGCGACGACGTGCACCACGAGCGCGTCCTCGTCGAGCTGGAGTGTGGTGCCCTCGGGGAGGTCGAGGTCCTTGGCCAGGATCTGCGCGCCGATCTCCAGACCCTCGACGGACAGCTCGACCGATTCGGGGATGTGCGTGGCCTCGGCCTCGACCGACAGGGTCTGGTGCTCGGTGACGAGAAGGCCCTCGGAGACGACCTCGCCCTCGACGACCAGCGGGATGTCGACGGTGACCTTCTCGCCCTTGCGCACGATCAGCAGGTCGACGTGCTCGATGAAGCCCTTGATCGGGTCGCGCTGGACCTGCTTGGGCAGCGCGAGCCGGTTCTCGCCCTCGATGTCGATCGAGAGGAGGGCGTTGGCGTTCTTGAGCGCCAGCATCGTGTCGTGGCCGGGAAGGGCGATGTGGATCGGGTCGGTGCCGTGGCCGTACAGCACCGCGGGGACCTTGTCGTTTCGGCGGATCCGGCGGGCGGCGCCCTTGCCAAACTCCGTACGCGGCTCAGCCTGGATCTTGACCTCAGACACGGAAGAAACTCCTCAACACAACGCTCGTGGCAGATCTCGACGGTTGCAGTGGCTTGCAGTGGTACAGCGGCGCCTTCGACCTCAGGGGGCGCACAACGGCCGACCACCGCGTCGATCACGGAGCTTGGACGACCTTCGCGCAGCGACTGCGCGTGGGCGCTCCCTCGCCGAGGCAACCGTGGAAGTCTACCGACCGCGCGCCGCCGGTGGGAAATCGGCCTGTCGAACGCCGTCCGCGCGCGACGGATCGGAGCGGGACGGCCGACCGGTGCAGGTCAGGCGCGGCCGTCGAACATGCTCGTCACCGATCCGTCCTCGAACACCTCGTGGACCGCACGGGCGATCAGCGGCGCGATCGACAGCAGGGTCAGCTTGTCGAACCGCCGGTCGTCGGCGATCGGCAGCGTGTTGGTCACGATCACCTCGCGGGCCCGGCTGTTCTTCAGCCGGTCGACCGCCGGCCCGGACAGGATCGCGTGCGTCGCGGCGATGACGACCTCGGCCGCCCCCTCGGCGAGCAGCGCGTCCGCGGCCTTGGTGATGGTGCCTGCGGTGTCGATCATGTCGTCGACGAGCACACAGGTGCGGCCCTCGACCTCGCCGACGACCCGGTTGGCGACCGACTCGTTCGGCTTGTTGATGTCGCGGGTCTTGTGGATGAAGGCCAGCGGTATGCCGCCCATCCGGGCCGACCACTGTTCGGCCACCTTGATCCGGCCGGCGTCGGGCGAGACGACGGCCAGCGGTTCCCGGCCGTACTTCTCGATGACGTAGTCCGACAGGATCGGCAGCGCCATCAAGTGGTCGACGGGGCCGTCGAAGTAGCCCTGGATCTGCGCGGTGTGCAGGTCGACGGTCATCAGCCGGTCGGCACCGGCGGTCTTGAACAGGTCGGCCATCAGCCGCGCGGAGATGGGCTCGCGGCCCCGGTGCTTCTTGTCCTGCCGGGCGTAGCCGTAGAACGGCAGGATCACCGTGATGCGCTTGGCCGACGCGCGCTTGAGCGCGTCGATCATGATCAGGTGCTCCATGATCGACTGGTTGATCGGCGCCGTGTGGCTCTGGATCACGAACGCGTCACACCCGCGGACCGACTCCTCGTAGCGGACATACGTCTCGCCGTTGGCGAAGTCGTACGAGTCGGTCGGCACGAGCTCGGTGCCGAGGAGGTCGGTGACCTCGGTGGCCAGCTCGGGAAACGCCCGACCCGAGAACACCATGAGGTTCTTCTCGGTGGTCCGCTGGATGCTGATCACTGGCGGTTCTCCTCGTGTCGGTCCTGGTTTGCTGAGGACTCACCTTCAGTTTCCCCCGCCGGTGCCCCGGTGCGGAAGGTGGGCTCGTCGTCGGTGCGCTCGCCGGTGGCCTCACCGGCAGTCGACTTCGCGGCCTCCGCGGCTTTGGCCGCCGCCGTGCCGGCGCGTTTGCGCAGCGTCCAGTCGTCGATGTTGCGCTGCGGTCCGCTGGAGACCGCCAGCGCGCCGGGCGGAATGTCACGGCGTACGACGGTGCCGGCGCCGCTGGCCGCGCCGTCACCGATCGTCACCGGCGCCACGAACGTGTTGTTGGACCCTGTCCGGCAGTGCGCGCCGACCGAGGTGCGGTGCTTCTGCACGCCGTCGTAGTTGGCGAAGATCGTGCCGGCCCCGATGTTGGACGCCTCTCCGACCTCGGCGTCGCCGACATAGGACAGGTGCGGGACCTTCGCCCCCTCGGCGATGCCGGCGTTCTTGGTCTCGACGAACGTGCCGATCTTGCCGCCGGTGCCCAGCACGGTGCCGGGACGCAGGTAGGCGAACGGCCCGACCGACGCGCCCTCCCCGACGACCGCCCCCGAGCCGTGACAGCGGATGACGGTGGCCCCGGCGCCGACTTCGACGTCGGTGAGGGTGCTGTCCGGGCCGATCGTCGCCCCCGTCGCGACCCGGGTGTCGCCGTGCAGCTGTACGCCGGGCAGCAGGGTGCTGTCGGGCTCGCAGACGACGGAGTCGTCGACCCACGTGGTCGCGGGGTCGACGACGCTGACGCCGGCACGCATGTGGCGTTCCAGGGTCCGCCGGTTGAGCTCCGCGCCGAGGCGGCTCAGCTGGACCCGGTCGTTGACGCCCTCGGTGACCCACACGTCCTCGGTGCGGACCGCGCCCACGCGCAGCCCGTCGGCGCGGGCGATGCCGACCACGTCGGTGAGGTACAGCTCGCCCTGGACGTTGTCGGTGCGGATGCGGGCCAGCGCGTCGGTGAGTACGCCGGCGTCGAACGCGTAGATGCCGGAGTTGATCTCGGCGATCGCCCGCTGTTCGTCGGTGGCGTCGCGGTGCTCGACGATCGCGGTCACCTGCCCGCCACCGCCGGACCCGGGCTCGTCGGCGGCGGCCCGCTCCCGGACGACCCGGCCGTAGCCGGTGGGGTCGGGCACGACCGCCGTCAGCACCGTGACCCCGTTGCCCTCGTCGGCGTGCCTTGCCAGCAGGTCGCGCAGCGCCTCGGTGGTCAGCAGCGGCACGTCGCCGTACGTCACGAGCACGGTGCCGCTGAGCCCCTGCGGCGCGAGTCCCTGCGGACCCGTGAGCGCGGAGAGCGCGCACTGGGCCGCGTGTCCGGTGCCGAGCTGCTCGTCCTGGACCGCCGTCACGACCGGCAGGCCCAGTGACTCGACGTGCGGGGTGACCTGCTCTCGGCCGTGGCCCACGACCGCGACCAGGTGCTCGGGTTGCAGGCCGTGCGCGGCGTACAGCGCCCGCCCGATCAGGCTCTGCCCGCCGATACGGTGCAGCACCTTGGGGATCTGCGACTTCATCCGGGTGCCGCCACCTGCCGCGAGGACGATGACGGCAGCGGGTCGGGTGTCGCGCACGCTGGCTCCTCGGCATCGGACGAACATGTCGGTCGAAGGCGTACTAGCTCCCCCGCCTGGCTTCGATCCAGGACTTCAGGCTTCAAAGGCCCGCGGGCTGCCAATTACCCCACAGGGGATCGAGGCACCGAAGCACCTGCGCTCGGCAAGTCTGCCACCTGCAGGTCGCCGCGCCGCCACCTGGTGGTAACACGCTTCCGCGTGGCGCTTTGTGGGTAAGCAGGAGATACCAGCGTGTGTCGAATCCGACACGCCCCAGGGGTTGTGCTACCTACGTCCGCGTAGGTTACGGTACCGTAAGTTGCAACCGACGCATCCTTTCCAAGGAACGAGAGTTAATGACACCACCGACCGCCACTGCCACCCGACCTGCCACCACAGAAGTCCCATCGACCACGCAGGAGCCGGACGCGACAGCCGAGGCGGTCGAGTCACTGGGCACCATGGGCGCCGACCGGCAGTCCCGCAAGGAGCAGGTCGCGCTCGCTCTGTTCATCGGTGTCCCGTTCCTGGCGATCGCGGCCGCGGTGCCGGTGGCATGGGGCGGCTGGCTGGGCTGGACCGACGTGGCCATCGCCGCCGTGATGTACGCGATCAGCGGCCACGGCGTCACCGTCGGGTTCCACCGCTACTTCACGCATAAGTCGTTCAAGCCCAACCGCCCGCTCAAGGTCGCGCTCGCGATCGCGGGCTCGCTGGCCATCCAGGGCCCGGTCATCCGCTGGGTCGCCGACCACCGCAAGCACCACAAGTTCTCCGACCGCGACGGCGATCCGCACTCGCCGTGGCGCTACGGCGAAACCATCCCTGCCCTGACCAAGGGCCTCATGCACGCGCACTTGATGTGGCTGTTCGACCCCGAGCAGACCCCGCAGCGCAAGTACGCCCCGGACCTGCTCAAGGACCGCGACATCGTGCGCGTCTCACGCGCCTTCCCCCTGTTGGTCGCGATCTCGTTGCTCCTCCCCGCACTGCTCGGCGGGCTGCTGACGATGTCCTGGGCCGGTGCGCTGACGGCGTTCTTCTGGGCCTCGCTGGTGCGGGTCGGGATGCTGCACCACGTGACCTGGTCGATCAACTCCATCTGCCACGCCGTCGGCGAGCGGCCGTTCAAGAGCCGCGACAAGTCGGGCAACGTGTGGTGGCTGGCGATCCCGTCGATGGGCGAGTCCTGGCACAACCTGCACCACGCCGACCCGACGTGCGCCCGCCACGGCGTGCTGCCGGGCCAGGTGGACACCTCGGCACGCACGATCTGGGCGTTCGAGAAGCTCGGCTGGGTGAACTCGGTGCGCTGGCCGGTCAAGGAGCGGATCGACGCCAAGCGCGCGGACAGCCCCGACGCGTCCGCGGCCGAGGCGGCCTGAGCGGGCCGGTGGCCCCTCGCTCGAGCACACAGACCGCGAGCCTGACGGCGTCCGGGGGATGCCCGCGGCGCTTGGTGGCGAAAATCCAAGCACGTCCGGGGTGTCCGGCTGACATGCTGAGCCGATGAGCTCGGCGGCCAACCAGCGCAACAAGCGCGCGCGGATGACCAGCGCGGAGCGACGCGAGCAGCTGATCGAGATCGCCCGCAAGCTCTTCGCCGAACGCGGCTTCGACGGTACGTCCATCGAGGAGATCGCCGCCCGCGCGGAGGTGTCGAAGCCGGTCGT
>DATMEB010000056.1:0-8344 GCA_035557095.1 Nocardioidaceae bacterium | reverse complement strand
GACGAGGATCAGCACGATGATGCCCTCGAGCACCACCAGGCCCATGGCGTCGGCCCAGGTCATTCCGGACGCGATCGAGAACGCGACGAACGCGTTGAGGCCGAGCCCGGTCGCCAGCGCCATCGGGTAGTTGGCGACCACTCCCATCAGCAGCGTGAGCACTCCCGCGACCAGCGAGGTGCCGGCGGCGATCGCCGCGAGGTTGGGCTCCGCGCCGCCCCCGAGGAAGCTGCCGTCGGCGTCCGGGGCGAAGCCGATGATCAGGGGGTTGAGCACGACGATGTAGGCCATCGTGAAGAACGTGACCACGCCGCCGCGGATCTCCCGGGCGAGCGTCGAGCCGCGCTGCTGGATCTTGAAATGGCGCTCGAGAACCCCGGTCTGCCGGGTGTCGGTGGCTGTACTGGTCGTCATCGCTCTACCCCGTCGTCACAAGCATGGCTCCGCAACCGGTGCAGAGCATGCCATGACCACCCCGCCGGCGAGTAGCCGGAGGTCTCCTGGGATGCCCGGAAACCCTCCCCGACCAGGGCGGTCGTGCGTGGCCCAGCCAGGTCCACGGCGTAATCTGGAGGTGTGCGCAAGGAACACAGGCCGATGCTGGTCACGGCCGACGTCGAGCCGCTCGACGTCGACGGCGTCCGCACGCTCGCGGTGGGCGCCGGCCTGTGGCTGGTCGCGTTCCTGGCCCTGCTGCCGTTCTACGGAACGCTGGTCGAGAACGGCACCAGCTGGTGGCTGTGGACCTGTGTGGCCGGCTTCGGGCTCGGCCTGCTCGGCCTGGAGTACTGCCGGCGCCGCCGCAACCATCTGCGCAGCCAGCCGCCGCAGCCCCCGGAGACCAGCCCGCTGGGTGCCGCCGGGTTGTGACCCCGTCGGGTCGACCGACCCGGTCAGAAGGTCTCGACGTCGTCGTAGCCGATCGTGTCGAACACCGGCTCCGGCAGCGCCTGCGGCTGTGCCGACTTGCTCAGCTTGACCTCGGAGTGCGCGCCGCAGCCGTGGTCGAATGACACCACGCGACCGTCGTCGCCGGCGTAGCCGTTGGCGCACACGCCGAACACCTTGCCCAGCTCCCCGGCGAGCTTGACCAGGAACCCGCAGGTGGCGCACTGCGCCGATGCCGACTGCGCGATCGGGGTCGTCGGGCCGTGGCTGCCGTCGTACCACCGGTCGGCGGCCTCCTCACGGCCCTCGACCGACAGCACCCTGGTCCGCCCCAGCGTGCGCTCGTCCTCGAGCTCGGGCACCAGGTCGGCGTCGAGCAGGTCGTCGCCGGCCAGGAAGCCGGGAACGAGGCGGGGGTCGTCCTCGTCGGAAGGCAGGATGTCGCCGGGTCCGAGGTCGCCGGGGCGGATGCGCTCACGCCACGGGACCCAGGCCGGTGCCAGCAGTGAACCCGGCCCGGGCAGCAGCACGATCTCGTCGATGGTCACGGTGCGCTGCCGACTGGCCCGGGTGACCGTCACCGACCAGCGCCAGCCCCGGTAGCCGGGTACGACGGCGTGAAAGTGATGGGTCAGGACGCGCTCGCCCTCGACGTCGTAGCCGTCGTGCTCACCGACCTGGTCGGCGCGAACCGCTTCGAGCAGCGCCGCGCGCGCAGCCTCCACCGCGTCGGCGAGCACGGTGTCAGGCTTCTTGGAGCGCGCAGGTGGGGCCATGGCCCCAATTCTGGCCCATGGCCGCGCGGTAGCCCACCGGCGGGTCGTGCTGGCCCCGCCTGCACTGTGCGGCCGTGGCGACCAGGCAGGATGGGCGTGTGGAACCGGACGACCCGACGCAGCCGCAGCCGACCCGGCCGCTGCGCGGGGAGGGCTCCACCGGCCGCGAGCGCGCCCGCTCCTGGGGACAGGGCACCGGTCGGGCCACCAAGCGTGGCGCCCGCGCCGCCGCGCGCGCCACCGCCACCACTGGCAGGGCCGCGGGCCGCGGCGCGACGCGGGCCTTCCGGCTGGCGCGGCGGGCCAGCCACGCCGAGGGTGCCGGTGAGTCCGGGCTCGCGCGGCTGTTCGAGCTGCACGCGGTCAACGCGGCGGGCGACTCCGCGGTGGCCGTCGCGCTTGCGGGCACGCTGTTCTTCCAGGTTCCGACCGGGGAGGCGCGCGGCCAGGTGGCGCTGTTCCTCGCGCTCACGCTGCTGCCCTTCGCGATCGTGGCGCCGCTGATCGGACCCTTCCTGGACCGGTTCCGTCGGGGCCGCCGGTGGGCGATCGGGTCGACGATGGCGCTGCGCGGGTTCCTGTGCTGGGTGCTCGGCACCGCCGTGGTCACCGACTCGGTGGCGTTGTACCCGGCCGCGCTCGGCGTGCTGGTGGCGTCCAAGGCCTACCAGGTGACCCGGGCCAGTGCCGTGCCTCGGCTGATCCCACCAGGGCTGACACTCGTGCGGGTCAACTCCCGCATGGGGCTGGCCAGCCTCGCGGGCGGAGCGATCTCTGCGCCGCTGGCCGTGGGTGCGTCGCTGCTCGGCCCGGAGTGGGCCCTGCGGTACGCGTTCCTGGTGTTCGTCGCGGGCACCGTGCTCGCGATCCTGCTGCCGTCGCGGGTCGACTCCGCCGCGGGCGAGGAGCAGATCCACTACGGCGAGATGGACGGCCGCAGCCGGCGCAGCCTGGGCTTCGGGTTCACGCCGACCGTCGTCACCGCGTTGCGCTGCAACATCGGGCTGCGTGCGCTGTCGGGGTTCCTGACCATGTTCATGGCGTTCCTGCTGCGCGCCGAGCCGTTCGCGGGGTGGGAGGACCGCCCTGACGTGCTGCTCGGTCTGGTCATCGGCGCAGTCGGCGTCGGCGGCACGATCGGCACCCTCGCCGGGTCGTGGCTGCGCAACCTGCGCCCCGACGTCGTCGTACTCGTCGTGCTCGTGACCGACGCGCTGGTCGCCGTGGGCGCGGCCGTGTTCTACAGCCTGGTGCTCGCGGTGACGCTGGGCGTCACGGTCGGGCTATGTCAGCAGCTGGGCAAGCTGTCGCTGGACGCGCTGATCCAGGACGAGGTGCCCGAACACGTGCGCACCAGCGTGTTCGCGCGCTCGGAGACGATGCTGCAGCTGTCATGGGTGCTCGGCGGCGGACTGGGGATCGCGATGCCGCTGATCCCGCGGCTCGGCCTGGGTGTGGCCGCCGGCCTGCTGCTGCTCTGGGTGTTCGTCGTGCTTCGTCGGCGCGCGATGCTGCGCCAGCGCCAGAAGCGCTTCGCGCTCCCCTCGACCGCGCCCCAGCACTGGGGCTGACCACCACCTTCGCGCCGAGATCGGCGCAACAGGACCGGGGTCAGAGCTCGAGCTCGTCGGCGAGCGCGCGCAGGAGTACGGCGGTGCGCTTGGCCGTCTTGTTCTCCGGATGGCGACCACGCCGGTAGCTCTGCTCCACACCGTCGAGCAGCTGGATCAGGTCCTCGACGATGCGCACCATGTCCTCGGTGGGCTTGCGCTTGGCCTTCGCGACCGACGGTGTGGGGTCGAGCACCCGCACCTGCAGCGCCTGGTCGCCCTTGCGTCCCTGTACGACCCCGAACTCGACGCGGGTGCCGGCCTTGAGCGACGCCGTCCCGGCCGGCAGCGCCGAGGAGCGGACGTAGACATCGTCGCCGTCCTCGCGGGTGAGGAAGCCGAAGCCCTTGTCCGCGTCGTACCACTTGACCTTGCCAGTAGGCACCGGTGACCTCGCGTGTGTGTGGCGTACAAGACATCCTGCGGCGCGCGCAGGGCGACACAAGGCTACGACCCGCGCGTCACCGGTAGTGCTCGGGATCGGCGAGGAGCTCGTTCATCGCCCCGGACCGGAAACCACGCTCGTCGACCTCCACGGCGGAGAACCCCGCCGACCGCACCCTGTCGAGGGCCTCGGCCGACCCCTGCAGCAACCCCACCAGCCCGGCGTCGACCTCCACCCGGGCGAGCTCGCCGAGGTCGCGTACGCGCAGGTCACGCACCGTGACGCCGTGCCGGCGCAGCCAGTCGCGCAGGCCGGACTCGGCCCGCTCGACCCGGGCCAGCCGGTGTGGCGTGACCTCGACACCGTAGGCGATCCGCGACGAAAGACAGGCCGCGGCCGGTTTGTCCCAGGTCGGCAGCCCCCATCGCCGCGAGGCCTCGCGTACCTGCTCCTTCGACAGCCCGGCGTCGCGCAGCGGGGTCACCGCCCCGCGTTCGGAGGCGGCGCGGATGCCCGGCCGGAAGCCGGCCACGGCGTCGTCGGCGTTGGTGCCGGTGGCCACCACCGCGTGCTCGTGCTCGGCGAGCGGGCCCAGCACGTCGAGCAGCTCGGCCTTGCAGAAGTAGCAGCGGTCGCCGGCGTTGGCGCGGTAGCCCTCGCGCTCGATCTCGTGGGTGTCCGGCGTGAGGTGGCGTACGCCGAGCGAGGCCGCCAGCTCCCGCGCGGCGTCCAGCTCGGCGCCGGGCAGCGAGCCCGAGACCGCGGTCGCGGCGACCACCCGGTCCGGGCCGAGCGCGCGCGCCGCGGCAGCGAGCAGGAACGCGGAGTCCGCGCCGCCGCTGAAGGCGACCACCACGCGCTCGTGCTCCCGCAGCGCGGCCTCGAGGGCCGCCAGCCGGGTCGTCAGCAGGTGCGCGTCGAGCCAGGCCGGGAACGCCCGCAGGTCCGGGAGCACGACGTCGGCACCGGCGGCGGCCAGCTCCTCGGCCGAGCAGGGGCCGGTGCACACGGCGACGCTGGTCGCGCCCGCCACTCGCGCGCCCTCGACGTCGAGCACGTGGTCGCCGACGTAGATCCCGGCTCCGCGCTCGGCCAGCGCAGGGCCCTTCGCGCCGCCCCAAAGCCAGCCGACGACCTCGTCGACGTCGAGCTCGAGATGCCGCATGTGCAGCTCGGCGTTGTCAGGGTGCTTGGCGGTGACGACGACCGAACCACCGCGGTGCCGGCGCACGGCCTGCAGCGCCTCGGCGGCTCCGGGCATCGCGGTGGTCGGGTCGACGCCGTGCTCGGGGTACAGCTCGAGGTAGCGCGCGACGGCGTCGTCGACCTGGTCGGCGGGAAACCAGCGGGCGACCTCCTCGCGCGTCGGCGGCCCCAGCCGGGACACGGCGGCCGCCGAGTCGATGGGCACCCCGGTCTCGCGTGACAGCGCGTCGTAGGTCGCGGCGATGCCGCGCCGCGAGTCGACGAGGGTCATGTCGAGGTCGAAGCCGACCACGAGCCGCTGGGGAACACTCACCACCGGGCCAGGCTACGGGCCCGCCCGCGTCCGCACCCGCGCGCCCGGGGTCGAACCGGTCAGGCGTTCCTGCCGGCCGGGTCGAGATGCAGCATGTCCACGGACTTCTCCCGCATCTCCACCTTGCGCACCTTCCCGGTCACGGTCAGCGGGAAGTCGTCGACCACCAGCACGTACTTCGGGATCTTGTAATGCGCGAGCCGGCCGGTGGCGAACTCGCGTAGCGACTCGACGGTCAGCCCCTGCGCGCCCTCGCGCATCCGGACCCAGGCGCACAGCTCCTCGCCGTACTTCTCGTCAGGTACACCAATGACCTGCACGTCCTCGATGTCGGGATGGGTGTAGAGGAACTCCTCGATCTCACGCGGGTAGATGTTCTCGCCGCCGCGGATGACCATGTCCTTGATACGTCCGACGATGTTGGCGTAGCCGTCCTCACGCATCTCGGCCAGGTCTCCGGTGTGCATCCAGCCCTCGGAGTCGACCGCCTCGGCCGTCTTCTCCGGCTCGTCCCAGTAGCCGAGCATCACGGAGTAGCCGCGGGTACAGAGCTCGCCCGGTTCGCCGCGGGGCACCGTCTCGCCGCTCACCGGGTCGACGACCTTGACCTCGACGTGCGGGTGCA
Source organism: Nocardioidaceae bacterium (assembly GCA_035557095.1). Lineage (GTDB taxonomy): Bacteria > Actinomycetota > Actinomycetes > Propionibacteriales > Nocardioidaceae > JALZDI01. The sequence continues at coordinate 2,541 of DATMEB010000056.1, read as the reverse complement.
CCCTGCCCACCGTGGACGTACGCCGGTCCAGGTCGTCGTCGGTACGCGTCTGCATCGACACCGGCGAGGTCTCGGTCATGCCGTAGCAGATCGCCACCTCGGCCATGTTCATCTCCGACACACAGCGCTTCATCACCTCGACCGGGCACGGGCTCCCGGCCATCACCCCGGTGCGCAGACCGGACAGGTCGTAAGTCGAGAACTCCGGCAGCGTCTGCATCGCGATGAACATGGTGGGCACGCCGTACACGCCGGTGCAGCGCTCCTCCTGCACGGCGTCCAGGGTCAGAGTCGGGTCGAACCCGGGCGCCGGGATCACCATCGTGGCGCCGTGCGTGGTGCAGCCGAGGTTGGCCATCACCATGCCGAAGCAGTGGTAGAAGGGCACCGGGATGCACAGCCGGTCGTCGGCGGTGAAGTTGATCAGCTCGGTCGTGAAGTAGCCGTTGTTGAGGATGTTGCGATGGCTGAGCGTGGCGCCCTTCGGGAACCCGGTCGTGCCGGAGGTGTACTGGATGTTGATCGGGTCGTCGGGGTCCAGGGTGTCCGAGCGCCCCCTCAAGTCCTCTGCTGTAACACTCTCCCCAGCCTCGAGCAGGCGGTCCCACTGATCGGTATCAAGGAATACGGTCTGTTGAAGTGCCTGGCACTCGCCGCGGACCTCGTCGACCATCGCGCGGTAGTCGCTGCTCTTGAAGCTGCTGGCCGAGATCAGCAGCCGGGTGCCGGACTGGTTGAGCACGAACGCCAGCTCGTGGGTGCGGTACGACGGGTTGACGTTGACGAGGATCGCGCCGATCTTCGCCGCGGCGTACTGCACCATCGTCCACTCGGCGCAGTTCGGCGCCCAGATGCCGATCCGGTCGCCCTTGGCGATGTCGGCCGCGATCAGCCCGCGCGCCAGCGCGTCGACGTCGGCGTCGAACTCGGCGTACGTCCAGCGCCGGCCGGTGGCCCGCTCGACCAACGCGTCCCGCTCGCCGTACTCGGCGACGACCCGTTCGAGGTTTGCCCCGATGGTCTCCACGAGCAGCGGCGGCTCGTCCGGTCCCTTGGCGTACGACTCGTTGCCCCGGGGCTGCGTGGCGCTCTCTGACTCTGCGGCGGGCATCCGTGCTCATCCTCTCGTTGTCGTCGGTCCGTGCCCAGCATGGTGTGCCGAGCGCGTACGCGAAAGGGGTGCGCTGCCGCGCGTCCGACCCCGCGAACCGGGGTGACCGGGCCGAGGTGGTCAGGCTGGTGCTGTCAGGAGAGGTCGACCACCTGGCGTACCGCCTCGCCGGTGGCGAGCCGGTCCAGCCCGGTGTTGATGTCCTCGAGCGGGATCGAGCCGGAGACGAGCATGTCGACGGGCAGCTTGCCGGCCTGGTAGAGCCCGATCATGCGGGGGACGTCGCGCCGTGGGACTGACGACCCCATGTACGAGCCGAGGATCCGCTTCTCGTCCGCGACCAGCGTGACCGCAGGGATCTGCAGCTGCTGCGAGGGGTGCGGCAGCCCCACCGAGACCGCGGCGCCGCCGCGACGGGCGGCGGCGTACGCCTGGGCGAGTACGGCGGCGCTGCCGACGCACTCGACCGCCCAGTCGACACCGCCACCGGTGAGGTCGCGGATCTCCGCCTCGGCGTCGTCGCCGGCGGTCACCTGGTGCGTGGCGCCCATCTTGGCGGCGAGGTCCAGCTTCTCCGGGATGCGGTCGACCGCGATCACCGGGTGGGCACCGGCGAGCACCGCACCCATCACCGCGGACAGCCCGACCCCACCGAGCCCGAACACCGCGACCGACTCGCCCGGCCGCACGCGTGCGGTGTTGATGATCGAACCGACGCCGGTGGCGAGGGCGCAGCCGAACAGCGCAGCCCGTTCCAGAGGCACGTCCTGGCCGATCTTCACCAGCGACGACGTGGACGCGACGCTGCGGTCGGCGAACCCGGACACACCGAGGTGGTGGTGGATCGGCGAGCCGTCGGCGCTGAGCCGGCGGGCGTCGCCGAGCAGCGAACCGGCGGCGTTGGCCGCGAAGCCGCGCTCGCAGAGCACCACCCGTCCCGACTGGCAGTTCGTGCACTGCCCGCACATCGGCACGTAGGAGTAGACGACGTGGTCGCCCGGCGCGAAGTCGTCGACGCCGGCACCGACGTCCTCGACGATCCCGGCCGCCTCGTGTCCGAGGACCATCGGCATCGGGCGGGGCCGGGCCCCGTCGACCGTGGACAGGTCGGAGTGGCACAGGCCCGCCGCGATGTTGCGCACCAGCACCTCCCCGACGCCTGGCGGATCCAGCTCGAGCTCCTCGACCGACATCGGCCGGCTCTCGGCATAGGGGGTGGGCAGCTCCATCTCGCGGAGCAGTGCAGCGCGCACGCGCATCGGATCAGACCTCCTTGACCTTGTCTCCGGTCACCGTCACGCCCGCCAGGCTCTCGACTCGGCGGTCGTGCCGCAAGGTGGACCCACGGGTCTCCTTGGCGCACAGTGTCGCAACCAGCGAGATCGCCGCAGCGAGGGCTAGGTAGATGCCGACCGCGGCCGTGTTCGGGT
>DATMEB010000055.1:0-5781 GCA_035557095.1 Nocardioidaceae bacterium | reverse complement strand
CTGGCGGTCGATCTTGCTCACGATGTCGAACGACGAGTCACCGGCCATGCTGTCTCTCCTCGCGGGTACGGGTCGGTGCGCTTTCGTCCGGCACCGGGTGCTGCGCTATTGTGTCCACTCGCTGCGTCGGGTACCAAACTCGCGCACGCCCCGGCAGGTTGCCCGAGCGGCCAAAGGGAGCGGTCTGTAAAACCGCCGGCATTGCCTTCGAAGGTTCGAATCCTTCACCTGCCACCACCAGCACAAACGCCCTCTGACCAGCGAGGACGCCCCCAGCGGGCGCCTCCGGCGAGGCCAGCAACGTCCGACGCTGTCCAGCTGACGCTGTCCAGCTGTCAACGGCTCTGTGTGTCCCGATACGTGTCAAAGCTCGGCGCCTCACCGACGCGCCTTGTTGGCGTGTCGGCACGCCCCTGTGCTGGGCAGTTGGGCCGCTCACGTGAGTCCGGCGGCCCCCGGTGTGCTGCGCAGTCGGGCGAAGAGGGTTTGAAGGCGGCGCGAGATCTGGATCTGGCTGACCCCTACGTGCGCCGCAATCTGGCTTTGGTTCCCATTCGTTGCCGAAGCGCAGTTCGAGCAACGCCTTTTCAGCCGCGTTGAGCGACGCAAGCACCTGCGCTAGCTGTTGATGGTCCTCCACCCCGACGTCTCGCGCGTCGACCTGGCCGACACGCTCTGCCACCGCCAGGGCAAACTGCGCGGCGGTGCTGACGGGGCATCCAGGGCAGGCCGCAGCAAAGTACCCATCGTGGGAGAGTGCCTCCGCACGTCCTCGAGTTTGAGGTTGAGGTGCTGGGCCAGGTCGGGAGCCGTGGGCTGCCTGCCCAGGCGCTGTGTCAGTTCGGGCTCACCCGTGGCGACCGCCTTCTGGGGTGTTCGCGCAGCCGGTCACGTTGTCCGGGGTGGGTGTGCGGTGCTGCCTGGTCGCGTAGGTACCGGGCGGTTGCTTGCGCACGCTCACATCCAGATCGGGCCCGCACAGTGTTTCCGGGACGAGCGTGCTGACCGGGAGCCGCTCCCATCGGATCACTCCAACGGTGTAGGCCGGGTGACGCTCTCTGCTTGACGTCACTTCCGAGTCACTGAGGATCATCAACCATTGCCATCGCAAGCGGCCCATGAGAAGAACCTGCTCGGCCTCGGACCCGGCGCTCGAAGACAACGGTCGTTTGCGGCTGCCACGGGTTTCTGAAGAACGGTCGCCGTCGGGTAGACAAATCCCCCGGCGAGAGTAACTTCCGTAGCGAAAGTCGTTGACGACTGTTGGCTAAAGGCACCGGCGTTCGTCGATGCGATTTCAAAAAAGGGGGGAGACGTCATGGACGTCCTCATTATCGTGCTCGTGATTGTGATAGTCCTAGCCGCCGCAGCCGGCGGCTTCATCATGTGGCGCCGCCAACGCTCGGGCCGGCTGCAAGAACAGTTCGGCCCCGAGTACGACCGCACCGTCGAGCAGTCCGGCGGCACAGGTTCGGCCGAGAAGAAGCTCGCCGAGCGAGAAAAGCGGCGCTCGCGCTTCGACGTGGTCCCGCTGTCCGCCGAGTCCGCAGCCGCCTACGGTCAGGAATGGGACCAGGTGCAGATGCGGTTCGTCGACCAACCCGCCAGCGCCGTCGAAGAAGCCGATGCACTGGTGGTGCGTGTCATGCGTGAGCGGGGCTATCCCGTAGACGACTTCGACCAGCGGGCCGACGACCTGTCCGTCGACCATCCACATGTGGTGCAGCACTACCGGACCGCGCACACAGTCGCTGTCGCCCAGAGTCGCGGCGAGGCCGACACCGAGCAGCTGCGCCAAGCCGTGACCTCGTACCGGGCACTGGTCGATGCCCTGCTCGACGACGCCGACCACCCCGGCCAGTCCGGCCAACCCGACCAGGCACGTTCACGGGATCAGCAGCACCTGCAGGAGGAACGATGAGCATGCAAGAAGACCGCACGAGCGTACGAACGGGCGACGAGAACATCACGCCAGCGGCCGATCCTGGGCTCGACCCCGCCGCCTCGACGCCGCAGGAGCCTGAGACGCCGGCGGCCTCGGCGCCGGATGCGGCCACCGCCGGCGGTCCGTTGGTGCCCGAGGACGCCGCCATGGACTTTCGGTCCCGGTGGGAGGCGGTCCAGCAGGGCTTCGTCGACGACCCCCGCACCGCGGTGACCGATGCCGACCGACTGGTCGGTGACGTGCTGGCGCGACTGTCGAGAACCTTCGAGGAGCAGCACCACGACCTGGAACGGCAATGGTCCGACGGCGAACCCTCCACCGAGGACATGCGCACCGCGTTGCAGCGCTACCGCACGTTCTTCGACCGCCTGCTCACCATCTAAGGCCGTCCTGGCGGAACAGACCCAGTTACCCGAACACGCCGGCCCCCGGCAGCTCGGGTGGCGTGGGGCCGGTGCAGATGCCACGAGCATGTGGCGCCCTGGGCTCACCCAAAGAACGGCCATACACCGCTGCCTGATTGAACGGTGCGGGCCTTGCCCACCTGGCTGTCCGGACATCCAGGCGACCGTTGCACGCGCCGCACCCGATTCCCCATCGGCTAACAGACCCAACGCCGTGGGCTCCTCACGTAACCACATCTGCCCGGATACGAACTCTGACATCGAGATGGATTTGGAGAGGTGGCTGCTAGGCCGACGGGCCGCGCCGGCCTGTGGTGTCAGCGGCACTTACCGAGCAGGAGGGACCTGGTGGAAATTCCTGGCAACCCTATGCGGCGTCAGGCTCAAGACGAAGGCGCTTCGCCACGACCTCGTGTGCGACCTGGCTGATCGACTGGGCCTCGGCGAACGCATGCCCACGCAACCGCGCCAGCGCATGCTCGGCGTCGACGCCCAGCTCCGACGCGATCGCGCCCACCGCCTGAGGAACCTCCGGCAGAAAGCCCGTTCCCACACCAAGGGCCCACGCGCCGGGCTCCTTATCGACGTTCGCGTACCCCGTCAACAGGATCACCGCCGCAGCATCGGCCAACGCCACGAGGTCGTCGAACTGCTCCACCGTCAGGTCACCACTGGTGCTGCGGTACAGCGACAGCGCACCCAGACACCGCTGGCCCAGACACACCGGGAACACGAACAGCGCACCCGCGCCGGCTTCGACAGCAGCCGGAGCGAACCACAGCCACCGAGGATGCGAGATGTCAGCCAGGTCCGCGGCCACGACTGGGAACGTGGTGTACAGCGCATCCGCGATCGGGCCCTCCGCAAGCCCCAGCTGGAGCTCCTCCAAGCGCATGCTCAGCGCGTCGGTGCCACACACCGTGCTGCTGCCATACTCCGTGCCACCTTCGCCGGCGATACTCAGCGCGACACCGGTGACCCCGGTCGCCTGCTGGCACAGGGCGCACATCTCCTGGGCGCGCGACAGCAGGTCCAGAGTCGAATGCTTATCGACCAGCGCAGCCAGTCTCGCCACATCCGGCGCGTCCATCAGCCTGGACCTCCGTCCAGTCACCCACTACGCGATGTGTGCGCGTCGACAGCGGATGACGCTGCCCTAAAATTCTGCCGCAATGATTGTGCTAGCAAAAGACCCGACACCAGCACATTCATGGTCCGTTCGTGTCGGCCTGGCACAGCGCCGCGACAGCCTCGTCCAGCAAGTCGAAGGTTGCGAACGCCTCATCGAGCTGGCTGACCTCCAGTACCCGGCGTGGCATACCTGCCGGAGCAACCAAAGCGATCAGGCCCCGCCGATCGTGCACACGGCTCCGCGCCTGCACAAGGACCTGCAGGCCAGTGGCGTCAACGAAGCTGACTCCGGATAGGTCGACAATGGTCCGCGGGGCGCACTCCACCGCGACCTTCACCGCATCGCTGAACCGGGGGGAGGTGGCCAGATCGACTTCACCGACGGCGCTCACCACGACGCAGCCACCCACGTCGTCGACGCCGAACCACGCATGCTGATCAGCACGCGGAAGTCGCGTATAGCCGTTAACAGCTGCGGATGCCACAAGCATCCTCCTCAATGGAAGGCAGCGCACCACCCAGACGGGCAGCCGCACACAAAGCAAGCGCGAGGCATCTAGTTCGCGCAGTAGCCATGCCGCGGGGTCGTGGCGACTGACCAAACCGACGCTACGTCGGGAAGGACCGGGAGGAAAGGGGGCGCAGGCGCGCTCCGGGGGCAGCGGGGTACCCACACGGGAGAGACTCGACGCCCACAGGGATTACCACCCCTGCGGTGGCTGGGCGTCTAGTGGCAGGGCGCCGCCCGCGAGGCGGTGGGCGATACGCGACGTTGGACCCGCGACCGTTCTGGCGAAAGGGTGTTAAACCGGATCAATCTGCTGCGAGGGGACAAGGTGCCTGCATACGCTGATGGGGATGCGCCACCTCAGGGTGGACGGCGTCACCCCAGTGGTCATGCAGGGGCCACCAGAAGCCCCCGCCCGTTCCCACAGGGGCGGGGGCTTCAACGACGTAAAATGGGACAAAAGCCTGCGTGTGGTCGCTGGGCATGCACATGATTGCGCCATGCAACAAGCCCGACTGGTGCGCGGTAGCTGGCGATGCCCCAAATGCTCTGGTGCGCTCTTGTTCCGCCAGGTGGTCGTCGGCACCGACCGCCGCGGGCGACGCCAGTGGGCCGACGACACGCCGTTCTGCACCCGAGGCTGCCCGCTGACGCCCAGCTCGCACCGCCAGCGACACCCATCGGTTTAACCTCAGCGGCGTGACCGCGGTCCAGAGAATCCTGCTCGATGTCGGGCTGGTGGTCGGCGGCGCCATCCTGGCGTGGTGGTGGAAGACCGGCGTGAGCATTGGCCGGCCACGCTCGTTCGGCTCGCGTGCCCGGTGGCCCCGTTTGCCCGCCGGGAATCCGTCCTCGCGCCGGGGCGACGTGTGTCGAATCTGTGTCTTCAATCCACGCAACGGCGCCGAGTCCCCAGTCGCGGACTTGCGTACATCGCTCTGTAAGACCGCCGGCATTGCCTTCGAAGGTTCGAATCCTTGACCTGCCACCACCAGCAAGAACGTCAGCTGACCAGCGAGGACGCCTCAAGCGGGCCTCCTGCGATGGACGTCGAGGCCGGCGTTGGCTGTGGGGACGGGACGCCGGAATGGCTGATCAGGTGCAGCGGCCTCCCGGTGGGGTTGTCGGTGCGTGCTGAGACGACTCCGGTCGTCTCCAAGTCGGTCTAAGCGCGCACACGGGGCTCGAGGGAGGCCAGGTCACAACGGCCTCGGGTCACCTAGCCAAGGGCGCACATGGTCGCCGAGCGGCTCACCGAGCGACCGCCGGACACCGCCGACCAGTTTGTCGAGCGCGGTAGGAGGCTGAGCGTGCTCGACGGCCTGAACGAAGTAGGGCCACACAACCCCAAGCGCTACGACAGCACCAGCACGGCAGGCACGGCGCTCAGCGTCAGGCTCATCGACGAAGTGCGGCTCGTCTGGGCAGGACCTCTCCCAGATCGCCGCAGCCGCCTTATCGATCAGCACCTCCGTCGGCACGTGCACCGCACCTCCTCGCATCTGCGGCTTCTCTCCGTCCTCCGGACCGCCGGCGATGGGCCGTTCGTCCGGGCTCACCTGCAATGAGGTCCCAGCCCCGGCTCCATGACGCGGGTGGACCGTCAAGGCTTGCCCAACTGCTCTCACGCCCGATCAGCGTCGTTGCGGGCTTGACCCTCGTGGGGTTGCGGAACTCCTGAGCTTGTCTGGCGGCGGTTGTCGCAGAGGACGACGAGGTAGTCGAGAAGGTCCTTGGCGTCGGCCGTCTTGGCGACCACGGTGTCGGCACCTAGATGCTGTGCCGTGCAGGCG
>DATMEB010000054.1:0-31890 GCA_035557095.1 Nocardioidaceae bacterium | reverse complement strand
CGGCGGCCTCGTGACCAGACGCCGGTCACGTGGCTCGGGTCGGCAAGGACGCCGATGTCCGCGAGCGGGTCCGCGTCGAGCGTGACGACGTCGGCGTCGTGGCCGACCTCCAGCTTCCCGCTCCTCGGTGCCTGGGGCCCGAGGGTGAGCGGGCCGTGGGCGGTCGTGCAACGGATGGCTTCCAGAGGCGTCATGCCGGCCTGCACGAGGTGCACGAGCTCCTGCCCGTGACGTCCCCAGGAGCACGCGTGACCGGTCGAGGCCGGTAGGGCGATATCAGTACCCATGGCGATCGTGATCCCGTACTCATGAGCCTGCGCCACCGACTCCCGATGCTGCTCTGCGACGTACCTGATCTTCGCGCGGGCGTACTCCGGGATGTCGTCCTGATGACGCAAAGACTCCACGATGAGCCGGGTGGGAACCAGGATGGCCCCCATCTCCTTCATGGCCGTGCAGCACTCGTCGTCCAGGTACGTGCCGTGCTCGATCGTGAGTGCTCCTGCCGCCAGGGCAGCCATGATCCCCGCCTTGCCGTGGCAGTGCGCTGCCACGGCTCGCTGCGACAGGGCGGCGGTCTCGACGATCGCGTGCAGCTCCGGTGCCGTGAACAGCTGGTGATGCGGGTCGTCCACCTCCGTCAGGACCCCGCCGGACGCGCACACCTTGATGACCTTGGCGTTCATGCGCAGCTGCTCGCGAGCTGCTCGCGCGCACTCCGCCGGGCCGTCGCACGTTCTCAGGTCACCACTGCGACGGCCGAAGTCCTCGACCCAGTCGACCGGGAACGCGTGCAGGTCGGCATGACCTCCGGTCGAGGACAGGACGGCGCCGGCGGCGAAGATGCGTGGACCCGGCACGGTGCCCTCGTCCACCGCACGCGCCAGATGGATCCCGAGCCCCCCGACCTCGCGTACCGACGTGACGCCGGCCTCGAGCGCAGCTCGTGCGTCCGCGGTGATCCTGGCGGCTCGCAGCGCTACCGGCTGCAGGGGAAGGGCGTTGAGGTCGACGACCGGACTGCCCAGGAAGTGCGTGTGGCAGTCCCACATGCCCGGCATCACCACCGGAGCCCGGACCGTGGTGGCGCCCGCGGTGTCCGGCGCCTGTGTTGCCGGACCGGCGTACGTGATCGTCTGCTCGTCCAGGACCACGACCCCGTCCGGTACGGGAGCCCCGTCGCCGGGTAGCAGCAGGTCGGCCTCGATCCGCTCCATGACCTTCACTTCTCCGTTCGGACGGCGGTTCTACGGGTAGGAAACGCGCCAGCGCGCGGGTCAGGCACGCGGCGTGGACGCGAGTCGGTACCGGGTGTCGGCCTCGGCGAAATGGCATGCACTGGGATGGCCCTGACCCCGGTCGGTCAGCTCCGGTTCCTCCTCGGCGCAGACGTCCTGGGCCTTCCAGCAGCGCGTGCGGAAGCGGCATCCGGACGGCGGTGCCGCCGGGTTGGGTACGTCGCCCTCCAACACGATGTGCTCCTTCTGCCCTCGGAACCGAGGGTTCGAGATCGGCGAGGCCGACAGGAGGGCCTGGGTGTACGGGTGGCTCGGCGTGCCATAGACGTCGTTCTTGGTCCCGGTCTCGACGAAGCGACCGAGGTACATCACCGCGACCCGGTCGCAGACGTGCCGTACGACGGTCAGGTCGTGGCCGATGAAGATGTAGGCGAGCCCGAACTCCTGCTGGATGCGCTTGAGCAGGTTGACCACCTGCGCCTGGATCGAGACGTCGAGAGCGGAGACCGGCTCGTCCAGCACGAGCAGCTGCGGGTTCAGCGCGAGGGCGCGGGCGATCCCGATGCGCTGCCGCTGCCCGCCGGAGAACTCGTGCGGGAAGCGCGAGTCGTGCTGGGGGTTCAGCCCGACGATCTCCAACAGCTCGCGCACCCGCGCGCGCCCACCGTCCCGACGCAGAGCCCCCTGAGCTCGCAACGGCTCGGCGATCAGCTCGCGCACCGGCATCCGCGGATCCAGCGAGGCGAACGGGTCCTGGAACACGATCTGCATGTGGCGCCGGAGCTCGCGCAGCTGCCCGCGGTCGAGAGCGGTGATGTCGGTGCCGCGGAACTCGACCCGCCCACTCGTCGGCTCGATGAGCCGGAGCAGGGTCCGTCCCAGGGTGGTCTTGCCGCACCCGGACTCACCGACGATGCCGATCGTCTCGCCGGCTTCGAGGTCGAAGCTGACACCGTCGACCGCTCGCACCGAGCCGACCTCGCGGCGCAACAGCCCGCGGTGGATCGGGAAGTGCTTGGTGAGCTCGTCGACCCGCAGGATCGTCTCTCCGCGTGCGGCCCGGCCGTCGTCCATGCCGGCACGTTCACGCGCACTCGTCGCCATCAGAGCCTCTCCGCGGTTGCCAATATCCGGGCCGACTCGCTCTCCAGCTCGTCCTTGTAGTGACAGGCCGCGAGGTGGTCGGCTCCTGTTCCGGCGGGCTCCAACGCGGGGAGCTCGGTGTGGCACGGCTCGCGGTCCTGGGAGAGCAGACAGCGTGGGTGGAACGGGCAGCCGGGCGGCACGTGCACGAGGTTGGGTGGGCTGCCCGGTATCGGACGCAGCCATTCGTCGTGCCCCTCGGCCTGCGGCAGGCTGTTCATCAGGCCCAGGGTGTACGGGTGGCGGGGGGCGTTGAAGATGTCCTCGACGCTGCCGGACTCGACGATGTGCCCGGCGTACATGACCACCACCCGGTCCGCCATCTCGGCGATGAGCCCGAGGTCGTGGGTGATGAGCAGTACCGCGGCGTGTGTCTCGCGCTGGGCCGTCTGCAACAGGTCGAGGATCTGGGCCTGCACGGTGACGTCGAGGGCCGTGGTCGGCTCGTCGGCGATCAGCAGCGACGGCTCGTTGGCGATCGCGGTCGCGATCATGGCCCGCTGCCGCATGCCTCCGGAGAACTGGTGCGGATACTGGTCGTACCGACGCTCCGGCTCAGGCACTCCCACCAGGCGCAGCAGGTCGACTGCTCGCGACTTGGCCTGCTGGCCCAACATGTCGGGGTGGTGCGCGGTGACCGCCTCGGCGATCTGCCGGCCGACCCTGAACACCGGGTTCAGCGATGTCATCGGATCCTGGAAGACCATCGAGATCCTGTTGCCGCGGATGTCGCGCAGCCTCTTCTTCGGGGTGGCCAGCAGGTCCAGCCCTTCGAACACGGCCTCACCGGAGACGACGCGGCCGGGTGGCTCCCGGATCAGCCGCAGCAGGGACATCACCGAGACGCTCTTGCCCGAGCCGGACTCCCCCACGATGCCGAGGGTCTCGCCCGGGTATACGTCGTAGCCGACACGGTCTACGGCATGGACGACGCCCTCGGGCGTCTTGAACTCCACCGTCAGGTCACGGATGGACAGCAGCGGGGTCGACGACTGGTCACTCATGCGGTCCTCGCCTCAGGTCCGCAGGTTGGGATCGAGTGCGTCCCTGAGCCCGTCGCCCAGGAGGTTGAACCCGAGCACGGCGAAGAAGATCGCCAGGCCAGGGAAGGTCGCCATGTAGGAGGAGTTGAAGATGTACGCGCGCCCCTCGCCGAGCATCGTGCCCCACTCGGCGGTGGGCGGTTGCACCCCGAGGCCCAGGAACCCCAGTCCGGCAGCGACGAGGATCGTGACGCCGACGTTCAGGGTCGCGTAGACGATGATGGGCGTGAGTGCGTTGCGCAGGATGTGCCGGCGCAGGATCGCGAAGTTGCTCACCCCGAAGGCGGACGCGGCCTCGACATACGTCTGCTCCCGCAGCGACAGTGCCAGGCCACGGGACAGGCGGATGAACTGCGGGATGACTCCGACGCCGGCGGCGATGATCACGTTCTCGAGCCCGACGCCGAGCACGGCCACCAGCGCGAGCGCGAGCAGGAAGGTCGTGAACGACAGCATGATGTCGGCGACGCGCTGGATCAGCATGTCGGGCCAGCCACCGAGGAACCCCGACAGTAGTCCGAGCGGTACGCCGATCACGACGGCCAGGCTGACTGCCAGCACACCGACCATGAGCGAGATCCGGCCGCCGTACAGGAGCCGGCTGAGGATGTCGCGACCGAGGTTGTCGGTGCCCAGCAGGTGCTCCGCCGACGGGCCCTGCAGGGCTGCGGTGAGGTTCTGCTGGTTGGGGTCGTACTGCGAGATCACCGGCGCGAGGATCGCCAGCGTGGCGAGCGCGACGATGATGAACAGCCCGAACACGGCAGCCTTGTTACGCAGCAGCGCGCGCAGCGCCAGCAGCCATGGCTTCCTGGCGGACAGCTCGGCGGGCTCGTCGTAGGTGTGTACCGCTCGTGTTCGCGTTTCAGTCATACAGACGCACCCGTGGGTCGACGACCGTGTAGAGCAGGTCGGTGATGATGTTGACGACGATGAACATGACCGCGTAGGTGAAGACGATGCCCTGCACCATGGGCAGGTCACGGCTGAAGATCGAGTCCACAAGCAGACGCCCGATCCCCGGCCACCCGAAGACGGACTCGGTGAGCACGGCCCCACCGAGCAGGTTGCCGAACTGCAGCCCGATCACCGTGAGGACGGGGATGAACGCGTTGCGCAGGGCGTGCTTGTAGACGACGACCCGGTCGCCGACACCCTTCGCCTCGGCCGCGCGGACATAGTCCTGACCGAGGACCTCCAACATGTTCGCCCTCGTCATACGTGATACGAGCGCCACCGAGAACACCCCGAGCGTGAACGTCGGCAGGATCAGGCTGGACAGGTTCTCGGCGCCGGCCGCCGGCAGCCACTGCAGGTTCACCGAGAACACGATGATGAGCAGCAGACCGAGCCAGTAGACCGGTGTCGACACACCCATCACCGCGAGGGAGGACAGCACGTGGTCTGGCCACCGCCCCCGGTGGGTCGCCGCGGTCACGCCCAGCAGGATGCCGAGTACGGCGCCCAGCGTCGTGCCCAGCACCGCGAGCTCGACCGTGAACGGCAGCCGGGCCAGGATCTCGGACACGACGGGGGCACCGGTGCGAGCCGAGACACCCATGTCCCCCTGCACGAGCTGACCGAGGAACACACCGAACTGGGTGAACAGGGACTGGTCCAGCCCCAGCTGGTCGCGGATCCGGTCGACCTCTCGCTCGCTCGCCTGGAGACCGGCGATGACGCGCGCCGGATCTCCGGGAAGCAGCCGACCCAGGGCGACGACGATGAACGCCACACCGAGGAGCGTCACCGCCGAGGCCGCCAGCCGCCGGCCCATGTACAGGGCTAGGCCGCGCACTGCCTCACCCCGAACGAGTTCGCGCGCCGCATTCCGCTGGCCCTAGGACGTGTTGGTAAACGGCATGGCCTGCTGCGCGCCGCCCCACGGGCGCCTCGCTGCGTTGCAGCCGCTCGACGTACAACCCCGGTATGCCTGCGCGGCTGCGCCTTGCGAGGCATCCCGTCAATGCGACGCTCGCCACGGCCGACCGTTACCAACACGTCCTAGGCCTTCGGCTCGGCATAGACCGCGTCGAACTTCTCGTTGGGCAGGGACGAGACGCCGGTGACGTCACTGGAGTAGACGATCGGGTACTTCTGCACCCACAGGAAGAGCCACGGTGCGTCGTTCCAGATGGTCTTCCATGCCTCGCAGTAGTCGGCCTGACGCTGCTGAGTGTTCAGCTCGGTGCTCGCGCTGGACGAGAGCTGATCAACCTGCTCGTTGCTGTACAGCGACGAGGCCAGCCCGTTGGGCGGGTTCTGGTCCGTACGGAACTGCAGCATCTGCTGCGACGAGTCGAGGAACGCCGGCGCCCACCCGAGCACGTGCATGTCGAACTTCTGCTGGCTCTCCGGGACGTTGACAGCAGCGAGGTAGGACGCCCAGTCCATCGTGCGAACCTGCGCGTCGACGCCTACCTCACGCAGGTTGCCCGAGATCGCGTCGGTGGCCTCCTTGTCCTGGAGGTAACGCCCGGTGGGAGTCCCGAGGCTGACCGAGAGGTTCTGCGCCCCTGCCTCGGCCAGCATCTGCCTGGCCTTCTGCGGGTCGTACTCGTACTCGCCCACCTGGCAGTAGCCGTCCACCGACGGTGCGACCGGAGCCGTCATCTGCTCGGCCGCACCGAACAGGATGTTGTCGATGATGGCCTGCTTGTTGACCGCGTAGTTCAGTGCCTGCCGCACCCTCGGGTCGTCGAGCTTGTCGCCGGTGGTCTGGAAGGCGATGAAGATCGTGCGGTCGCTCGGCGCCAACAGCACGTCGGTCTCGTCGCTCTGCTGCAGCTGCTCCAGGTCGGCGACCGGCGGCAGGACCGCCATGTCCGCCTGACCGGCGAGCACCAGACTCTCGCGCGTCGCCGCCTCCGGGACGATCCGGAACGTCACGTTCTGGTAGTGCGGCTTCGGACCCCAGTACTGGTCGTAGCGCTTGAACTGGACCTGGTCGCCCTGCTGGTAGCTGACGAACGAGTACGGGCCGGTGCCCACGGGGTGCACGATGTTCGTGTAGCTGTTGCCCTGCTTGTCCACGGACTCCGGCGAGATCAGGCCCGAGGTGCTGGCCGAGAGGGCCGACGGCAGCGCCGGGTCTGGGCGGCTGAGGTTGAACCGCACCGTCGAGTCGTCGACCATGTCGACGCTGTCGATCGACTCGTACGGCGCGCGCTGTGGTGACTCCACCTTCGGGTCGAGGAGACGGTCGATGTTGAACTTCACGGCCTCGGCGTCGAACGGCGTACCGTCCTGGAAGGTCACGCCGTCACGCAGCTGCAGGGTCATCGACCTGCCGTCCTCGGACAGGTTCCAGGACGTGGCGAGGCCGGGCACCGTGCGGCCGCTCTTGTCCAGCTTCGTGAGCGTCTCGACGCTGTAGTCGACGACATTGGCCACCGTGGTCGTGGTCATCTGCGGCGGGTCCAGTGTGTCGAGGTCGATGCCGATCGCGATGTCGAACGTCTGGTCCGACGATGTACCGCCCACATCACCAGACCCCCCGGTGGTGCAGGACGCCACCGTGACCGACAGGGCCAGTGCGGCACCTGCCAGCCCCAGCTGACGACTCCGGGTCATGGACCTGCGCGAACGCCGGGAGGACCTCGGGACGGAAGTCATGGCACTTACCTTCTCTCGTGAGTGCGTTGTCGGAGCCTCACCTGCCGGCGTTGCCGACGAGTCGGTCGGCGGCCAGCGTTGCGTAGAGAGCCGCGCCGTCGGCGAGGACTGCGTCGTCGAACGCGGCGAGGGGCGAGTGGTTGTCAGGAGCGTCCTCGTGGTCCCTACCCTCGAGGACCGCACCCATGAGGACCATCGCTCCGGGGACGTGGCCGAGGACCCGCGAGAAGTCCTCGGACCCCGTGATCGGGTTCTCCGCGAGCTCGAACCGGTCGGCGCCGAAAAGCTCGCTCGCCGTCTCGGCGGCGTACGACGCCTCGTCGGCGGAGTTGACGGTCACGGGATACTCCGCGCGGTACTCGACGTCGACCTCCACCCCGTGGGCGGCGGCGATGCCCTCGCAGACCCGAGGCACTCCGCGGGCCAGCGCCTCGTGCACCTCGGGCCGGAACGACCGGACCGTGGCCTCGAACCGGGCCTCGGCCGGGATCACGTTGCGGCGGCTGCCCGCGTGGAACTGTCCGACTGTCACCACGGCCGGGTCGAACGCATCGATACTGCGGGTGACGAACGTCTGCAGCGCCGTCACCATCTCGCAGGCGGCGGGCACCGGGTCGTTGGCCCGATGCGGCGCCGACCCGTGTCCGCCCCTGCCTCGCACGGTCACGACGACCGCGTCGGACGCGGCGAGCATCGGCCCGGGACGCGTGACGAACGTGCCCTGCGGCCATCGTGACGACATCACGTGCAGCGCGTAGGCCGCAACCGGCGGTGACCCCGCGGCGTCGAGCACGCCCTCGCGCAGCATGTGCCCGGCACCGTCGTGGCCCTCCTCGCCCGGCTGGAACATGAAGACGACGTCGCCGGCGAGATGGTCGCGGTGCGCAGAGAGCAGACCGGCGGCACCAGCCAGCATCGTCGTGTGCAGGTCGTGTCCGCAGGCGTGCATCCTGTCCGCGGTCTTGGAGCGGAAGGGCGGGTCGACCTCCTCCTGAACGGGAAGCGCGTCCATGTCCCCGCGCAGCAGCACCGTGGGGCCGGGCCGGGCACCTCTCAGCACCGCGGTCACCGACGACAGCGCCTGCCCGGTGGACACCTCCAGCGGCAGCCCGCTGATGGCCTCCAGCACCTTGTCCTGGGTGCGCGGCAGGTCGAGCCCGGCCTCCGGTTCCTGGTGCAGTGCGTGCCGCAGCACCTTGAGGTCATCGGCCATTGCCCTCGCGTCGTCGAGCAGGTCCATTCCTCTCCTCCTGTTGGTCAGCCGGCGTCCCGCGGTTTGGGTGACCCGGCGAGCTCGGCTACGGCGGTGGCAAGGACGTCGGCGCCGCGGGCCAGCTGCTCGGGGTCGGTGTACTCCTCGGGACAATGGCTCCTGCCACCCTTCGACGGCACGAACACCATTGCCGTGGGTGCCACCCTGGCGATCTTCTGCGCGTCATGACCTGCTCGCGACGGCAATGACATCGACCCGTATCCCAGCTGTGCACAGCTGGCCTCGATGAGCTCCTGCAGGTCCGCGTCCAGGAACACGGGGTCGGCCACGTGTGCCCAGTCCAGCGCCACAGACGTGTCGTGCTCTTTCGCGCATCGATGCGCCAGGGCGACGACGCCGTCCCGCAGGTCGGACAGGCCCTGGCTCTCGGGATCGCGGAAGTCGAGGCGGCAGACGGCTTGACCGGGAACGACGTTGTCGGCGCCGGGCGCGACGCGGAGGTCTCCGCAGGTCACCACAGCGTCGGGTCGACCTACCTGCGAGGGCAGCGCGGGAAGCCCGAGGACGAAGGCGGCGGCAGCGCGCAACGCGTCTCGGCGACGATCCATCGGAGTGCCGCCCGCGTGGTCGGCGCGGCCGGTGAAGGTCGCCTGACCGTGTACCAAGCCGACGATTCCGGTGACGACGCCGACATCGAGGCCGGCGTCCTCCAGGTGCGGTCCCTGCTCGATGTGCAGCTCGAGGTACGCGTGCGCGACCGGTGGTTTCTGCGGCGCCCGCACCGCAGTTCTCGGATCACGCCCGCTCTCTGCCAGCGCCTGTCGCAGTGTCCGGCCTTCGCGTCCCACGATCGCGTCGAGGTCGTCCTCGGCAAGTCCGTCGACCAGCGTCCCCGAACCCAGCAGCCCCTGGTAGCAGCCCTCCTCGTCGCTCCACACGACGGCCTCGACCGGACGGGCGAGCGGCACTCGCTGCTCACGCAGGCAACGCAGCACCTCGACCGCGGCGAGGACACCTGCTGCTCCGTCGAAACGTCCGCCGTCGGGCACCGAGTCGATGTGCGAGCCTGCCCACACGGGCAGGCGTTCGGCAGCCGCGCCATCGCCGGGTTCGGCGCGGATGAAGAGGTTGCCGATGCCGTCCTCTCGGACCACCAGGCCGGCCTCACGACAGCGCTCGCAAAGCCACTGCCTGGCATGCGTGTCCGCGGTCGAGAACGTCGCTCGGCTGACCCCGCCACCGGAGTCATTCCCGAACGTGGCCAGGGTCTCCACGTCGTTGCGCAGGCGCTCGCCGTCGACCCGCAACGGGACCATCGCCTACCACCTCAGCCCGGGGCCGGTGCTCACTGGCCTGCTTGGGATCGGATCAAAGTAAGAGCAATCGATTGCGTTGTCAACGGATAGAATCCGCCCGGTGCGGACACCCTCCAGCCCCTCGTCATCCGGTGGTCGACACCGGCCGACGATGCGCGAGGTGGCCGAACGGGCCGGTGTCAACAAGTCCACGGTCTCGCGGGTCCTGAGCGGCAAGAACCCGATGGGCGCGTCGCCAGGGACGGCCGACGCGATCCGAACCGCGGCCCGCGAGCTCGGCTACTTCGTCGATCCCTGGGCGGCCAGCCTCCGCACCCAACGCACCAGGTCCATCGGCGTGCTGCTTCCGAGACTCACCGACACGGTGCTCGCGATGATCTTCGAGGCCATCGAGGAGGTGGCCACGCAGAGCGGCTACCAGGCACTCGTGGCGAGCACCGGTGACGACGCCGACGAGCAGCGCCGCAGAGTGAGCCTGCTGGAGGGACGTCGCGTGGACGGTCTGGTGATCACGACAGCACGCACAGACGACAAGCACTACCTCGACGAGCTGCGTTCGCGTGGTCTGCCGTTCGTGCTCGCGAACCGAGCCGTCGGCGACCACCCGGTCGCTCGTGGCGACGACCGCGGTGGCGGTGCGATGGCGACACGGCACCTCCTGGCCAACGGACACCGGCGCATCGGGATCATCGCCGGTGCCGCGTACGCGGCGACGTCGGCGGACCGAACGGTCGGCTACCGGGACGCCCTCGCAGAGGCCGAGATCGACGTGGATCCGCGCCTCATCGTCGAGTCCGGACCACACGTGGACGATGGCGTGCACGGCGGTCGCCGGCTGCTCTCCGTCGACCCCAGGCCCACGGCGATCTTCGCGGTGAACGACCAGATCGCGGTGGGGGCCATGGCGGCCATCAGAGATGTCGGGCTGAAAGTCGGGTCGGACGTGGCCGTGGTCGGCTACAACGACACGCCCGTGTCGGCTCGGCTCCCGATACCCCTGACGAGCGTGCAGCATCCGGTGAGGGCGATCGGGAGACATGCCATGCAGACCTTGCTCGATCTCCTGGCCGGTGAGCAGCCCACGTCGGTGACCTTCCCCGTTCAGCTCACCGTTCGTGCATCGAGCCACCCGTGAACGACGGCGCCCGGAACGCCGTCAGCGCCCGCGTTCAGAGCAATCGGTGAGGTGAAAGGCGAGCAGACACCCAGCGGAGCTCCATGGTGCACGGAGCTCCGCTGGGTTGTCCTTGACCCAGCTACGCCTGGACGGGGCCGGCCGACGGGGCCGGGCCGACCGTCTTCGGGGACGCACCGAACCGGTTGGTCTGCGGGTCGCTGTCGATCAGCATGAACACCAGCAGCACGATGGTGCCGACCACCGGGATCAGCCCGATCAAGATCCACCAGCCACTGCGGTCGGTGTCGTGCAGCCGGCGGACGATGACCGCAAGGTGGGGCAGAATGAGCGCGAGGCCGACGATGACCTGGAACAGCGTGATGTTGAACGAGAAGTCGATCATCGACGCGACCAAGGACGCCAGGAACACGAACAGGAAGAACCACCAGTACTCGGATCGCCGAGCCCGGCCGGTGAACGTGACGTACTGGGTCAGACAGGCGCGGACCGCCTCGGGAAACGACATGTGAACCCCCTCCGTGGTTCAGCCACCAGACCTGGCCGGCACGGCGCCGACCCGCTCTCGATGGCGGTGAATGCGACAGCACCACCTCTGACGAGAATAGGACGAGGCGGGGGCGGGTGATACGGCTTTGACCGAAGTGGTCCGCGGGCGGGCCCGGCCGGTGCCCGAACCGCATCGCCTTTAGGCCCTCAAGACCCTGCCCATCGACTTGCCCTTGGCAAGCTCGTCGACCAGCTTGTCCAGGTAGCGAATCTTCTGCATCAACGGATCGCCGATGTCTTCGACGCGCACCCCACACACCACGCCGGTGATCAACGACGCCTGCGGATTGAGCCGTGCGTCGGCGAAGAAGTCCTCGAAGGTCGTGCCCGCGGCCAGGTGACCACTCAACGCTGACTCGTCGAAGCCGGTCAGCCACTCGATCACCTGATCCAGCTCGGCCTTCGTGCGCCCCTTCTTCTCCACCTTCGTCACGTAGTGGGGATACACCGATGCGAAGCTCATGGTGAAGATCCGGCTCATCCTCGTGAGCGTAGTCCTTCGCCGCACAGCGCGTTCAGCAGATGGCTGGGTCGACGCACGTCCGAGGAAAGGACGACATCACGCCCCTTCGGGTGCGAGGACGATGTCGAACCGGGTGCGGCTCCACGTGCCGCGGACGTCTCGGCCGTCGGGCGTGGGCGTACCGGGCTCCTGGGGCACGAAGTCCTTGACCAGTGACGGCTTGACGCCGAACACGGTGTCGGTGCTGAGCAGCTCGTCGCCATCAACGAAGATGTGCGTGACGAGGGTGCGGAAGCCGGGCCGGGAGACCATGAAGTGCAGGTGTGAGGCACGCATCGGGGAGCGACCAACCGCCTCGAGCATCTGACCGACGGGCCCGTCGTGCGGGATGGGGTAAGGCGTTGGGGTGACGGCCCAGAACGAGTAGCTGCCCTGGTCGTCGGTGAACACGTGGGCACGCGCCGCAGTGCGGTCGTCGCCGTACTGCACGTCGTACAGACCGTTCTCGTCTGCTTCCCACACCTCGACGCGTGCATGGGGCACGGGCGTTCCGTTGGTGTCCGTGATGGTGCCCTCGACCCAGCAGGGCTCGCCGGCAGCGCCGAAGGAGAGGTCGCCGCCGATGGGCACCTCTGGCGAGTCCTCGACGAAGAACGGGCCGAAGACGGTGGCCTCGGTGGCGTCGCCGTATGCCTCGTGGTTGACGGCGACGGTCTGCATCGATGCCCCGAGCACGTCGGAGAGCAGGATGAACTCCTGTCGCTTGTCGTCGGTGATGTGACCACATCGGGTGAGGAACTCGATCGCCTGGGCCCACTCCTCTTCCGTGAGCCGAACCTCCCGGATGAGGTCGTGCAGGTGGTGTACCAGCGCCAGCATGAGCTCCTTCAAACGCGGGTTCGCGCAGGACTCGAAGGAGCGCTCGACGAGTTCGACGAGTTCTTCCTCGCGACCCTGCTGATCCGGCGAGACGCTCATGGCAGATCTCCTTCCCAGGCAGCCCGGATGAGGGAGGTGAGGTGGTGGATGTCGAGAGGAGCGGGGTTGGCAGGAGGCGCCTGCGCCAGGACCGACTGCGCCGCGGGTGCGATGCCGTCCTCGGGCATTCCGTAGTCGCGGAGGGCCACGGGCGCATCGAGGTGCTGCCGCAGGGAGCGTAGGCCCTGGTCAGCGGTGGCCGAGCCGAAGGCGGTGGCGATGCGCCGCTCGGCCTTCGGTGCGTACGGACCGTTGGCGGCGAGCACGTGCGGAAGGACGACCGCGTGGGTCTGCGCATGCGGCAGGTCGAACATCCCGCCCAGCACGTGGCAGATCTTGTGGTGCAGGCCGGAGCCGGCGGAGGCGAACGACACCGCGGCGAGGTAGGCGCCGTACAGGGCTTGTTCCCTCCCAGCGAGCCCGGCCGGGTCGGCCTTGACCAACGGCAGGCCGGCGCTCAACGTTCGGATGCCTTCGGCCGCCAGGGCTGCGTTGATCGGGTCCGCGCGTGGTGCCCACATCGCGTCGATGCAGTGCGCGAGCGCGTTGAGACCACTTGCCATGCTCATGCCTACCGGCAATGACAGCGTCAACGCGGCGTCGTAGATCACCGTCCGCGGTAGCACGCGCGGATCGGTTCCGGTCTGCTTTCGGCTGTCCTCGGTCATCCCCCAGACCTGGGTGGCCTCGGAGCCGGCGTACGTCGTGGGAAGGGCCACGATCGGCAGGCCGGTCTCGAGGGCGACCGCCTTCGCCAGTCCGGTCGTCGACCCGCCGCCGACCGATACCAACGCGTCCACCGTGTGCGAGCGCGCGACCTGGCACGCTGCCCGTACGACCTTGCGGGGTACGTGCATGGCGACCTCGTGGTGCCAGACCGCGACCGGCAGACCGTCGGCCACGCGGTTGGCCAGCGGCCTCTCCGGTTCCGCGGCGATGACCATGAGCCGGCCGGTACCGAGATCCTCGATCTCCTCGGCCAGCTCGGTCGCCGCTTCGCCGGAAGCGAACCGAACCCGTTGCGGCAGGGTGTCGTGGACGAACCTCATCGGACGCCGACCGTAGCCTGCAGGGCCTTCTCGGGGTCGTAGTCGTAGATCCAGGCATTGGCGACCAGCGGGTCAGCGTCGGCGAAGGAGCTGTCACGGGCTTCCTGCTCGGGCCCGTCGGGCAGGTGGTTGATGAGCGATCGCGCATGGCTCACCTCCTGCAGCCTGCTGGTGCGGGGGATGCG
Source organism: Nocardioidaceae bacterium (assembly GCA_035557095.1). Lineage (GTDB taxonomy): Bacteria > Actinomycetota > Actinomycetes > Propionibacteriales > Nocardioidaceae > JALZDI01. Next base: position 17,963 of record DATMEB010000054.1, on the reverse strand, counting down.
GAGCGACTCGTAGCGCCGAAGTGCCCGGGCAGGCTCGTCCGAGTCGTCGGCAATGCAGCGCGCGAGGACGGCCGCGTCCTCGATCGCCTGTGCCGCCCCTTGGGCGAAGAACGGGAACATCGGGTGGGCTGCGTCCCCCAGCAGGGTGACGTTCCCCGCACTCCACCGCTGCAGCGGCGCCCGGTCCAGAAGAGCCCAGCGTCCGGGCGTTCCCGCGGCACGGATGAGGTCGAGCAACCGGTCGTCCCAGCCGGCGAACTCCGCGAGGAACTCCTGCACCGTCGCCGTCGCGGTCCACGACTCGACCGAGTAGTCGCCGGCCGGCGCGAAGGCCACCAGGTTGACGAACCTTCCGGCGGACACCGGGTAGTGAACGAGGTGGTGCCCAGGGCCGATCCACAGTGTCTGCGCGTTGCGCCGCGCAAGGGATGGCGCCCGCTCCGCCGGGACGAGTCCCCGGAAGGCGCAGATTCCCGAGTACGTAGGGGGCGCGGGGTCGGCCACGGCGTTCCGCGCGACGGAGTGGACGCCGTCGGCCCCGATGAGGATGTCTGGCTCGGCGGTCGCACCGTCTGCGAACCGCACCCGAGGGCCGCCGTCATCGATCGTCACGTCGACACAGCGTCTGCCGAGCCGGACGGTTCCTGTGGGTACGGCCCACCCGATCACGTCGAGCAGGTCGGCGCGATGTGCCGTGTAGGTCTGCTCGCCATAGAGGCGCTCGCACGCGGAGGCCAGGTCCTCGGCCGAGAGCACGGTGCCGTCGCGCCACCGACGGAACTCCCATCCGACCTCGAGCTGGACGGCCCGCTGCGCGAAGTCGTCGAGCACCCCCAGTCGACGCAGCAGACGCGCGGCGTTGGGTGCCACGACGACCCCGGCGCCAACCTCCCTCATCTCCGACGCCTGCTCGTAGACGGTGCTCGACAGGCCGGCTCGATGGAGGAAGGCGGCGGTGGCGAGCCCGCCGATGCCGGCACCGAGGATCGCGATCCGAGGTCTCTGCACCCTTGTTCCGGCCATTGGTGCACACCCCACTTCCGACGAGGTCTTACCCGAGCGGGTCAGCCCGCTGCTGGCGCCATGCTGCCGGGCTGGTCGAGCGAGTGGGTGCCAGGCGGTCATTCAATGAACATCTACGCCTAGGATGGCTCGCCTGCGACGGCGCTCGCACACAAGGAGGGTCAGCCGTGCCGAGGACCAGCGAGCCGGGACGTACGGTGAGCTCGCGCCTGCTCGAGCTGCTCTTCTCCTTCGGGCCCGACAACCCTGACCTGAGCATGGCCGAGCTGACGAGGATGACGGGCATGTCCCATGCCACGGTGCGCCGCTTGGCCATGGAGATGGTCGGCGCCGGTGCGTTGGAGCGGCGCGAGGATGGTCGTCTCACCATCGGTTTGCGCCTTTGGCAGCTCGGCACCCTGGCACCGCTCACCGAGTCCCTGCGGACCCTCGCCCAGCCCTTCATGGAGGACCTCTACACCGCGCTGCATCAGCACGTGCAGCTCGCCGTCCTCGAGGGGGAGGAGGCAGTCATCATCGAGCGTCTGTCGGCACCCCACGCGGTCGAGCTCACGTCCCAGATCGGAGGTCGGCTGCCCCTGCACTGCTCGGGTGTCGGCAAGGTTCTCCTCGCCCACGCAGGGGAAGACCTCGTCGACACCGTCTTGACCAGCAGGCTCCGGCGCTATACCTCGCGCACGCTGGTCGACGCCGCCGGCTTGCGCCGCGAGATCGCGGCGTGTCGTCGCACCGGGACCGCCAGCGTCAGAAGCGAGCTCATCGAGGGAGCCGACTCGATCGCCACCCGCATCATCGACGGCGGGGGCCGGGTCGTGGCCGCGCTGGCGGTTGTGGTGCGCACCGGCTCGGTCAAGCATCACACGGCTCTTCCCACCGTCGTGGCCAGCGGCCTGGGCCTCTCCCGAATGCTCGGCTGGCGGCCTGGAGTGCGTGTGCGGACCCGCTGAGCTGGCCGTACGCACCGCGCGTTGGCTGACCAGCATCCTCACCGGTGCGAAGTTCTCACGACCCGCCCTGGTACAGAAGCTCGTTCAGGTCGACCTCGCTTTCGATGAGCCCGTACCGGGCCGAGCGTTCGTTGAGGATCGCGATCGACTCCTTGTCGTTCGTGCCCTGCCATACGGGCAGGGAGAGCTCGGCGGCGACCTTCGGGTCGAAGTCGCCGAGCTCTGGCATCGCCTTCCGGAACGCGTCGGGGTCCTCGCGGATCGCATCCGCGGTTGCCTGCACGCCCTCCTGGAACGCCGTGACCAGCTCGGGGTCCGACTCTGCCGTCTCCTTGGTCACGACGTATGCGCCGGCCTGCAGGCCAGGCTGCAGCGCCGTGTAGGGCCGGGCGATAGCGGTCATGCCGTCCGCTAGGGCCATCGTCAGGAACGGCTCGATGAGGAAGGTCGCGTCGACATCCCCGCGCTCCAGAGCGGGCTGCATGTCGGGGAACGGCAGCTCGACGAGCTCGACCTGCTTCAGGCTCAGCCCTGCCTTCTCCAGGACATTGGCGATGACGACTTCGTTGATGTTCTCCAGGCTGTTGACACCGATGCGCGCGCCTGCGAGATCCGCCGGGCTCGCGATGTCGCTGCCCCCGGCGACCACGATCCCCGAGAAATCCTCCTCCGGGCTCTCGGCTGCCGAGGTTCCGGCGGCGATGACCGACAGCGGCAGCCCCTCGCGGGCGGCTACGAGTAGCGAGACGACGTTGGAGCCGACGACCTCGACATCACCGCTGACCAGGGAGGGCACGGACACCGACCCACCGGTCTGGGCTTGGACCTCGACGTCGAGCCCCGCCTTCTTGAAGTACCCCTCCTGTACGCCATAGGTGAGGAACATGGACGGGATGCCCTCCGTGTCTGCCACCGTGATGGCGCGTGTTCCACCCTCGTCGGCGGCATCGCTGCCCCCTCCACAGGCGGCCAGGGTGAGGACAGCGGCAGCCAGCGCGGCCACGCACGCACGTCGCTTCATGACTGTCCTCCTTCCAGGCCGAACAACCTGGTGGCGTTGCCCCGGTAGACGGCCTCGCGCTCGGCCTGCGTCAGGTCGACGTCGTTCTCGAGGTTCGCGATGGTCGCCCGGATGTAGCCGGGCCCCTTCTCGGGGTCGTAGGGACTGTCGGAGGCGAACAGCACCTGGTCGGTGCCGAAGAAGTGGATCGAGGTGCCCAGCGCCTCCCCCGCGCCGAACATCGCGGTGTCGACGTAGAACTGTTTGAAGTACTCGATCGGCCGCTTCGTCAGCGGGTAGCCGGTGACGTCGTCCTTCTGCTCGGGCGGAGTGCGGGAGCCGAGCTGGTCCCAGCCGGGTCCGACGCGGCCGGCGAAGTGGGGGATCATCGCGCCCGCGTGGTGCATCAGGATCTTCAGGTTCGGCCAACGCTCGAAGACACCGGAGAAGACCATGCGGGCCATGAACGCGGACAGGTCGTACTCCCAGCCGAGGGTCCACCAGATCTCGAACCTCGAGCGTTCCTCGGTCGGATAGTCGGCCCAGGAGGAGTTCCGGTTCGGGTGAACCTGGATGATCCTGTCCCGGGATGCGACGTAGTCCCAGAACCCGTCGAAGCGCGGGTCGTCCATCGGACGGCCGTTGACGTGGCAGTAGATCTGCAGTCCGACGGCGCCGAGCTCGTCGTAGGCGTAGCGGACCTCCTCGACCGCCCGTTCGGGGTCGTCGAGGGAGGCCGCGGCGCAGAACCCGGCGAACCGGTCTGGGTGCTTCGCGACCAGCTCGGCGAGTCCCTCGTTGGCGATGCGCGCCATCGTGGCGTTGCGCGTGGCGTCGCCCAGGTCCTCCACGGCCGGGACGGTGAGGTTGATGACCTGTCGGTACTCCCCGAACTCGTCCATCTGCCGGAAGCGGACGTCCATGTCGGTCAATGCGGGGATGTTGCGCGTCCGTTCCTGAAGGTTCCTCAGCGCCGGGCTGTCGTCGATGGCGAAGAACCGCTTGGCGTAGTCGTACGGGATAACGTGGCAGAAGGCGTCGATCTTCACTGATCGCTCCAGGTCGGCGTGGACGGGTGGGCCAGAAACACTACGAACCGCAGGGTCGCCTCAAGGAACCCGATGATCGTTCAATGAACAGCAGCCTGAACCCGAGCGAGCAGAGTCCCGATACCGGCCACGAACTCCGGAAGGGTGCGAGTCGCCGCGGTCCCCGCCTCAGGCCTTGCTGTCGGTGGCTGCCTCGCCGGGGGCCCGAGCGCGGATCAGCTCCACGGCCTCGTCGACGCGGTCGGCGTGTGTGCGGTGGGAGAGCACGCAGAGGCGCAACGTGTACCGCCCCCCGATCCGGGTGCTGGACAGGTGGACCCGGCGAGATGCGTTGATCCGCTCGAGCCACCGTCGATGGTCGTCGTCGTCACCGCCGCGAAGACGGAACGTCACCACGGTCAGGTCAGGTGGGCCGTCAGTCTCGATCCGAGGGTCAGAAGACAGGGCCCGGTAGGCACCGGCCGCAAGGTCGAGCTTCTCCTCGAGTGCGGCACGGAACGCGGAGACACCGTGCAGGTGCAGGGGCAGCCATAGTCGGGGCCCACGTGCCTCGCGGGTCAGCTCGGGCGTGAGGCTGTTGTAGTCGGGAAGCGTCTCGGTGACGTGCAGGTCCTGCAGGTAGCTCGCATCCGTGCCGAAAGCGGCCTGCAGGGTGGTGCGGTCGCGCACCAGCAGCACGCCGGTTCCGAACGGCAGGAAGAGGCCCTTGTGCGGGTCGAGGACGATCGAGTCGGCCCGATCGATGCCCGCCAGGCGTTGCCGCCCTCTCGTGGTCAGCTGGAAGAACCCCCCGTACGCGCCGTCCACGTGGAACCAGAGGTTCTCGGCCTGGCAGAGCTCCGCGAGTCGTTCGAGGTCGTCGACGGCGCCGCTGTCGGTGGTGCCGGCCGTTCCGACGAGCACCGCGGGGCGTAGCCCGTCAGCGCGATCCTGGGCGATGATCCGCGCCGCCGCCTCCGGAGCCATGCGGAGGTCGGGCGAGGTCGGCACCACTCGCATGCGTGCGGCGGGAAACCCCACGACCCGTGCGGCCTTGGCCACGCAGAGGTGAGTGTGCGCGGTGACGTAGAGCGTTCCGTCGGAGAAGTCCTCGCCGAGCATCCGCTCCCGCGCCGCCACGAGGGCCGACACTGTGGCCATCGACCCGCCGGTCGACACCACACCCAGGGCACCGAGGGGCAGGTCGAACTCCCGGCAAAGCCAGTCCATGACGCCTTGCTCCATGGCTACCGGGCCCGGTCCGAGCGCGGACACACCGGTATAGCGGTTGTAGACCCGGGTGATGAGCTCGGCCAGGGCCGACGTGAACAGGCCACCGCCGGGGATGTAGGCCAGATAGCTCGGCCCAGCCGTCTCGACGGCCTTGCCCATGGCCTGCTGCAAACCGTCCAGCAGGGTGCGGAAGTCGCCCGGCTCTTCAGCAGGCGGACGGAGAAGCTCGCGCACCAGATCCTCGAGCCCGTCGAAGTCAACCGATGGTGCGCCAGGCAGACCCTCGACGAAGCCGGCCAGCTCGTCGAGCACTGCGCCGCCCATCGCCAGCATCTCGTCTCGACCAGGTTCCAGCGGATGCGCTGTCATCCCATCCCCATCCAACGGTCGACGCGGCTAAGCACCTTGGGAGAACACCTACCACCGACTGCTGAACCGAGGACACCGGGTGGCCCGGGACCATCCGGCGACCTCAGCGGCCGCGAACGCCCACCAGAACCGGCTCGTCGAGACACCGGCACAGGTGTTACCTCGTGAACCGGATCCGCACCATCCGACCGGGCTGGCCGAAGACCAGCACGTACAGGGCACCGTTGCGGCCGACCTCCATGTCCACCGGTGAGCCGAGCTCGTCGGCGAACCGGGTCACCCGATCGGTACGAGGGTCGTAGCGACGGACCCACCCGTTGCACAGGTCGCCGAAGAAGTAGTCGCCGACATAGCCGACCGGGAAGTTCCGGCGCGCCGGCCGGTAGAACTCGCCGCCCGTGATCGAGCAGCCGGTCGATCCGGTGGCGCCGTGCCGGTAGGCGAAGATCGGCGGGCGGAACCGTTGGGCGCTCTCGGGCCCCTCGTGGACGGGCCAGCCGTAGTTCCCACCCCTCACCAGCCGATTGCCCTCCTCCCAGGTCTGCGCGCCGACGTCGTTGACGAAGGCGCGGCGCCTGCCCGGATCGAACGTGAACTTGAACGGGTTGCGCAGCCCGAGGGCCCAGATGGCGCGGTTGCGGCCGGTGGTCCGGCCGAAGAACGGGTTGTCGGTGGGGATGGTGCCGTTCCGGTTCAGCCGGACGATCTTGCCGAGCAGGTTGCCCAGCGACTGCGCCTGGGCGGCCCGGCCGTTCTCGCCGTGGGAGACGTACAGCTTTCCGTCGCGGCCGACCTGGACCGAGCCGCCGACGTGGTTGGTGGCGCGCTGGGCGTTGAACCGGAACAACAGCTGCTCGCTGCCCGGCGCGAGCCTGCCGTTGCGGACGGTGACACGAACCAGCCGGTTGTGGATGGGCTGGGTGCCGGTCGCCCGGCGTGTGTAGACGAGGTAGAGGTGGTGGTTTGTCGCGAACCGGGGGTCAACGGCGACGCCGAGGAGCCCACGTTCGCCGGAGTCGTCGACCTTCCGGCTGAAGTTCAGCAGCGTGCCGACGGTGCCGGTCGTACGCCGGTATCGGACCACGCCGCTCTTCAAGGTGACGAACAGGCGTCCGTCGGGTGCGAAGGCCATGTCGGTGGGGCCGGTCAGCCGCCGCACCACCGTCCGTTGGGCGAACCCGGCCGGAACTGAGGCAGCCAGCACCGTGGTCGTCGCAGCGTGGCCGACAGTTGGGCCGGCGGCGGGTCGGACGGCCGCCGACGATGATGGCGCCGCCGCTCCCCCCACGAGACCGGAGGCCAGCAGCCCGAGGGACAGCAGGATCGTTGGGCCAGGTCTCAGGGCGGACATCGCAGGCCTCCTCAGGAGCGCGCAGCACGCTGGTGTCAACGCTACTCCGGGCGCCCGCCGTCTCCTGGGCTAACGCGGAATCCGCGTTGTGCAAAAGCCATCGGGCGTACTCAGCGGCCCAGTTCTCTGCCGCAACGCGCAGCCCAGGGTCAGCCGGACCAGACAGGAGCGACGTTCTTCCGGTAACCGCGACCGAAGATCCCGGTGACGACCTTCAGCACGGGACCAGGGACCGTGCTACCGAGCGCGGCACGCTGCTCGGGCGTGGCGCCGTCGAGCAGCCACGCGAAGAAGCGGCCGCCACGGGCCGGACTCACCTTGGCGAACGTCTTGGCCATCTCCTCGATCGCCGGGTGGTCCAAGTTGTCGAGGTACACCTGCTCGATCTCGGCCTCCTCGTGGTCCAGATGCACGACGGTGACGGTGCGCAGCTGCTCGAAGGCCGCTCGCGCCCTCTCGGCCTGGGCGCGGCCCGGCGACTGGACCAGGTCGGCCATCGCCGTCCGCGTGACCACCAGGGCCTGGGCCATGGTGTCGTGCTCCGCGTCCATCGTCGCCAGCAGCTCCGGACTCACACCGACCTGCTCGAGTGCCGGCCAGGCAGTCTTGTGCTCGCCCTCGTGGTGGTAGGTGAGCTGGTCGTCGAAGTTCGCCCACGCCGTGTTCAGCTGGTCGGCGCGCCGCTGGTCTCCGTCACGGAACGAACCCAGGGCGGTGATGAAGCGATCCAGGTCGCGCCGGAACGCCGCATGGATCACCTTGTTCATGCTCATCTCGGTCATGACTGGGACTGTAGGCCGAAACACCCTCGCAAGGGGCCAAACCGCCATCGCCCTGGCCGGTCAGCCCGGCTCCCGAGGATCGAACCGTTCGACCCAACGGGCGCGCCAGTCCGGCGGCTCCCACGGCTCCCCGAAGTAGATCCGCTCGCGGATGACCTTGCCGTCGCGAAACTCCATGATCCCGACGGCCATCACCGGCTCGTTGTCGTAGCGGATCGTGTACTCGTTGACCCAGAGGTCGTGGCAGCCGGTGATGCGATGGACCTCGAACTCCAGGCGGGCTGGATACGAGGACCTGAACGCGATGATGTTGGCCTTGCCGCGTACACGCTCGCCGCCCTGCGGCCACTCCACGACAGCGTCGTCGGCGTAGATCTCCGACGCGCGCGCGATGTCGTCGCCCGGTGCGCCCCCGGCGGCGCCCACACCCGAGGCCTCGAAGTGCGCCTGGATCATGGCCCGGGCCGTCTGTTCGATCATCGAACCCTCCTGCCGAACGCCGCCGGCGACGCGGCGGATCAGGCCGGTTGCGCGGTGCCGCCGTTGGCCACCATGAAGCCGTAGTCGCCCGGGGCGACGGTGGTGTACGCCGGTCGGGTGAGCACCAGAATCGATGGGTCGAACGGTGCGCGGATGACCTCGAGCTCGGCAAAGGTGTGTGGGTGCAGCACCCGCCCCAGTGGCGTGCCCTGTGGGACCTCGAGGCCCAGCGACTCCGGCTGGTACTCCGCGAGCAGCAGTCCTCCGTAGCGGGGCTGGAGCACGACCAGTTCGTCGACGACCCGCTGCTGGTCCGGACGGTCGGGTTCTCCCTTGACCATGCCGAGATGGCGCAGCACGTTGAAGCCGCCGCGGACCCCCTGGTCGAGGTAGTGCGTGATGCGCTGGCTGCCGCCGCCGAGCTCACTGACCACCGTGGGGATGCCCTGGGCGCGGGTCAGGTCGCCGAACGACCCGGCATATCCCGGTCCGCGGTAGAGCAGTTCGGTGCCGTAGGCCTTGGACAGGGCGGCATCGTCGTCGTGGATGTAGGCGTAGTCGACGCACGCGAGGTTGCCGCCCGAGTGAAAGTCGATCAGGTAGTCGACCTGACCGATGAACAGCTCGCACAGAGTGTGCGCGATCTGCTCTGTCACCGAGCCGTTGCGCGAACCGGGGAAGATGCGGTTGAGATTGACCCCGTCCAATGGGGTGTTGCGAGTGAGTGCCATGTGCGCATAGGGGTTGGCAACCGGCACCGCGGTGATGGTGCCCGCCAGCTCTGGCTCGGATGTCACGGTTTCCAGCAGCCGACGTATGGTCTCCACCCCCATGGGCTCGTCACCGTGGATGCTGGCGACCATGCCGAGACGGGGACCGTCGTGCTCACCTGTGACGGTGTGCACCGTCAGCTCCAGCTCGTGACCGTTCGCCAGTGTGGTGACCGGCACGGTGTGCATCTGTCGAGTCGGCATGCGGGGTCTCCCTTTCGGAGTGTCGGAGTTGTCAACGTCCGCGCCGTACCAGGACGGCGAGGACGCCCGAGCGGCGAAGAATGGTGGCGGCGACCAGTGCCACGGCCAGAGAGGCACCGATGAGCAGTGCGGACAGGGCGGCCAGGGTGGGGTCCTGGTACTGCTGCATGTAGGTGTACATCCACACGGGCAGGGTCTGCCGGTCGATCGGCAGCAGGAACACCGAGGCGTCCACCTCGTCGAAGCTGAGGATGAACGCGAACAGCGCGGTGGCCACGAGCGCCGGCCGTATCTGCGGCAGAGTGGCAGCTGCGAACGCGCGCAGCGGGTGCGCGCCGAGGTCGCGGGCAGCGGCTTCGGTGTCCACGTCGGCGCGGACGAGTGCTGCTGTCAGCAGCGTCGAGGCGAACGGCAGCGTGATCACCACGTGCGCAGCGACCAGACCGAGGGTGCCCTCCCCGTACAGGCCGGTGCGGTTGAGGTAGATGAAGATCGCGAACCCCAGCGCAACCTTGGGCACGACGATGGGTGCGAAGGTCAGCCCCTCGGTGAGTCGGCGCCCGATGAACCGGTGCCGCGTCAGGGCTACCGCGACGCCCAGGCCCAGCAGCGTGGTCAGGACCGTGGTCAGGCCGGCGACCCGCACGGACAGCAGCGCGGCCTCGACCAGCCCGGGCTGGCCGAGCAGGTTGCGGTACCACTGCAGCGAGTACGCCGGTGGCGGCCACGCGCCGTAGCTGACCGCGGAGAACGAGCTCACAACGATGATCGCCAGCGGCAGCACCATGAAGACACATACCGCGCAAAGCCAGACGCCACTGCCGACCGCGCGCCGAGGCCTGGTCGCCGACCTGGGAAGGCTGCCGCTCATCGCGCCCTTCCCGCCTTGAGCACGCGGCGCTGCACGAGACCGAATCCGACGAGGGCCAGCACCGCCAACGCCAGCAGCACGTAGGAGGCGACGGCAGCCCGCGGCCAGTTGAGGGTGCCGACGTCGCTGTAGATGCTGGTGGCCAGCACCTGCACGCGTCCGCCTCCGAGGAGGCTGGGCGTGGCGAACGCCGAGATCGTGAGCGCGAAGCACAGCTGTGCGCCCGCGACCAGGCCGGGCAGGCTCAGCGGCAGTGTGACCTTCTGGAAGCGACGCCACCCCGGTGCGCCGAGGTCGCCGGCGGCCTCGAGCATGTCGTCACCGATCTGCCGAAGTGACGACAGCACCGGAAACACCATGAACGGCAGCAGGATGTGCACCATCGCGACGACCACGCCCGCGAAGTTGTACAACAGCGGTACCGGCTCGTCCACACCGAGCAGACCCAGCGTGCCGTTGACGAAACCCACGTCGCCGAGAACAAGCGACCACCCGTAGGTGCGCGCCACGACACTGGTCAGCAGCGGGGAGAACAGGACGAAGTAGCAGACCGCACGCAGCCGCGGACTCCGGAGCCGGTGCAGTGCCACGGCTGTCCCGTAGCCCACCAGCACGCACCACAGGCTGGTCACAGCGCCGAGCTTGACGGTGGCGCCGATCACCTGCCACTGGAAGGGGTCGGTGAGGAACGCCCGCCATTCGGCCAAGGTGCGAAACGGCGAGCTGACCCCGCCGGTGAACCGGTGCAGGCTGAACTCGCCGAGAGTCAGCATCGCAGCGACGAACACGCCCAGCAGCACCGCCACCGCAGGCCCGGCCAACAGCAGCGCCGAACGCGGCATCCTGCTGGCCGTGGGCGGGCTCGGTCGTCGCGGTGGGGGTTCGGTGGGTGGGTGCGATGGCGCGCGGGCGGTGACGGACACGGCGGCTCGCCCTCAGATCCCCGAGACGACGTCGCGTTCCCAGCGGTCCGTCCAAGCCGTGAGCTGTTGACCGACGACGGCGTAGTCGGGGTTGATCAGGGCCTCGACCGTCTCCTGGCTGAACGCCGGAAGGCTGGCCATCTCCGGCGGGAGCACGGCCTCAGCGTTGGCGGGGACCTCGATGCTGGTCTCTGCCCACCGCGCGCACCACTTGGGCGAGATCATCTCGTTGATGATCTCCTGACAGGCTTCCTGGGCCTGCTCGCTTTGGTGGCGGACGCTCTGCAGGTGCACCGGGAGACTCACCGCACCCTCGGCCGGCGGCACATACGTCAGCGGAGCCCCGTCGCGCACCCACTGGTGAGCGGTGCCGTTGAAGTAGGCGGTCAGGGGGGCGGTGCCCGAGGCGAGCACGTTCAGGTACTGCGGGTTGGAGGTGACGAGCGTACGGATGTTCTGTGCCCGCTGTTGCCACACCTGCCAGCCGGGTTCCATGTCGGTCAACGACCCGCCGTTGAGCTGGGCTGCCATGTACACCGCGTACCACGGGAACCCGAAGAAGGTGACCATCGAATCGTTCGCCGGGTTCCAGAGCTGCGACCAGCTGTCCGTCGCCTGTGGCATCTCCTCGGTGTTGTGCACCAAGCCCAGCTGGTCGGCTCCGATACCGATGCCGACACGGTCACCGCGTTGCATGGCCGGGCGAATCTGGGTGGCGTTCGACATGGCCGAGTAGTCCAGCTCGGTCCACATCTGGTCGACGATGCCTTGCTCAGTGGTCTGGGCGTTGAAGAAGCCGAAGTTGACCAGCGGGTTGTCGGGGTCGGTCTCGGCGCGGCTGAGCATCTTCGGGTAGCCGACCTGGTTGGACTCCTCGTACATGGTGATCTCGACGTTCGGGTGCGACTCCTGCCACTCGGCGATGAACTCGCGTGGCATCACGCCGAGGTCGCCGCCCAGGAACACGAACATGGTGAGCTGCAGCTTCTTCCCGGCGCCGCTGCCGCCGGTCGAGGGGTTGCTGCTGACCTGCCCGCAGGCGACGGTCCCCAGCGTGGCGAGCCCGACGGTGCCGAGCCCACGCAGGAGGTCCCTGCGAGAGATCTCGCGGCCCAGGATGCTCGCTCCTCGGGTGCGGGTGGCCTGGTAGCTACTGGGGACTGTCATGACGTGCCTCCGTGTGCTCAGCAGGGGGTTCGGTGAGCATGACGACCGCCTCGACAGGGAAACCGGCCTGCGCGTGGTCACCGGGTCGCAGGGCCGGCTCGGCGCCGTTGGTCGGATGCTCCGCGACCAAGGTTCTGTCCGATCCCAGCCGCAGCACGTAGCGGATGGTCGGCCCTTGGAAGACGACGTCGGCGACGATGCCGTCGAAGATGTTGGAGAAGCCCGGCAGCTCGGAGGCGACCGCGACGCGCTCGGGACGCACGCAGGCGGTCTGCCCGGCAGCTGGCACCGTCAGCCGCAGGTCTCCGGTGTCCAGCTGGCCGTCTCGGTAGGTGCCGTCGAACAGGTTCGTGTCACCGATGAACGTGGCCACGAAGCGGGTTCCGGGGTGGGTGTACAGCTGGTCGGGCGAGCCTTCCTGCTCGATGCGGCCGCGGTTCATCACCGCCACCCGGTCCGACATCGTCATGGCCTCGGTCTGGTCATGGGTGACGTAGATGAACGTGGTCTGCGACTGCTGCTGGATCTCCTTCAGCGCCTGCTGCATCTGAATCCGCAGCCGCAGGTCCAGCGACCCCAGCGGCTCGTCCAGCAGCAACACCGCAGGCTCGTTGGCCAGCGCCCGCGCGATCGCCACGCGCTGCTGTTGCCCGCCGGAGAGCTGGTGGGGGTAGCGGTGACCGTAGCCGCCGAGCTCGACCAGCTCGAGTGCGTCCTGCACCGTGTCGGCCACCTGCCGACGTGTCCGGCGCTTGAGCTTCGGGCCGAAGGCGACGTTGTCAGTCACCGTCAGGTGCGGGAACAGTGCCAGCCGCTGGAAGACCATGTTGGTGGGCCGACGGTGGGCGGGTCTGTCGTGCATCTCCTCGCCGCGGATCCGCACCTGCCCGGACGTCAGCGGCTCCAGGCCCGCCACCATGCGCAGCGTGGTCGACTTGCCGCAGCCGGAAGGACCGAGCAAGGAGAAGAACTCACCGCGGGCGACGTCGAAGGAGACGCCGTCGACGGCGACGGTGCCGTCGGGGTACACCTTGACGGCATCGCGAAGCTGCGCATCGGGATCAGTCGCGCCGGCGGACGTCGTGTCCGGAAGGTCGATGGCTGCCGTCATCATGGCGCCTCCTCCATGGCGGCGAAGGACTCAGCTGCTGCCTCCAGCACCATGTCCACGTCCGCCTCCGTGTGCGCCGCGGACAGCGCACAATGCAGCAGCGGCTTCTCCGCGACGAGGACGCCGTTGTCCCGGCAGCTAGCGCTGAAGGCGGCGTAGCGGTCGGCGTCGGTGTGCAGAGCGGACCGGTAGTCGTGCGGCGCGACCGAGCAGAAGTACGGCTGGAAGTGCCCGCCGGCGCCGGCCAGCACAGCGGGGATGCCGTGCTGGGCCGCCAGCTCGCCGAACCCGCGGGACAACCGGCCGGTCAGCGCGTCCAGTCGGTCCAGCACCGCCTCGTCGCGGATGGTCTGCAGCGCAGCGCGAGTGGCGGCCATCGCCGGTGCGTGGCTGTTGTAGGTTCCGACCCAGCCCACCGCGCCGCCACGCTGTGGGTCGGTGTGCGCAAGCAGGTCGGCCCGGCCTTCCACCGCCGCCACCGGCCACCCGTTGGCCATTGCCTTGCCGAACGTGCTCAGGTCCGCGCGTACGCCGTAGGCCTCGCGAGCGCCGCCGCGCGCCAGTCGGAAACCGGTCAGCAGCTCGTCGAACACCAGCAGGGCGCCAGAACGCTGCGTGGCCTGCCGCAGACGGTGCAGGTAGTCGGTGCTCGCCGGCACATACCCGATGTCGATCAGCGCCGGCTCGACGATGACCGCGGCCAGTTCGTCGGCGTGGGCGTCGATGAGGCGCTCCGCGGCATCGGGGTCGTTGAACGGCAGCACCAGCGTCTCCCCAGCATCCGGGCCGAGACCGGCCGAGCCGGGAACCGGTGTCGGTCGGTCGGGGGTGCCGAAGAGGTCCGGGCTGGGCCAGGTGGAGACCCACACCGGGTCCGCCCAGCCGTGGTACGACGCCTCTACCTTCGCGATCTTGGTGCGTCCCGTGGCGTGTCGTGCGATGGCGATCGCATGCATCACCGCCTCGGTGCCGGTGTTGGCGAAGCGCACCATGCCGCAGTCGGGCACGAGCTCAGCCAGAAGCTCGACCGCCGCAACCGCGTCCTCGGTCTCATGGCCGGTGGTCACGCCGTTGGCGAGGGCACCGCGGACCGCCTCGGCGACCTTCGGGTGCTGGTGTCCCAGCATCACCGACCCGTTGCCCATCGTGCAGTCCAGCCAGCGGCGGCCATCGACGTCCCACACGTACGCGCCCTCGGCGCGGGCCGCGTAGAAGACGTGCGGGTTGCGCACCCGGGAGTTGGAGTGCGTGCCTGCCGGCACCCAGCGCGAAGCCCGCTCATGCAGTACGAGGGCACGGTTGCCGGTGCTGGCGGCGACGCTGGAAGGCGTGGCATTGGCGTACATGGCGTCCTTTCGACTCACGCGCGGATCCGCGCCGCGACGGGGCCGTTGTCCCCGCCGGGCGTACCGAGTGCGGCTGTGGCTGCGAGCAGGTGCGGCACGGAGTCGTCGGCGAACTCCGGGGTATAGCGCGCCGCCGGCCCGGCGATCGACAGACCCCCGACCGCCTCGCCGTTATGGTCCAGCACCGCCGCTGCCCTGCACCGCTGGCCAACGGCGTAGGTCTGCTCGTCGCAGGCATAGCCGTCGCCGAGAACCTGCTCCAGCTCCCCTCGCAGGTCCGCCAACACCGCGGTCGCCTTGTCCGCGCCCACGCCTGCCGACAGCATCTGCCGTCGCCGCTCCTCAGGCAGGTGCGCCAGGATCGCCTTGCCCATCGCCGACACGTGGGCGGGGATGATGTCTCCCACCCTCGCCACCACGCGCAGCGGGTGGGCCGCTTCCTGCCGGGCGACCAGCACGATCTCCGCGCCGACCAGGAGCCCTGCGCTGACGCTCTCCCCCGTCTTCGTCGAAAGGTCGCGTGCGGCCTCCTCCAGCCGCTGCGTGCCACGAAGGTGGGCGACCGTTCGGAGACCCAGGTGCGCCAGCCGTGGTCCGAGGGTGTAGCTCCCGCTGGTTCCGCGGACCAGATAGCCCCGCTCGGTGAGCAGGCCCATCAGCCGTGACGCGGTGCTCACCGGCACACCGGTGCCCTCGGACACCTCGGTGAGCGTGACGGCCCCGGTGTGCTCGGCGACGAACTCCAGCACATGAAGCAGCCTCGCCAGGTAGCTCCGACTTTCACTCACTGGGAATCCATTCCTGTTGAGTGACGGCACAGTAGAGGTGTGGCCCCCGCCACGTCAACGGCCTGCTCCAGACCCGCGGGTCTCATCCGCCGCGCTCGGTCGGCCGGGGCAAGCGAGTGGCCTCGACAGACCTCGATGACCTACGCACGACCGCGGACGGACGCCGCGTGAGTCGGACGTCGACCCGGATCGGCTCAGGATCGTCCCGGCCGCTTCGCGGCCAGCAATGGCAGCCCCAGGTCCCGGCGCATGCCCGTGCACCTGGCGGGGCAGCGCCCGCAGAACTCCTTGTGCGGCCGCTACCTCTCCAGACCCTGGTGCACCGCACGGACAAGCTGCGGGCGAAGCTCAGCGGCGTCGATGACCGCGTCCACCGAGCCGACCTCCACGGCGCGCCTGATGCTGTGCGCACGGTCGAACTCCGCGGCGACCTCACCGAGCTTCTCCGCCCGCACCGACGTCCGCACGTCGGTCAGCTCGGTGGCCAGCGAGGCGCGTTCGGTCCCGGTCGCCTCCGTCATCCGCCGCTCCAGGTCGGAGACCCGTGCGTCGGCCGCCGTGCGCTTGTTGACCTCACCGGCGAACACGACCGCCGCGGCGGGAGCTCCGCCGAGCACCGACGCGTACGAGCCCTCCACGGCCAGCACCGTCATCCGCGGATTGAGGGTCTTGGAGAACACCACGAACGCGCCCCCGTGGTAGCGGGAGATCACGCAGAACACGATCGGGCCGTCGAAGTTGACGACCGCGCGGCCGATCTCCGCGCCGTACTCGAGCTGCAGGTTGCGCATCGAGTCCGGTGAGCCGTCGAAGCCGGAGAGGTTCGCCAGCACGACCACGGGGCGGTTGCCGCTGGCCGCGTTGATGGCCCGGGCGACCTTCTTCGACGAGCGAGGGAACAGGGTCCCAGCGGTGTAGACGCCCGGTCCGTCGGTCGGTGGGAAGCCGCGCCGTGGCACTGACCGCGACTCGATACCGATCAGGGACACGGGCCACCCGCCGAGGTGGGCGTCCTGCACGACCGCGGTCTCGGCGTCGGCCATGCCGGCCCATCGCTCCAGCGTCGGATGGTCCTGGTCCACCACCGCAGCCATGACGGTGCGGATGTCGAAGGCCTTCTTGCGCTCTGGGTTGGTCTCGGCCGAGAAGATCTCGCCGACGGTGCGGAAGTCGCTGTCCGGGTGCTCGTGTGGGTAGGTCGACACGTCGCGGTCGACGGGGTCTGAGGTGTCCGTACGACGGGGGCCGCTCTCGCCTTGCGCGACGTAGGTGTGGTCGTAATGCGTCATCAGCACGTCGAACGCACCGGCGAGGTTGGGAACCCAGTACTGCGCCTGCCCGTTGGGTCCCATCACCCTGTCGTATCCGCCGATGCCGAAGTTGTCCTCGGCCGAGACGCCACCGGAGAAGTCCAGCGACTGCTTGCCGGTGAGGACCATCGCACTGTCGGGAGTCATGACCAGGACGCCCTTGGTGTGCATCAGCATGGTCGCCTCGGCGTTCCAGTACGGCTGGGCACCGACATTGATGCCGGTCACCACCACGTTGATCTCGCCACCGGCCTGGGTGAAGGTGACGATCCTCTTCAGCGCCGCGGCCACCCAGTCCATGTTCTCGGTACCTGAGTCCATCGCGATCCGAGCACCCGCGGACAGGGCGTACCACTCCAGCGGTACGCGCATCCGCTCGGCGAGGTCGAGGGCGCCGATGACCCGGGCGCACTCCGGCTCCGACAGCGCGCCGAGCGCCTTGCTGGGGTCGCCGCTGAGCACCACCCGGGTGACCCCCTCCGGGTGCCGGGCGGTCGGGGTGGACACGACGCCGGCGATGAGGGCGGCCTTGTTCAGCCCCTTGGGCCGTTCGACGGGGAGGAGGGCGCCGGTGTCGTCGAGGTCGTACTCGACGAACCACCCGTCACGTCCGGTGAGCATGTCGGTCAGCTCGTACGGGTAGACCATCCCGCGCCGGCGGGCTCTGAGCACCTTCTGCGCGTAGTCGTCCAGCGGCTTCAGCTGCTCGGTCGCGGGCGGGAT
Organism: Nocardioidaceae bacterium; assembly: GCA_035557095.1. GTDB lineage: Bacteria > Actinomycetota > Actinomycetes > Propionibacteriales > Nocardioidaceae > JALZDI01. Next base: position 537 of record DATMEB010000054.1, on the reverse strand, counting down.
CGGTGCCCCGACCACTCCGGAGCCGGGCCGGTAGGAGAACCGCATGGCGGCTGGCTGGGCGCTGCCGTCGCCGCCCGCGACGCGGCCCTCCGCCACGATCTCCTCGATTCCGGCACCCACCGTGAGCGGGGCGATGGTGCGCTGCAGCGGGACCAGCTCCACCAGCTCGGCGTCGACGACCGGCCAGACGTGCAGCCACACGTGGTTCATGTCCAGCCGGGTACCGGCCGCGCCGCGCTCCGTGCGTGCCCGGCGGATCGCCTCCAGGCAGCTGGCCACCGCCCGCTCCGCGTGCGGCAACGACGCCACCCGGCCGTCGGCGTCGCGTACGACCGCCAGCTGCCGCACCTGGGCCAGCGCGACCAGACGCTGGTCGGACTCGTTGTCGCGCGCCACGCAGTGGTAGAGCATGACGTCCTCGGGCGCCTCGAGCCGGGTGATCGTGAAGTTGCGCAGCCGCCACAGGTTCAGCCGCCGGCCGACCATGGGGTGGATGCCGCGGACGAGCTCGTCCTCGACCACGCCGGACTCCCCGGG
>DATMEB010000053.1:0-3057 GCA_035557095.1 Nocardioidaceae bacterium | reverse complement strand
CGAGGACAGCGTCGGTATGGAGGCCGGGAAGATGGTCGACGTGATGCTCCTCGACCGGGACTTCTGATGACGTCCGGCGTACCGCCGGAGGGGCGGTTGACCCACATCGACGAGTCGGGCGCCGCCCGCATGGTCGACGTCTCCGACAAGGACAGCACCGCGCGCACGGCGTCGGCGACCGGGAAGGTCCTGGTCTCCGCCGAGGTCGTACGCCTGCTGCGGGGCGAGGGCGTGCCCAAGGGCGACGCACTCGGCGTGGCGAGGGTGGCGGGCATCCTCGGCGCCAAGCGCACGCCCGACCTCGTGCCGCTGTGTCATCCGATCGCGGTGTCGGGGGTGACCGTCGACCTCGAGGTCGAGGACGACGGCGTGCTGATCAGGTCGAGCGTGCGCACCACCGACCGCACCGGCGTCGAGATGGAGGCGCTGACGGCGGTGTCGGTGGCCGCGCTGACCGTCGTCGACATGGTCAAGGCCGTGGACAAGGCCGCGGTCATCACCGACGTACGGGTGGAGAGCAAGAGCGGCGGACGCAGCGGCACCTGGCAGCGGGAGGGCCGATGAGCACGGCCGAGCCTGCGCCCGTGCGCGCGCTCGTGGTCACGATCTCCAACCGCGCCGCCGCCGGGGTCTACGGCGACCGCGCCGGCCCGATCATCGTCGAGGCGCTCGCGGGACTCGGCTGCGTCGTCGACGGTCCGACCGTCGTACGCGACGGTGAGCCGGTCGCCGACGCGCTCGCCGCGGCGGTGCGAGACGACTACGCCGTCGTGCTCACGACCGGAGGCACCGGGCTGACGCCACTCGACCTCACGCCGGAGATGACGCGGAAGGTCATCGACACCGAGGTGCCCGGCGTCGCCGAGGCGATCCGGGCCTACGGCGTCGGCAACGGCGTACCGACCGCGGCGCTGTCGCGCGGGGTGTGCGGCGTCGCCGGCCGGACCCTGATCGTCAACCTGCCGGGGTCGCCCGGCGGAGTGCGCGACGGGCTGAACGTGCTCGCGCCGATCCTGCTGCACGCCGTCGACCAGATCGCCGGAGGCGACCACGTCCAGTCGCCCGCCGAGGGGAGCGCGAGCTGAGCAGCGCCTGGCCGTACCGTCTGGCGTCCGGCCCGGTCGGGCTGCGGCCGATCCGCCATCGCGACCGGCGGGCCTGGCTGCGGCTGCGGCGCGACAACCGCGAGTGGCTGCGCGAGTGGGACGCCACCATGCCGCCCGGCGGTCCGGCGCGCAGCAGCAGCTTCACCCGGATGGTGCGTGAGCTGCGGGCACTGGCGCGCGAGGGACGGGCGCTGCCGTTCGTCGTCACCTACGACGGGGTGCTGGTCGGCCAGGTGACCGTGAGCAACATCGTCTGGGGCTCGGCACGCTGGGCCCAGATCGGCTACTGGATCGACGAGCGGTACGCCGGCCGCGGCATCATCCCGACCGCGGTGGCGATGGCCATCGACCATGCGTTCGGCGAGCTCGGACTGCACCGGATGGAGATCGCCATCCGGCCGGAGAACCCGGCGTCGCTTCGGGTGGCCGAGAAGCTCGGCTTCACCCGGATCGGAGAGGCCCCGCGCTACCTGCACATCAACGGCGCCTGGCGCGACCACGTGCTGTTCGCGTTGACCGCCGAGGACGTGCCGAACGGCCTGCTGGGGAGGCTTCCGAGACACGAAGGCCCCTGAACCACTGCTGTCACACAAGTAATCATGCGACACACCGCGCCCGGTGTCGTCGGGCGACGCCGCGCAGCCTTACCGTCAGGCTCGTGGGTTTGTCGGGCTTCCTCTACGTGGCGATCGTCGTGGGCTGGGCGGTGTACTTGGTGCCGTTCGCCCTGAAGCGCTACGACGAGGCGACCCGCAACCGTTCTATCGACCGGTTCTCCTCGGCGATGCGGGTGCTCGGACGCCGCGATGGCGAGGACGGCGGCGTTGTCGCGAGGTCGACGACCGTCGAGGTCGCCGCACTGCGAACCGCTGCACCACGAGCTGCCACGCGCACCGCCGCGAAGGTCGCCGCCCGCCGCCGCCGACGGGTGCTGCTGACCTTGCTGTTCCTGACCGCCGTCACGGGCGGTGCCGCCGGCCTCGCGTTCGTCGACTGGTGGACCGTGGCCGTTCCCGGCGGCCTGGTCGTCGCCTGGCTGGTGGCCTGTCGCATGCAGGCCCGTCGTGAGCGCGTCGCCTACGCGCGCTCCCGGGAGCCTCGCGCCGAGCCGGCTCCGGCATCGAGGGCGACGCGTGCCCGGGTCGACGTCGAGTCCGAAGCGGGCGTGCGGCCTGAGATGGTCGCGCCCGCGGTCGACGACGAGCCCACCGTGGTGCTGCAGCGCGCGGACCTCGACGCGGCTGAGGCGGCCTACGAGGGGCAGGGCAGCCTGTGGGATCCCGTCCCGGTCACGCTGCCGACGTACGTCCACAAGCCGCGTGCGCCCCGCACGATCCGCACCATCGAGCTCGGTGAACCCGGCGTGCAGTCCTCGGGACACACCGAGGAGTACACCGAGGAGCACGCGGCGTCGGCGCCGGTCGAGGAGCCCGCTGCACACGAGGCCGACGAACCCAGCCCGGAGCCGGGTCCGACCCGGCGCGCCGTCGGCGAGTGACCTCGGCGCCGGGTCCTCTGCACGCGTAGATTGCGCGACTGGCCCGGCGACTGGGGCGTGTGCCGGAGGCCCGACCAGGGTGCCGAACGGGTTTGGCGCGCGTGCTAATGTTCGACCTCGGTTCGCAAAGATGAGCGTGCCGATCCCGGGGCTGTGGCGCAGCTGGTAGCGCACCTCGTTCGCAACGAGGGGGTCAGGGGTTCGAGTCCCCTCAGCTCCACCCCAGGTCAGAGACCGTTGTGCGGTCCTCTCGACCCCTCATCGACGGGCCGTTCCGCAGCAAAGTGCAGCCCTTACTTCCTCAGCGCGGCTTGGGCCACGGCGTCGACCAACTCCTCAGACGATGTGAGCAGAAGCGTGGACGGGAGCGCGCGGGGCTACCTACTGTGGACGAGACCCGCTAGCCGATCTCGGGGGATCGCGCCATGAATGCGCCTTCGGCATACGTAGCGT
>DATMEB010000052.1:0-5851 GCA_035557095.1 Nocardioidaceae bacterium | reverse complement strand
GTGCCCGCCGGGCGGCGCGCAGCAGGGCAAACGTCGCCGGCCGGGGTACTAAAAGCCGGGGTCGTCGTCGGTCACGAGCGCACGGGTGGCCGGAGGCGACAGCACCGCACCGAGCACGACCACCGCGGTCAATGCGAGTGTCAGCGCGACCACCCGGGTCTGCCCGGGATAGAAGCTCCATGCCACCAGGACCTGGATGAGCTGGGCCAGGACGACCGGCGCACGCGCCCAGCGCCGGTGCCGCAGCAGGCCCCAGGCGCAGAGCACCAGCCCGGAGGCGTAGAGGAGGAAGAACACGGTCGTGGTGGCGTCCAGCAGCAGCCGGCCGGTGTCGCTGCCCACGACCACCGAGACGCCCACGCCGAAGAGCGCGAGGGCCTCGACCGCGACCACCACCGCCGCGAGAACGAGGACCGATACCGGGCGCGCCTGCTCGGCGGGTCGGTCGGCGGAGGTCACGCCGGAACCCTACCCCCGGCGCAGGCGCTGCCCACCGGGGAGCCAGCGTCGAAATGAGGCGCTTGTGACCAAAGTGACAAGGTCGCGGGGGTTGTGTCCGGCCCGAAGTATTGCAACGATCGTTCTGCGTCTAAAGGCATGCGCACACCCCTGCAATGCGAGACGACGCAAACCCACGCACCGTCGAGCTGGCTGGATCGGTCAGCAACACCGGCGCGTGACAGCTCGTGAAACCCTTCACGAGCAGGCTCGTGACACGCTCACGGGCCGGCAATGATGCCTCGTGCGTCGGAGGTCAGACCGACCCCCCGGCGCACCCATAGACAAGGAGTTGCCCGCCATGGATTGGCGTCACCGCTCCGCGTGCCTCGACGAGGACCCGGAGCTGTTCTTCCCGATCGGCAACACCGGTCCTGCACTCCTGCAGATCGAGGAGGCCAAGGCCGTGTGCCGCCGCTGCGAGGTGCGCGAACAGTGCCTCAGCTGGGCCCTCGAAGCCGGCCAGGACCACGGAGTGTGGGGCGGCCTCAGCGAGGATGAGCGGCGTGCGCTGAAGCGGCGTAACGCGCGAGCGAGGATCCGGTCGGCCTAGGCCGTAGACGGTCCGTCGACCAACCCCACCGAGTGACCTCGGTGGGGTTTCTCATGTCCGGGGTGCGATCGGGACCTGCAGGGTCATCCGGGCGCCGCCCTCGGGACTGACGCCGTGTGCGAGCTCTCCGCCGAGCTCGGCCTGCACCAGGGTCGTGACGATCGACAGCCCCAGCGTCCCGTCCGTCGGGTCGAACGCGTCCGGCAGCCCCACCCCGCTGTCATCGACGTCCACGCAGAGCGCAGCGGCTCCACGTCGTGCACGCAGGGTGACGGTGCCGGCCCGGTCGCGAAGACCGTGCTCGACCGCGTTCTGCAGCAGCTCGGTGAGCACCATCGCCAGCGGCGTGGCGACCTCGCCGGTGAGTACGCCGAAGCTTCCCTCCCGGCGGGTCTCGACCGACCCCTCGGGCGAGGCGACGTCGACCACCATCGCCCGCAGCCGGTCGGCGACCTGGTCGAAGTCGACGCTCTCCTCGAAGGTCTGCGACAGCGTGTCGTGCACGATAGCGATCGAGCCGACCCGGCGTACCGCCTCCTCCAGCGCCGACCTGCCCTCGGCGTTGGGCAGCCGGCGGGCCTGCAGCCGCAGCAGAGCGGCGACCGTCTGCAGGTTGTTCTTCACCCGGTGATGGATCTCACGGATGGTCGCCTCGCGGGTCAGCAGCTCGCGCTCACGGCGTCGCAGCTCGGTGACGTCGCGGATGAGGACCAGGGCGCCCATGTGGACGTCGCGCTGGCGCAGCGGGATCGAGCGCAGGATCAGCGTGGCCTCCGTGTTCTCGACATCGGCCTCGCGCGGCAGCCGTCCCGAGACCGCCGCGGTCACGGACTCGTCGATCGGCTGGTCGGTCCCCGGGAGCAGCGTCGCGGTGAGCTCGCCGAGATGCTCGCCGACCAGGTCGCCCGCCAGGCCCATCCGCCGGTACGCCGACTGGGCGTTGGGGCTGGCGTACGTCACCACCCCGGTCGGGTCCAGGCGCACGAAGCCGTCGCCGACGCGCGGGGAGTCCGAGAGCTCCGAACGCCCGCTCTGCATGGGGAACGAGCCCTCGCTGATCATCTTCGCCAGGTCGGTGGCGGTCTGCAGGTAGGCCAGCTCCAGGCGGCTCGGCGTGCGTACGCCGAGCAGGTTGGTGTTGCGGGCGATCACGCCGAGCACGCGGCCGGCTCGGCACACCGGGATCGTCTCCACGCGTACCGGCACGTCGTCGCGCCATTCCGGGTCGCCCTCGCGCGCGATCCGCCCCTGGTCGTAGGCCGCGTCCAGCAGGGGCCGGCGCTCCCTGGGTACGAAGGCCCCGACGAGGTCGTCGACGAACGCGGTCGGTCCGGTCGTCGGCCGCATCTGCGCCGCTGCCCAGAAGCCGTGGCCGTCGCGGTCGGGGACCCACAGCACCAGGTCGGCGAACGAGAGGTCGGCGATGATCTGCCAGTCGGCGACCAGCAGGTGCAACCAGTCGAGATCGGCCTCACCGAGATCGGTGTAGTGTCGGACGACTTCGTTCAGGGAGGGCACACCGCGAGCGTAATCGTCCGGTGGCGGCTGAACGTCCGCATCGCGGTCTGCCATCATGAACCGCGTGCGTGGCGACTTCTGGCAGCAGGTGCTCGACAGCGGGGCACGCGTGCCGACGGACAAGCCGCTCGATGACCTCACCCACGAGCTGTTCGAGATGCTCGGCCATCCGGACCCGCAGATCCGGGACGGCATCGCCTACCCCGTCCTCGCCACGTGGGTGAGCCAGGGCGTCTACGACGAGCTGCTCTCCGGCCTCGGAGACGGTGCCTGCGTCGGCCTGAGCTCCGGCCTCGGGCGTGACGCGGACGACTCGGTGTTCCGGCGCTCGTTCTCCGCGCTGGTGCTCAGCGAGGTGGTCAGCCGGGCCAACGTCACCGGCACGATCCCGCCGACCAAGATGCTCACTTGGGGTGACCGGGCCAGCACCTGGCTGGTCCGCGAGCGCGACCTGCGCGGGTTCGTCGTCGGCAAGGGCTGGGCGCACTCCGTCGCACACGGCGGTGATCTGCTCGGCCAGTTCGCCCGCTCCTTCCACTTCGGCGTGCACGAGCTGACCGTGCTGCTCGACGTCGTCGCGGACCGGCTGCTGCGCCCGACGACGTACCGCCTGCACCACGGAGAGGACGACCGGCTCGCGTACGCGGTGATGGCGGCACTGCACCGCAACCTCGTCCCGGGCAACGTGGTCGAGCCGTGGATCGCGCGGCTCGGCCAGGCGCTGAGCGCGCCGCGCGGCGCCACCGAGTGGCCGAGCCCGACAGCCTTCAACACGCAGAACTTCCTGCGCGCGCTGCATCTCCAGCTGGCCACGGGGGTCCGCGCCCAGGACACGCCCGGCGACCAGGTTCTGTTCGCGTCAGCGCCCCGCGAGCGCGCCGACCTGATCCTGGCGCTCGTGGAGGCCCTGCGCAGCGCCTCGCCGTGGCTCTACCGGCGCTCCGTGGCCGCCGGGGCGGGGTCGTAGCCAACGCGGCGGCGTTTCCACTAGCGTCAGACCGCTGCGCGGGGGGTCGAGCAGACAGGAGAAGGAGCAATGGCCGAACCGCCGCGCACCACGCGCAACCGCCCGGTTTGGTGGCTGGTCGGGATCTTGTTGCTGATACCGACCGTGATGCCGCTGATGGTCAACATCTACGCGCGCGAGGACCCCGAGCTGTTCGGGTTCCCGTTCTTCTTCTGGTACCAGTTCATGTGGATCCCGATCGCGGCCACGCTCACGTACATCGCGTACCGCATCACCACCCGCCAGGAGCAGCGTGAGCGTGAGGGGGGTGAGCGCTGATGGACGTGGTTGCGCTCTCCGTCTTCCTGTTCTTCTTCCTGCTCGTCACCGTGCTCGGCTTCGTGGCCGCACGCTGGCGCCGTGTCGGCGAGCTGGACAGCCTCGACGAGTGGGGCCTGGGCGGGCGCGGCTTCGGCACGTTCATCGCCTGGTTCCTGATCGGCGGCGACCTCTACACGGCCTACACCTTCATCGCCGTGCCCGCGACGCTGTACGCCGGCAGCGCGGTCGGCTTCTTCGCCGTGCCGTACACGATCGTCGTGTACCCGATCATCTTCGTGTTCCTGCCGAGGCTCTGGTCGGTGTCGCACCGGCACGGCTACGTGACCCCGGCCGACTTCGTGCGCGGGCGCTACGACTCCAAGGGCCTGTCGCTGGCGGTGGCCGCGACCGGACTCCTCGCGACAATGCCCTACATCGCCCTGCAGCTCGTGGGCATCCAGGTGGTGCTCGAGGTCATCGGCATCGGAGGCGGCGAGGACGCGTCGCTGCTCGAGCGGGACCTGCCTCTGCTGATCGCCTTCGCGGTGCTGGCCGCCTACACCTACTCCTCTGGTCTTCGCGCGCCCGCGCTGATCGCGTTCGTCAAGGACACGCTGATCTACATCGTCATCCTGGTCGCGGTGTTCTACCTGCCGACGCAGTTCGGCGGCTGGGGTGAGGTCTTCAACGCCGCGGAGCAGAAGTTCGCCACCCCGGACCTGGAGACCGACGCCGTGATCCCGTCCGGAGCGCTGCACTGGGCGTACGCGTCGCTGGCGCTCGGCTCGGCGCTCGCGCTGTTCATGTACCCGCACTCGATCACGGCGGTGCTCTCGACCGGCAGCCGCAACGTGATCCGGCGCAACGCGTCGCTGCTGCCCGCGTACTCCTTCCTGCTCGGGCTCCTCGCGCTGCTCGGGTTCGTGGCGATCGCGGCGGGGATCGAGACCGACAACGCCCAGCTGGCGATCCCGCTGCTGTTCGAGCAGGAGTTCCCGAGCTGGTTCGCCGGTGTGGCGTTCGCGGCCATCGCGATCGGTGCGCTCGTGCCGGCGGCGATCATGTCGATCGCCGCCGCGAACCTGTGGACCCGCAACATCTACAAGGCCTACATCAACCCCGACGCGACGCCGGCGATGGAGGCCAAGCAGAGCAAGCTGATGTCGCTGCTGGTCAAGTTCGGCGCGCTGGTGTTCGCGCTGATTCCTGCCCTTGCCGAGTTCGCCATCAACCTGCAGCTACTGGGCGGCATCTGGATCCTGCAGACTCTGCCCGCGGTCGTGATCGGGTTGTACACGCGCTGGCTGCACCGCTGGGCGCTGCTGTCCGGCTGGGCGGTGGCGATGGTCTACGGCACCTGGATCGCCTGGCTGCAGCCCTCCCCCACCGACCCGACGATCACGCATTTCGGCAGTCCGGTCGCACCGTTGCCGCTCATGCCGGACGTGGTGGGCTACATCGCGCTCACCGCCCTGGTGCTCAACCTGCTGGTCGCCGTGTTGCTCACCTTCGTGTTCCGGGCGATGAAGGTCGCCGAGGGCGTCGACTCCACCGTCGAGGAGGACTACCGGGCCGAGGCGGGCGAGGAAGGCGTCGAGGAACTGCCCGAGACGGTCTGAGCTACCTGTGGGTAACCTCTGCCTATGACGACTGCTGACGAACACCGCGCGGGGCAACCGACTGGGCAACCCACTGGGCAACCGACTGGGCCACCGAGGCTGGAGGGGCACGGCGGCGACCTCGCGGTGGCGGTCGCGCAGGCGCACGGCGTGCGGAGCTTGTTCACGCTTTCCGGCGCGCATGTCTTCCCGATGTACGACGGCGCGGTCAAGGCCGACCCGCCGATGCGTCTGGTCGACGTACGCCACGAGCCGACGGCGGTGTTCGCGGCCGAGGCCACCGGCAAGCTCACCCGCACTCCCGGCCTCGCCGTGCTCACGGCCGGGCCGGGTGTCACCAACGGGGTGAGCCCGATCGCGCAGGCGCACTTCGCGGGGTCGCCGATGGTCGTGGTC
>DATMEB010000051.1:0-2037 GCA_035557095.1 Nocardioidaceae bacterium | reverse complement strand
CATTCTCTGACTAAAGTCAGGGAATGGACGAGATCGAGCAGGTCCGTCGCTTCAACCGGCTCGTCACGCAGCGGGTCGGGGCGCTCAACGACCACTTCCTCGCCCGCGACCGCCCGCTCGGGCAGGCGCGGCTGCTGTGGGAGATCGGCGTGCGGGATCGCGCCGACGTCCGCGAGCTGCGCGGCCGGCTCGAACTGGACTCCGGGTACGTCAGCCGGCTGCTGCGCTCACTCGAGGCCGACGGGCTGATCACGGTGAACCAGAGCGACGAGGACCGCCGCGTCCGGGTCGCCACGCTCACGAGCGCGGGCCGGCGGGAGCGGGCGGTGCTCGACGAGCGGGCGGACGGCGCCGCGGCCGAGCTGCTCGGGCCGCTGTCCGCGGACCAGCGCCGGCGGTTGGTGTCCGCGATGAAGGAGGTCGACCGGCTGCTCACGGCCGGCCAGGTGACGATCGAGGTGGTCGACCCGGAACACGAGCACGCGCGGTACTGCCGGGACGCCTACTTCGCGGAGCTCGACCGCCGGTTCGAGCACGGTCACGACCCGGCGTCGGGCATCCCGGCCGAGGGTGACCAGCTGCGCCCGCCGGCTGGGCTGCTGCTGATCGCGTACCTGCGTGGGGATCCGGTCGGTTGCGGCGCGCTGCGGCTGCCGCCGGACGCGCCCGCGACGATCAAGCGGATGTGGATCGCGGACTCCGTGCGCGGCCTGGGCATCGGCCGGCGCCTGCTCGCCGAGCTGGAGTCACGCGCGGCCGCGAACGGCTGCGACGAAGTGCGCTTGGAGACCAACCGCGCGCTGACCGAGGCGATCGCCATGTACCGCTCGGCGGGCTACGAGGAAGTGTCCCCGTTCAACGACGAGGTCCACGCCCACCACTGGTTCACGAAGCGGCTCTGAACACGACCGTTCGCAGCAGTACGAAGTTGATCGTCGTCGCGGCGCCCTGGGCGACCACCCAGGCCAGGAGGATCTCCCAGCCGGACGGTGGCAGCAGCGTGAGCAGCAACGCGTTCGTCCCCACGTTGACGAAGAACGTCACCGTGTACAGCAGCGCGAAACCGCCCACCTGCCCGACGCCGTCCCGGCGGCCCGCGGCGAACGTGAAGCGGCGGTTGAGGAAGTACGCCGTCGTCGTGCCGGCGATGAAGCTCAGCGCCTTGGCCAGGTGCACCCACAGCCCGAGCTGCAGCAACGCCTGGTACACGCCGAAGTCGACCAGTGCGCAGAAGCCGCCGATCAGCACGAAGCGCCCGAGCTGGTCAACCAGCCCGATCCTGGGCACATCCGCCTCCGGGGTCGCGGTCACGACGCGAGTCTAGGGACCGCCCGCGGGCCCCGTACCCTCGGTGCGGTGAAGCCAGGACATGACGAGCTGGCCAGGCTCACCGGCTGGGGCCGCACCGCACCGTCCACCGCGCACGTCGTCCGCACGAACGACGTCGACGCGATCGCGAACGTGGTGCGGGAGGCCGGGGACCGGGGAGTAATCGCGCGCGGGCTCGGCCGCAGCTACGGGGACCCGGCGCAGAACGCGGGCGGCGTCGTGGTCGACATGACCGCGCTGGACCACATTCACCGGGTCGACGCCGACGCGGGTGTGGTCGAGGTCGACGCCGGCGTCTCACTCGACACGCTGATGCGCACGCTGCTCCCCTTCGGCCTGTGGCTGCCCGTGCTGCCCGGCACCCGGCAGGTCACGGTCGGCGGCGCGATCGGCAGCGACATCCACGGCAAGGCCCACCACGTCGAGGGCAGCTTCGGCAACCACGTCCGCTCGATGGACCTGCTCACCGCGGACGGCACCGTCCACACGCTCACCCCGGACGGCCCCGATGCCGACCTGTTCTGGGCGACCACCGGCGGCATGGGGCTCACCGGGATCGTGCTGCGGGCGACCCTGAACCTCAACCACGTGGAGACCGCGTACTTCCTCGTCGACACCGACCAGGTCGGCGACCTCGACGAGCTGATGGCCCGCCAGACCGAGGACGACGAGTCCTATGTGGAGTCGGTGTCCTGGTTCGACGCGGTG
>DATMEB010000050.1:0-36398 GCA_035557095.1 Nocardioidaceae bacterium | reverse complement strand
GTCGCCCCCACCCGGTCGGACCACCACTGGAACAGCTCGTCGCTCGGCACGCTCCAGCCGAGGTCGTCGCCGGGCGCGGCGATGTAGCCGTCCAGGCTCAGGTTCATGCCAAAGGTCAGTTTCCGCATGGCGTCAGCCTCCCGTGAGGCGGCATTCGGCGTACAGACCAGCACGGCGCGGAAAATCATCGGTCAGGCCACACCGAGGGCCGGTTTACCACCACACCGAGCGGATGCTGCGTGCGGAAGGGAACCCCCTGCGTACACCCGACGCAGGAGCGCCCGGACGCCATCACCTTGACCAGCGGTGTTGCAGATACCCGTACGGTGAAATCTCACTAGCCGGGGCCTGAACGTGCATGTACTGAGCCCAGCTGAATCAAGATCTAACCCCGCCAACTCCTTGACGCATGACACCGGTGGGGCTCAGGGCTTTACCCACACGTCCTAGGGTCGTCGCCGTGGACTGCCTGTTCTGCCGGATCCTCGCCGGCGACGCCCCCGCCCACCGGGTCCTGGAGGAGCCGGAGGTCGTGGGCTTCCTCGACGCGCGTCCGGTGTTCAAGGGGCACACGCTGCTGGTGCCGCGGGTGCATTACGACACCTTCGCCGACCTGCCGGCCTCGCTGTTCGACCCGCTGTTCGGGGCCGCGCAGCGACTGTCCGACGCCGTACGCTCCGCCCTCGGCGCGCAGGGCTCGTTCGTCGCGATGAACAACGTGGTCAGCCAGAGCGTCCCGCACCTGCACGTGCACGTGGTCCCGCGAACGAAGGGCGACGGCTTGCGCGGCTTCTTCTGGCCGCGCACCAAGTACTCCGACGACGCCGAGGCGGCCGACTACGCGGAGAGGCTGCGCGAGGCCCTCAGAAAGCCGCCGCGCGAATGATCACCGCGAGCGCCGACGCGGTGACGACCGCGATCACGCCGTAGCGGAACCACCGTCCGCGCAGGTGCGGGCGCAGCGGCAGCGACAGCGCGAAGCCGACGCCGAAGAACGGGAAGAACGCCAGCCCGGTGAGCAGCTCGGTTCGCGACATCTGCCCGGCCAGCGCGAGCGCGCCCATCGACAGCGCCGACCCGAGCACGAACACCGCCGCGGTCGTCGACCGCAGCGTCCTGGGGTCGGAGCGCTGGTAGACGAGGACCATCGGCGGCCCACCGATCGCCGCCGTCGTTGCGCCGACCGCGGAGAGGAAGCCGGCGCCGGTGAGCGTCGCCCGGTTCATCGGGACCACGAACGTGTGCACCGTCAGCCCGACCGCGATCAGCGTCAGGATCCCGACTCCGAGCGCGAGCTCCTCCGGCGGCAACGCGACCACGATCAGCACGCCCGGCACGGTGCCGGCGAGCCGGCCGAGGAGCACCCACACCACGCGCCGGTCGACGTGCCGGTGCTCGCTGGCCAGCTGCATCAGCGGCATGAAGAACCCTGCGACCAGCAGGCTCCCCGGCATCAGCGAGGGGTCGAGCAACGTGACGATGGGTGCTGCCACCAGACCGACGCCCATGCCGACGGTGCCCTGGATGACGGCACCCACCAGCACCGCGATGCCGGCGAGCATCACGACCTGTAGGTCGATCAACTCCCGAGCAGGCCGCGCAGGACGTAGGGCATGATGCCGCCGTTGCGGTAGTAGTTCGCCTCACCGGGGGTGTCGATCCGTACCTTGGCGTCGAACTCCACGTCGCTGTCGCCACCGGTCGCCTTGACCTTGACCGTGGCAGGCGTCGAGCCGTCGTTGAGCGCGGTGACACCGGAGATGTCGAAGGTCTCCTCACCCGTCAGTCCGAGCGACTCGGCGTTCTCGCCTTGGGGGTACTGCAGCGGAAGCACGCCCATCCCGATCAGGTTGGACCGGTGGATCCGCTCGTAGGACTCCGCGATCACCGCGCGTACGCCGAGCAGTGCTGTGCCCTTGGCCGCCCAGTCGCGCGACGAGCCCGAGCCGTACTCCTTGCCCGCGAGGATCACCAGCGGGATCCCCTGCTCGGCGTACGCCTCCGACGCCTCGAAGATCGTCGTGACCGGAGCCTCGTCGACAGTGAAGTTGCGGGTGAATCCGCCCTCGGTGCCGGCCGCGACCTGGTTGCGCAGCCGGATGTTGGCGAACGTCCCGCGGATCATCACTTCGTGGTTGCCGCGACGCGATCCGTAGGAGTTGAAGTCGCGCGGGTCGACACCGTGCTCGGCGAGGTAGGCCCCCGCCGGGCTGTCCTTCTTGATCGCACCGGCAGGCGAGATGTGGTCGGTCGTGACCGAGTCGCCGAGCTTTGCCAGCACGCGCGCACCGCTGATGTCGGTGACGTCGGCGGGCTCGCGCTGCATGCCGTCGAAGTACGGCGCCTTGCGCGCGTAGGTCGAGTCGTCGGACCACTCGAACGTTGCGCCCTCCGGCGTCGGCAGCTGCTGCCACCGCTCGTCGCCGGCGAACACGTCGGCGTAGTCCGTGGTGAACATCTCCGAGGCGATCGCGCTCTCCACGACATCCTCGATCTCCTGCGAGCTCGGCCAGATGTCTTTCAGGAAGACGTCGGCGCCTGTGCTGTCGGTGCCGAGCGGCTCGTTGAACAGGTCGATGTCCATCGACCCGGCCAGCGCGTAGGCCACGACCAACGGCGGTGACGCGAGGTAGTTCATCTTCACGTCAGGGTTGATCCGGCCCTCGAAGTTGCGGTTGCCGGAGAGCACCGAGACGACCGAGAGGTCCTCGTCGTTGACCGCCTTGCTCACCTGGGGGATCAGCGGACCGGAGTTGCCGATGCAGGTCGTGCAGCCGTAGCCGACGAGGTTGAACCCGAGCTTGTCGAGGTACGGCGTCAGACCGGCACGCTCGTAGTAGTCCATGACCACCTTCGAGCCCGGCGCGAGCGAGGTCTTGACCCACGGCTTGCGGGCGAGGCCCCTGTCGACGGCGTTCTTGGCCAGCAGGGCGGCCCCGATCATCACCGACGGGTTGGAGGTGTTGGTGCAGGAGGTGATCGCGGCGATCACGACCGCACCGTGGTCGACCTCGAACTTCGTGCCGTCGTCGAGCTCGACCATCACCGGCTTGCTCGGACGACCGCCGTCGGCCGGGGCCGCGGTGGCGTGCTCGCGGGGCGCGGCCGAGCCGTTGTCACCGTGGTACGCCGGCGCGTCGGAGGCCGGGAAGGACTCCGCGGAGGCCTCGTCGTAGCCCTGCTCGTCGGGAACCTCGTCCTCGTTGACGAAGTCGGCCAGCGCGCCGCGGAACGCGGCCTTTGCCTCGGACAGCGAGACACGGTCCTGGGGGCGCTTCGGCCCGGCGATCGAGGGCACGATCGTCGAGAGGTCGAGCTCGAGGCGCTCGGAGTAGCGCGGCTCGGCCTTCGGGTCGTGCCAGAGGCCCTGCTCCTTCGCGTAGGCCTCGACCAGCGCGATCTGCTCGTCGGAGCGACCGGTGAGCTTGAGGTAGCGGGTGGTCTCCTCGTCGACCGGGAAGATCGCGATCGTGGAGCCGTACTCCGGGCTCATGTTGCCGATCGTGGCGCGGTTGGCCAGCGGGACCGCGGAGACACCGGGCCCGTAGAACTCCACGAACTTCCCCACCACGCCGTGCTTGCGCAGCATCTCGGTGATCGTGAGCACGAGGTCGGTGGCGGTGGCACCCTCGGGCAGCTCGCCGGAGAGCTTGAAGCCCACGACCCGCGGGATCAGCATCGACACCGGCTGGCCCAGCATCGCGGCCTCGGCCTCGATCCCGCCGACACCCCAGCCGACGACCCCGAGGCCGTTGACCATCGTCGTGTGCGAGTCGGTGCCGACACAGGTGTCGGGGTAAGCCAGTGTGGACTTGCCGGCAGAGCCGTCGATGTCACGGGTGAACACCACCCGGGCCAGATGCTCGATGTTGACCTGGTGCACGATCCCGGTGCCCGGCGGGACGACCTTGAAGTCGTCGAACGCGCTCTGGCCCCAGCGCAGGAACTGGTAGCGCTCGCGGTTGCGCTCGTACTCGATCTCGACGTTGCGCTCGAAGGCCTCCGGGGTGCCGAACACGTCCGCGATCACGGAGTGGTCGATCACCAGCTCGGCCGGCGCGAGCGGGTTGATCTTCGTGGCGTCGCCGCCGAGGTCCTGCATCGCCTCGCGCATCGTGGCGAGGTCGACGACCGCGGGTACGCCGGTGAAGTCCTGCATGATCACCCGGGCGGGGGTGTACTGGATCTCCTCGCTCGGCTCCGCGTCGGCGTCCCAGGCGGCGACTGCGCGGATGTCGTCCGCGGTGATGTTCTCCCCGTCCTCGGTGCGCAGCAGGTTCTCGAGCAGGATCTTGAGACTGAACGGGAGCCCGGCGACGTCGACCCCGTCGCCCGTGACCGCATCAAGGCGGTAGATCTCGTACGACTCGTCCCCGACCGAGAGGTCGGACCTCGCACCGAAACTGTCGACGCTGCTCATCAGCGAACTCCTCCGCGCGGTTGCCTGTGACGTCTTCGCCATCCTGCCGACGGCCGCATCCGCGCGCGAGGTCAGGTTTACCTAAGTTCGCCCGGACGGGACCGTCGGGAAAGTTGTCTTGACGTCAAGATACACGATATCGAGGATTCTGCGTAGGGCGGTGTCGCCGGGTGCCCGGGGTCAGCGAAGACGGGTGGCGTAGCGCTGGGCGACCACGAGGTCGTGCCGCCTGTGGTCCCAGGTGACCCCGAGCGACAGCAGTGCGACGCCGGCCCCGCCGAAGAGCACCCAGCGCGGCAGGCCCGCGGCGTACGGCGCGATGTTGACCAGCGCCAGCAGTGCCACCGTCACCCCGCCCACCAACAGCGGAGCGGCCCAGGTGAGCCGGACGCCCAGGCCCACGAGTACCAGGCCGACGATGCCGACCAGGGCGGCCCGCGGCGAGGTCGGCTCCTGCAGCGCGACCAGCAGCGACGGGCCGACGCCCAGGCCGAGTGCCGCCCCGAGCGCCTGCCACGAGTTGGCCGAGGGCATACGCCGCATCCACAGCAGCCCGACAACGAGCAGCGCTACCGCACCGGGCAGCGTGTAAGCCTCGACGACGTCGACGTCCAGCGCGTACAGGCGCACCCACGACGCCAGCACCAGCAGGACGCTGCCGGCCCAGGCGACCCGTCGGCGGTCCGCCGAGACCAGCGAGACGAGCACGCCGCTGACGCCGTACAGCGTCAGCCCGACCGACAGCGCCAGGAGGTCGGCCGTCAGCGGTCCCACAGCCGCGGCCGCGACCACGACCGCGGTGGCCTCGAGCAGCAGCCGCACACGGTGCTGCTCGCCGGTCATCCGGCGCAGACCCTGTGCGCCCACCGCGACGACAGAGGCCACCCCTGCCGCCGCGACCGCGCTCCACGGCGGTGTGCCGCCCACCAGGTCCACGACCTGGTACGCCGAACCGGCCGTGGCGACGACGCCGACGCATAGCAGCCGGCGGCGGTCGGCGGACACCACCGCGACAACAGCCGACACAACGGCCACGAGTGCCAGGCCGACTGCGTTGGCGAGCATGTCGTCGAACGTCTGTGCCAGCCCCACCGCCGCAAGCAGCGCGGCGGCTGCCTCGAGGCCGATCCGCCAGGTCGCACCTGCCGAGCGGCGGCCGAGATACTGCGCCACGCCGACACCGGCCGCCGCGAGCAGCAAGAGCAGAAGGCCGCGGACGCCGGTCGCGAGCGTGGCGAGCTCACCCCCGGCCTCGACCGCCACCGCCAGCAGCGCGAGCGCGCCACCGGCCAGCAGCGCCCGGCCGGAGTGCTCCCCCACCAGCCAGGCCATCACGAGGAGCAGCCCGGCGTAGACAGGGAAGAACAGCGCGGTCGTCGCGACCGCCGGAAGCGCGACCGCGAGCCCGGTCGCGATCAGGACGCCGGTGGCGAGGAGCCAGGCCCCGTGGCCGCGCAGCGCCGACCAGGCCAGCGTGGCGGTCGCCGCGAGCGCCACCACCGAGGCGACGGCCAGCACCGGCAGGCCGGTCAGGCACAGTGCCACCAGCGCACCAGCGGCCGCGCCGACCACGGCGAAGCTCACCGCCGCCCGCCGACGCTGGTCCACCAGGCGCGCGGCGGTGGCGAGCACGATCCCCGCCAGCGGCGCGACCGCCCAGAGCTCCAACCCCGCGGTGTCCGACGGACCTGGCAGCGGCTCGCCGGAGCCAAGGGCCCACGAGCTCTCCACCACCGCGGTGGCGACCCGGTTCGCGGCGTAGCCGCTGACCGAGAGCAGCATGAACGCGGGCAGGAGTGCCGTACCCGCCCCCACGAGCCGGAGCGCGTGCTGCCACGGCGACGGCACGAGGACGGCGGCCAGCACGAGAGCCATGGCCACGACGGCTACCACCAGGACGGCCGGAGTCGCCGCGAGGTCGCGCAACGGAATCAGCGCGACGACGACCGGCCCGGCGACGGCGAGCACGGCGGCGATAGCGCGCAGGCGGACGTGCAGGCGGGTCGGTGCCGCGACCACGGCCGCGAGGAGCGAGGCCACCAGCAGCGGCGCCGCCTCCATGTCGAGGTACAGCGCGCCCACGCCGTCGGCACCGACCGCGCGAACGAGTCCGAGGACGGCCAGCGCGACCCACGAGCACACCACGAGGACGAGCGCCGCAAACCCGACGATCCGCAAGCCCGCTTTCCCGACGGCCGCAGCGAGCAGTGCCAGCACCACGGTCAGCACCGCCGCCAGCCAGTCGTAGCCGTAGTCCCAGCCGTCGACGGCGAGCCAGACACCGCCCAGGGTCGCGAGCACTGCGACGCCCTGGGCGCCGACCAGCGACCACGGTGCCGTCAGCCGTGCCGCCGAAGCCCAGGCCAGACCGGCGGCGAACATCGCCAGCGTCACCAGCCAGCCGAACGCGTTGCCGTGCAGCCAGGACAGCACCGGCAGACCGGCGCTGTTGCCGGCCAGCAGGTCGATGAGCAGCAGCCCCGTCGCCACCAGCGTCAGCGCCTCGGCCGCGGCACGCAGGTGTCGACGCAGCACCCACACGGCCGAGGCGGTGCCCAGGGCCGTGATCGCCAGCAGGATCGTCGTACGCCAGGCCAGGGACAGGTCGGTCCAGGTCACCGCCACGAACACGAACGCCGCGACCAGCACGCAGATCGTGCCCAGCCCGAGCAGCACCACCGGCACCGAGACCGGCGGCAGGCCGCCCCGGCGCGCCGGCGGGCGCGTCGCGGCCGGTGTCGACGCCTGGGCGGGCGCGGGTGCGGCGGGCTCCAGCGGCGAGATCGGAGCGGCGACCGGCTCCGGGCCAGGCGTCGCAGACAGGCCACGGAGCACGTCGAGGATCACGTCGGCGCGCTGCAGCGTCGCCCGCAGGTCGTCGGCGACCCGGCCGATCTGCAGCAGGTCGCACGAGGGGCATCGGAGCTCCCCTGCCGCGGCCGCGCTGCAGTCGGGGCACCGGCCGGGAAGGAGGTAGCGGTTCGTCACGAGAGAATTGAGCCACAACCGGCGCCCGACCAGAACCGAAAGCCCGAAAGTGCTCGTCGCGCCCGGGCCGCCGGTTGGCGCGCTAGCCGCGGCGCAGCGGCCAGGCCTTGGCGAGCAGCTCGAGGCTGCGCTCGCGAACGGCGCCCTCGTGCGCGGTCGCGGTGACCATCAGCTCGTCGGCCTCGGTGCGCTGCGCGAGCCGGCGAAGCCGCTCCGCCACCTCGTCGCCGGTGCCGGTCACCTGCGTGCCGCGCAGCGCAGTGAGCCGGTCGTCGTGCACTCCGGCGAGGATCTCCTCGGCCCGCTCGGGAGTGACGATCGGTGCGAGCTGGTTGGTGCGCAGGCCGATCGATACGACCCGGCTGGGGCCGGCGAGCCACTCCGCCTCCTCGGCACTGCCGGCGGCAAGCACGGACGCGGTGACGACCGCGTACGGCTGCTCCAGCACCGCCGACGGGACGAACCGGCTGCGGTACAGCTCCATCGCCACCTCGGTGTGCTTGCTGCCGAAGTGGTGCGCGAACGCAAACGGCAGCCCGAGCTGGCCGGCGACCTGCGCGCTGTAGCCGGACGACCCGAGCAGCCACACCGACGGTGCTCCAGCAGCCGCGGGGGTCGCCGCGAACCTGGCGGCCAGCCCGTCGGGCACCCGTTCGTCGCCGAGCAGCCCCATCAGGTCCAGCAGGTGCTGCGGGAAGTCGTCGGCCCCCAACGCGCCCTCGCCACGACGAAGCGCAGCCGCGGTCATCGGGTCGGTCCCCGGCGCGCGGCCGATGCCGAGGTCGACCCGTCCCGGGTGCAGGGCCTCCAGCATCGCGAACTGCTCGGCCACCACCAGCGGCGGGAAGTTCGGCAGCATGACCCCACCCGAGCCCAGCCGGATCCGCTGCGTGACCGACGCGAGGTGCGCGATCAGCACGGCCGGAGCGGTGGACGCGACCATGGGCATGTTGTGGTGCTCGGCCACCCAGAAGCGCCGGTAGCCGAGCTCGTCGGCGAGCCGGGCCAGCGAGGTCGTGGCGGCGAGCGCGTCGCTGCTGGTCTGCCCGTCGGCGACGCCGGCGAGGTCGAGTACGGACAGCGGGACGTCGGAACCTCGCGCGCGGTCCTGGCCTTCGTGGTTGTCGGTCACACCAGCGCCCAACACGTCGTCACCCGGCGCCATTCCCCGACAGCACCGTCCCCCCGGCACCTCCCGCGTCATGGCCTCCAGCGGCCCAGGGCACCAGCAGCGCCACACACTCCACGTGGTGCGTCATCGGGAAGATGTCGAACGCCTGCAACTCGCGCAGGACATAGCCGCGCCGGGTGAAGTACGCGACGTCGCGAGCCAGTGCGGCCGGGTCGCAGGCGACGTAGCACACGGCGCGCGGAGCCAACGACACGACGTGCTCGACGACCCGGCGGCGGGCACCGGTGCGCGGCGGGTCGAGCAGCACGACGTCGGCCGCGTCGAGCGACAGGTCGCGCAGCACGCGTTCCACGCGTCCGTCCAGTAGCCGAACCTGTGGCAGGTCGTGCAGGTTCCTGCGGGCGTCCCGCACCGCCCGGGCGTCACCCTCGATCGCGAGCACGGAGCCGTCCGCACCGACTCGGGCGGCCAGCGCACCGGCGAACAGGCCGACCCCCGCGTACAGGTCCAGCGCGGTCTCCCCCGCCGCCGGCGCCAGCATCTCCAGCGCCACCCGGGTCAGCGTCTCGGCCGCGCCCGGGTGCACCTGCCAGAACCCGGTCGCACCCACCCGCCATGCGCGGCCCGCACCGGACTCGGTGACGTGGGTGCGTCCGCGCAGCCGCTGCCCGGCCGCGCTGACGACACCATCGGCCTCCACCGCCGGCACCCTGGGTGCCCTACGCCCGGCCTGCTCGACCACGACGAGCCGGTCACCGCCGGCCGAGACCACCCCCTCGACCGACTCGCACCCCGGCCAGCGGTGCGACGTCACCGCGGGCAGTCCGGGGTGCCCGATCGGGCACGACCGCACGGGGACCACCTCGTGCGAGCGGTGCTTGCGCAGACCCAGCCGCCCCTGCGGGTCGGTGCTGAAGCGAAGCCGCGTACGCCATCCGAGCCCGGCGTCGTCGCCGTCGACCGCCTGTACCTCGACCTGCACGTCGTGCCCGGCGATCCGGTGCATCTGCTCGACGACCACGTCAGCGAGCATGCGCCGCTGCGCCGAGAGGTCGACGTGCTGGAAGTCGCAGCCGCCGCAGGCACCGGGTCCGGCGTACGGGCACGGGCGCGGGACGCGGTCCGGCGACGCCTCCAGCACCTCCACGGCGTCGGCGCGCAGGAACCGGGAGTGCTCGTCGCCCTCGGTCACCTCCGCGACGACGCGTTCGCCGGGCAGGGAGTGCCGCACGAACACCACCCGGCCCTCGTGCCGGGCCACGCAGTGCCCACCATGGGCGATCGGCCCCACCGTCACGGTGTACCGGGCACCGACGAGGGGCTGCGGTTGTCGCGCCATCAGCCGTCGTCGCGGTCCGGTTCGCGATCGGGGTCGCGGTCGCTGCGCGGGTGCCGCAGGAACTCACGCGGCATCGGGTTGCGCACACCGCCGCGCCGGAGATCGACGTTGCCCAGCTCCTGACGCTCGGCGCGCTCGGCCGCGGCCTCTGACGAGGCCAGCTGGTACGGCACGCTCGTGACCATGATCCCGGGGGTGAACAGCAGGCGTCCCTTGAGCCGGAGCGCACTCTGGTTGTGCAGTATCTGCTCCCACCAGTGCCCGACGACGTACTCGGGGATGTAGACCGTGACGACGTCGCGCGGGCTGGCCCGCCGGATGCCGCGGACGTACTCCACGATCGGTCTGGTCACCTCGCGGTAGGGCGAGGACAGCACCTTCAGCGGCACCGGGATCCGACGCCGGTCCCACTCCTCCATCAGCGCCTCGGTGGCGGCGGGCTCGACGTCGACCGTGACCGCCTCGAGCACGTTCGCGCGGGCGGCGCGGGCGTACGCGAGCGCGCGCATCGTCGGCTTGTGCAGCTTGGACACCAGCACGATCGCGTGGATGCGCGAGGGCAGAGCCTGGTCCTGGTCCCCGATCACCAGCTCTTCGTTGACCCGGCTGTAGTGCCGCCGGATGCCCTTCATCAGCACGAACCACGCCGTCATCGCCAGGATCGCGATCCAGGCGCCGTGGGTGAACTTCGTGATCAGCACGACCACGAGGACCGTTCCGGTCACGACCATCCCGAGGCCGTTGATCAGCCGGCTGCGATGCATCTGCCGCCGCTTCGCCGAGTCCTGCTCGCTCCCGAGAAGGCGGGTCCAGTGCCGCACCATGCCCGTCTGGCTGACGGTGAACGAGACGAAGACCCCGACGATGTAGAGCTGGATCAGCTGGGTGACCTCGGCGTCGAACGCGAACACCAGCACGATCGCGCACGCGGCCAGCAGGATGATGCCGTTGCTGTAGGCCAGCCGGTCGCCGCGCGTGTGCAGCTGGCGGGGCAGGTAGCCGTCGCGGCCCAGGATCGACCCGAGGACCGGGAAGCCGTTGAACGCGGTGTTGGCCGCTAGCACGAGGATGATCCCGGTCGCGGCGGTGACGAAGAAGAAGCCTGGCTCGAAGTCGCTGAAGACGGACTGGGCCAGCTGGCCGATGACCGGGTCCTGGTGGTAGTCGGCCCCGACCTCCTCGCCGTTGGGCCGTCGCAGTGAGCTCGGGTCCTCGGCCATGACCACGCCGGTGACGTTGGCCAGTGTGATGATGCTCATCGCCATCGCGACCCCGATGAGCCCGAGCCAGAGCAGGGTCGTGGCGGCGTTGCGTCCCTTGGGCTTGCGGAACGCGGGCACGCCGTTGCTGATGGCCTCCACACCGGTGAGCGCGGCGCAGCCGCTGGAGAACGCGCGCAGCAGCAGGAAGGCGGCACCCAGACCGGTGAAGCCGCTCGCGAACTCCGCCTCGGGCTGCGGCGTCAGAGCGGCGCTCTCCGCCGGCGGCAGGCCGTCGCCCAGCGTGTAGCGCAGGAAGCCCCAGATCGCCATGCCGAAGATCGCGACCATGAACAGGTAGGTGGGGACCGCGAAGGTCGTGCCCGACTCGCGGACGCCACGCAGGTTCATCGCCATCAGCACCAGGATCGCGACCACCGCCACCGTGACCTGCTGGCCGCGCAGCGGCTCGATCGCGGTGGCGGCGTACTGCGCGGCCGACGAGATCGAGACCGCGACCGTGAGCACGTAGTCGACGAGCAGCGCGCTGGCCACCCCGAGCCCGGCGTTGGGTCCGAGGTTGACCGTGCTGACCTCGTAGTCGCCGCCGCCGCTCTGGTAGGCGCGCACGTTCTGCCGGTAGGAGGCGACGACGACGAGCATGACGACGCCGACGACGATCCCGATCTTCCAGGAGAACGAGTACGCCGTCAGACCGGCCAGCGCCAGCATGATGAAGATCTCGTCAGGGGCGTAGGCCACGGACGAGAGGGCGTCGCTGGCGAACACCGGCAGCGCCACGCGCTTGGAGAGAAGGGTCTCCCCGAGCTGCGTGCTGCGAAGCTTGCGGCCGAGAAGCAGACGCTTCCCGACGTCACCGATACTCACGGGCGAACAGGCTATCCCGCAGGCACCGCCGGTCCTTCGCAGGACCCGGCGTGGCTCGGTGTAGCGTCATCGACGTGCATGTAGTCATCATGGGCTGCGGGCGCGTGGGCTCGTCTCTGGCCCGCAACCTGGAACGCCGCAACCACACGGTCGCCATCATCGACCAGAACCCCGACGCCTTCCGACGGCTCGGGCCGACCTACTCAGGCCGCAAGGTGATGGGCTTCGGTTTCGACCGCGACGTGCTGCGCGAGGCCCTCATCGACCGCGCCGACGCGTTCGCCGCGGTCTCCAGCGGTGACAACTCCAACATCATCTCGGCCCGTGTCGCCCGCGAGACGTTCGGCATCCACAACGTCGTCGCCCGCATCTACGACCCAGGCCGCGCCGAGATCTACCAGCGGCTGGGCATCCCCACCGTGGCGACCGTGCGCTGGACGACCGACCAGATCCTGCGGCGGCTGCTGCCGGAGGGCTCCGAGCCCGACTGGCGCGACCCGTCCGGGACGGTCCGGATCGCCGAGGTGCCGACCCATGACCGCTGGATCGGGCGTACGGTCGCCGAGATCCAGAACGCCGCCGACACCCGGGTCGCGTTCATCACCCGGCTGGGCGAGGGCCTCATCCCGACCCGCGACACCGTCATCCAGGAGGGCGACCTCGTGCACGTCGTCATGCTGGAGAGCGAGGCCGCGCGCGTGGCCGCCGTCTTCGCCGCACCCCCCGAGGAGCACTGATGCGCGTCACCATCGCCGGAGCCGGCGCGGTCGGCCGGTCGGTCGCCGCCGAGCTCACCGAGAACGGTCACCAGGTGCTGCTGATCGACAAGGACCCCCGGGCGATCAAGCCCGACCAGGTCGCCGACGCCGAGTGGCTGCTCGCCGACGCGTGCGAGCTCACCTCGCTGGAGGAGGCGGCCCTGGAGAACTGCGACGTCGTGATCTCCGCCACCGGTGACGACAAGGCCAACCTGGTGACCGCGCTGATCGCCAAGACCGAGTTCGGGGTGCCGCGCACCGTCGCCCGGGTCAACCATCCGAGCAACGAGTGGCTGTTCAACGACTCCTGGGGCGTGGACGTCGCGGTCTCCACCCCGCGCATCATGTCCGCGTTGGTCGAGGAGGCCGTCTCGATCGGCGACGTCGTCCGGCTGTTCACTTTCCGTCAGGGCGACGCCAACCTGGTGGAGCTCACGCTGCCGGCGGACTCGCCGTACGCCGGCACCCAGCTCGGCGAGGTGGAGTGGCCCACCGACGTGTCGCTGGTCACCGTGCTGCGCGACGGGCGCATCCTCACCCCCGACCCCGACCGTTCGCTCGAGGCCGGCGACGAGCTGTTGTTCGTGGCCTCGGCCGAGCACGAGACCGAGATCGAGCAGCTGCTCTCCCCGGCCTCGCACAGCAGGTCCTGACGACCCAGCACCGACCGCGCAGGAGGGCGGATGTCGCAACCGACCGGAGCCGAGCTCGACCGCATACGCGCACACCGCGACGAGTTGCGTCAGAGGTACCTGAGGCCGTTGGCCGACCGTCCCACCAGCACCGCTCGCGGCGTGCACCACGTCGCGCTGATCGCCCGTGAGGTCGAGGAGACCATCCGCTTCTACCAGGACCTGCTCGGCTTCCCGCTGGTCGAGCTTGTCGAGAACAGGGATTACAAGGGCTCCTCGCATTTCTTCTTCGACATCGGCAACGGCAACCTGCTCGGGTTCTTCGACTTCCCGGGACACCGGCATCCCGAGTCGACCGAGACCATCGGCGGCGTCCAGCACATCGCGATCTCCGTCGGCGACGAGGAGTTCCGCGCCGTCCGGGCCCGGCTCGACGAGGCCGGCATCGAGTACGTCGGTCCCGACCGCGGCGTCGAGGACAGTGTCTACTTCCGCGACCCCAACGGTGCCCCGATCGAGCTCTACCGCGAGGAGCTCGGCATCTTCGATGATCAGCGGATCCTGCCGCGTTAGGGGTCAGTCCTGCTGGTCATGGGTCGGTCTGCGGGGGAGGTGCTCGGTGGTCTCGTCGAGCGGCGTGTGGTTACGCGCCAGCACGTAGCCCATCGCCGCGAACGTCGCGATCTGCAATGGCCACCCCAGCGTGAGCTTGGCGATGCCGAGCCAGCCGGCCTCGCCCGCGACCCACAAGGGCAGGTAGACGAGCACGCGGAGCAGACATGGGAGCGCCAGCAGCCACGTGAGCGTGTTGCACAGCTTCACGATCTGCTTGTCGGCGTGCCATGCCGTCGGGTCGCCGGTCACGCTGCCGACCAGGAAGCCGATCACCGGCCAGCGCACGACGGCCGAGAAGGCCAGCACCAGGAAGTAGCCCGCGTTGTAGAAGATGCCCGGCAGGAAGGCATCCTCGGCCTCGCCCGAACGCAGCGCGAAGACAGCGGCGAGCGCGATACCGAAGATCGCGTTCAGCACGTACTGGATCGAGGAGCGCTGCACCAGCCGTATGACGAGGATGACGAGGGCCCCCGTTCCGCCGACCGCAAGTGCGAGCTTGAGGTGCTCGGTCGTGATCCACGTGGCCGTGAACCCCAGCGTGGGGACGATCGCCTCGATCACCCCGCGCCGGCCGCCGAGCGCGTCGGACAGCCGCTGCCGCACCAGCTGCTCGACCGTGCGCACGCGCTCGTCGTGGGTGGCGCTCGGTTCGGCGGGTGTCATGCGTGCCGATCGTGACCAGCACGCAGCTGGTACCGGGGGTTGTAGATCACGCGTACACCGTCCTGGGTGCTGAGCCGTCCCTGCACCGTGAGCGTGACACCGGGCTCGATGCCGGCGATCCGGCGCCTGCCCAGCCAGACCACGATCACCGAGGAAGAGCCGTCGTACAGCTCGGCCTCCAGGGCCGGGGTGCCCGAACGCGGGCGCAGGGTCACGTGCTTCAGGGTGCCGGCCACGACCACCTTCTCCCGGTCGACGGCCTGCGCGATGGGCGTGCAGCCGACGGTCTTCACCTCGTGCTGCAGCTCGCGGTCCTCGAGATCCTGCTGGCTCGGGGCAAGCTTCTTCAGCACCCGCCGGAGGCGGCTGTCACCGCGTCCGACGTGGTCGGCGGTCGGGTCCGACGTCGTCATGCTGTCAGCCTACTGACGCCGGGTCAGGCCTGCTCGGGCCCGCCCGGTTCGTCGACCGGCGCGGCACCGGGCGGCATCTCCAGCGGGATCGGGTTGCGTGGCGCCATCGGCGCCTCGCCGCGGCGTACGACGACGTCACGGAAGGCCGCCTCCAGCGCGCCCTGCGGATCCGGCTGCTGCGCGGGACGCCCGAGGAAGGTGCCCCGCAGAAGCCACCGCGGGGCGCTCACCCCGACCACCCGGGAGACCTGCTGGGAGTGCTGGCCCTCGGGGCTCTGTACGGGTACGACGAGCTGCAGCTCGGTACCGAACTCCCCCTGCTGCTCGGTGGCGGTGCCACCGCGCCGGGTCGTCTCGGCGCCGATCTCGCGGCGCACGTCGTCCCAGATGCTCTCGTTGCGCGGTGCCGCGAACGCCCGCAGCTCGACCGCCCCCTCCTCGGACACCAGCAGGACGGCCACTACGGCCTGGTCGCGCTCGTCGACCTGAAGGCGCATCTCCAGGCCGGGCTGACCACGGACGACGAGGCCACCCAGGTCGATGATGTTCGGGTCTTCCTCGCTGACCGCGGCGTCATCGACGTCGTCGATGTCCCACGGGCCCTTGGGCCGCGGGAGCTCCGCGCGTTCGGGCTGCTCGGTGCCCGGGATCGGCACGCTCACAGTCCGCGCCCGGCGATGCGAGCTGCCCTTACTGCGA
Source organism: Nocardioidaceae bacterium (assembly GCA_035557095.1). GTDB lineage: Bacteria > Actinomycetota > Actinomycetes > Propionibacteriales > Nocardioidaceae > JALZDI01. The sequence goes on along the minus strand of DATMEB010000050.1, from coordinate 20,652 downwards.
CGAAACATCAGCGGCGTCCTCCAACGCGGCGTCGGCGGCGGGGTGGGTACGAACGTCGAACCCCCCGGTTGAACCGTAACCCCCCGCACCCCGATCGGACTCGGGCAACCGGTCGACCTCGACGAAGTGCGCGGTCTCCACCCGCTGCACGACGAGCTGTGCGATCCGGTCGCCACGTCGCAGGCGCACCGGCTCGGCAGGGTCGAGGTTGACCAGCGCCACCTTGATCTCTCCGCGGTAGCCGGCGTCGACCGTGCCGGGTGCGTTGACGATGGAGAGCCCACAACGGGCCGCCAGCCCCGAACGGGGATGCACGAACGCCGCGAACCCGTGGGGCAGCGCGATCGCCACGCCGGTGGGGACCAGGGCGCGTTCGCCCGCCTCCAGCGTCACGTCGACCGAGGTCATCAGGTCGGCCCCGGCGTCGCCGTCGTGGGCGTACGACGGGAGCGGCAGGTCGGGGTCGAGCCGGTGGATGCGTACGTCCACCATCAGAGTTTCTCCCGTGTGCTGGTCACGCTCACCGACACTACAAGGCACGTGCGAGGCTGGCCCTGTGAGCACCGGGAGCACCACACCGACAACCGGGCCGCGGTACCGCGAGCGTCTGCGCGTACCCGTGCTCTGGTGGTTCCTGCTGCTGCTCTTCCTGGCCAGCGTCTGGGCCGCGCTCGCGGTCTCGACGGCCCCGTTGGTGATGGGCATCGCCAGCGCGCTGGCCGTGGTCGTCGGCGGCGGGCTGCTCGTCGGGTACGGCGCAGTGCGGATCGAGGTCGGCGACACCGCACTGCGCGCCGGCCGGGCGAACCTGGAGTGGGCGTGGTGCGGTCCGGCGACCGCGCTGGACGCCGACGCGTCACGGCGTCTGCGCGGCGTGGACGCCGACGCACGTGCGTTCCTGCTGCTGCGCCCCTACGTCGCCACCGCCGTGCGGGTCGAGGTCACCGACCCCGACGACCCGACGCCCTACTGGATGCTGTCTACGCGCCACCCGCAGCGACTGGCCGAGTCGATCAACGAGGCGCGGGTACTGGCAGACTGACCGGCGAGACGTCTCTAGGAGGAGGACCCGTGGCCGCAGAGGCGAAGCCCTCGAAGACCTGGAAGATCTTCGGCACGGTGTCGGCGGTCGCCGCCGGCATCGCGACCAAGAAGCTGCTCGACCTCGCATGGAAGGCCGCGACGGGTCACGCACCGCCGGAGAACCCCGAGCACCCCGACGTGCAGTGGTACGAAGCGGTGTCGTTCGCGATCGCGAGCGGCGCGGCGGTCGGCCTGGCGCGGATGCTGACCGCCCGCAAGGCCGCCGAGTACTACCGCAGGTCGACCGGCCACCTGCCGGCCGGGCTCGACAAGGTCACCTGAGCACCACGTCACCCGAGCACCGTCGGCAGTTCACCGTCGAGTGCGCACACCACAAGGAGGTGGCGCGCCCATAAGGGGGCGCGCCACCTCTGACGTCTGTGGCGTGATCAGGCCGCGCAGTCGCGGCAGATCATCTTCTTCACGTTGGCCAGCTGGCTGCGGTGATGGACGAGGAAGCAGCTCGAGCACGTGAACTCGTCGTCCTGCCGCGGCAGCACCTGGACGGCCAGCTCCTCGTGTGAGAGGTCGGCGCCCGGCAGCTCGAACGACTCAGCGGCCTCTGCCTCGTCCTCATCGACGGTGCCGGAGGCCTTGTCGTGGCGACGCGCCTTCAGCTCCTCGATGCTGTCTTCGTTGATCTCCTCGTCAGTCTTGCGAGGAGCGTCATAGTCCGTTGCCATTCCCTGTCTCTCCCCCTGCTCGCGTGAGCGCGGGCTATCCCCGTTCTTGGTGTCGCATGCACGTAACGCTTCAGCACCCGGTTTTGTGCCCACATCCGGAGGCGCGATTGTGCCTCATCGCCGGGGGGTCGCGCACGGTGATTCGCAAAGATGTCGCACGGCTCACAGATTTGAGCCGTATTGCATGGGTTCAGGCTGGTTCGAAGCCGGCCTCACGCAGGACGTTCTGGAAACCTTCCCACAGGTCGGGGTTGGTCGCCACCACCAGGTCTTCACTCGCCGCCGAGGCACCGAACCCCCCGACCCGGGCTCCTGCCTCTCGCGCCACCAGGCCTCCGGCGGCGAAGTCCCAGGGCTTGAGCCCCTGCTCGACGTAGGCGTCGACCCGTCCGGTCGCGAGCGCGCACAGGTCGAGGGCCGCCGAGCCGATCCGCCGGATGTCGCGGACCAGAGGCAGCAGTCGCGCCACCTGCTGGCCCTGCCGCGTGCGGGTACGCACGTCGTAGTTGAACCCGGTGGCCACCAGCGCGTACGCCGGGTCGTCGAGTGCGCCGACCCGGACCGGTCGTTCGCCGAGCCAGGCGCCCATGCCGCGACGTGCGGTCCAGGTCTCGCCGCTGACGGGGTTGTGCACCACCCCGACAGTGACCTCGCCATCGCACTCGGCAGCGATGGACACGGCGTACTCGGGGATGCCGTACAGGTAGTTCACGGTGCCGTCGATCGGGTCGACCACCCAGCGCACCCCGCTGTGTCCCGTGGCGCTGCCGCCCTCCTCGCCGAGGAAGGCGTCATCGGGACGAGCGTCCTCGATGCGCTGCCGGATCAGCCGTTCGGCCGCGGTGTCCGAGGCGGTGACGACGTCGGTGGGGCTGGACTTCGTGGCCGACACCTCGACCGGGGCCTCCGCCCGGCGCTGCGCCACCAGTGCGCCGGCTTCCCTCGCCGCGGCGACCGCGAGCGCGAGCAGCTCATCCACCAGGCCCCTCCTCCACACCGCTCAGGGCAGGTCGCGGCGTCTGCGGGTTGGGACAGCACCCGAGGGGACAGAGGTCCCAGGACGGCTCCCCGGTGACGACGGCCCGTGAGGTCGTGCCGGCCTGTTCGACCGCGGCGCGCTCGATGAGCAGGTCGCGCACCATCGCGACGAACCGCGGGTCGACGCCCGGGGTCGCTGCGCGCGCGTAGGCCATCCCGAGCCGCTTGGCGGTGTCGGCAGCCTCGGTGTCGAGGTCGTACACCACCTCCATGTGGTCGGAGACGAACCCGATCGGCACGACGACGACACCGGCCTCGCGTTCCTCGGCGAGCATCTCGAGGTAGTCGTTGACGTCCGGCTCCAGCCACGGCACTGCCGGCGCGCCCGAACGCGAGCAGAAGGCCAGGTCCCACAGCAACGACCGGCCGGTCGCCTCGGCCACGCGGGCGGCGACCGCACCTGCGACGAGCCGGTGCTGCTGGACGTAGGCGTGCCCGTCCGGCCCGCTGCCGGCGTCCATCGACTCCGGGACCGAGTGCGTCACGAACGCCAGCCGGGTGTCGTCGGGCATGTGCTCGAGCGCCGCCACCGTCGTGTCGACGAACGGCGTCACGAAGCCCGGGTGGTTGTAGTAGTGCCGGAGCCGGTCGATCCGCGGCGCGTCCTGCACCGCCTGCGCGGCGTCGAAGAGGTTCTCGCGGTACTGCCGGCAGCCGGAGTACGACGCGTAGGCGCTGGTCACGAAGCAGGCCGCCCGGCGGACCCCGGCACGCGCCATCTCGGCGAGGGTGTCGCTCAGGTAGGGGTCCCAGTTGCGGTTGCCCCAGTAGACCGGGATCGGTACTCCGTGTTCGGTCAGGTCGGACTCGACGGCAGCCACGAGGGCACGGCACTGGTCGTTGATGGGGCTGCGCCCGCCGAACACGAAGTAGTGCTCGCCGACCTCCTGCAGCCGCTCGCGGGGGATGTCGCGACCACGGGTGACGTTCTCCAGGAACGGCAGGACGTCGGCGGGCCCCTCCGGCCCGCCGAACGACACCACCAGCAGGGCGTCGTAGGGGCCGGCGTCGTGGGGGGCTTCGCTCTCGGGCACGCGACGATACTGACAGCCTGGTCAACCCGGCCTACGCCGGGGCGCTGCACAGGGGTACTGTCACCGGCGACATCGGCCCGACACGAGCCGACCGCCCGGTCTCCGTACGAACACCGGTGAACACCGGTGGACACCGTGCAGACTCGGGGCCTGAGGTATCGGCGCGGTGCCTTGGTCCAGCCCCGTTGCTGGGGTTGGATAGCCCCACCTCGTCAGTCACCCATGGGGAGGCGTACTCGATGGTCGAGCTCGAGCTCGTCGGCTTGAGCGAGGACGGCACGCGCCTGGTCCTCGCCGACGCCACGGGCGACGAGTTCACCGTCCCGATGGACGATCGGTTGCGGGCCGTGGTCCGCGGCAGCCGCGTCCGCACCGGCCAGTTGGAGACACGGATGGAAAGCGCACTCCGGCCCCGCGACATCCAGGCCCGCATCCGCGCAGGTGAGAACCCGGAGGCCGTGGCCGAGGTCGCCCAGGTGCCCGTGGAGCGGATCATGGGCTACGCCGTCCCGGTGATCGCCGAGCGTCAGCACATCGCCGAGCGCGCACAGCGCTCCGCGGTGCGGCGCAAGAACGCCGAGGGGCCCGGACAGCTGCTCGGCGACGCGGTGGCCGAGCGGCTCCGCTCGAACGACGTCGACCCCGCGACCTGCGAGTGGGACGCCTGGCGGCGCGAGGACGGCAAGTGGACCGTCTCGGCGCGCTACGGAGGCGACGGCGGCGAGCGCACCGGGCGGTTCGTCTACGACGCGCTGAGCCGCTACACCCTCGCCGATGACGACGACGCCCGCTGGCTCGTCGGCGAACGTGTCGCCGAAAGGGAGCAGCGGCGCCGGCCGTCGGGTCGCCGGCTCTCCGCGGTCACCTCGGAGTACGACGCGATGCTGTTCGACGACGACGAGCCGACGACCGAGCTCACCGCGGTCGCGGACGCACTCGGCGACGACCACAACCGAGCCGACCAACGTGCGTCCCAGCAGGGGGTGCAGCGGCACGCTCCGGAGGACCGGGACGAGCAGTCCGCACGGGCCGACCCGAACCGGCCCGCCGACGCAACGGACGAGACCGACGAGGCCGGTCGGCTCGACGACGACGCCGACTCCGACCTCGACTCCGGGTCCGGGTCCGGGTCCGGGCAAGCAGGGCACAAGCGAGCCGAGCCCAAGCCGGAGAAGCGCGGCCGGCGCGGCCGCGGCCGGGCCAGCGTGCCGAGCTGGGACGAGATCATGTTCGGCCAGCCCAAGGGCTGAGACCTACGTCTCGCCCACCGGTTCGGGCGGGCTGCCGGGTTGCAGAACGCGCTGGGCATGCGCACTACCCGGCAGTAGTGTCCGCCCATGGCTTATCTCGTGACGGGTGGGACCGGGTTCATCGGACGGCACGTCGTCGAGGAGATCCTGCGTCGCCCGGATGCCGAGGTCTTCGTGCTGGTACGCCCGGGCTCGCTGCCGCGTCTGCACCATCTGATGAACGGATGGAGCGACCCGAACCGCGTCGTACCCGTCACCGGTGACCTCGCCGAGCCCCGGCTCGGCGTCGACGAGACCTGGGTCGAGGAGCACCGCGGCGGCATCGAGCACGTGCTCCACCTCGCCGCGCTGTACGACATGACCGCCTCGGACGAACGCAACGAACAGCTCAACGTCGGCGGTACCCGAGCCGCCGTCGACCTGGCCGAGGCCCTCGAGGCGGGCTGCTTCCACCACGTGTCGTCGGTCGCAGTCGCCGGCGACCACGCCGGGGTCTTCGACGAGACCATGTTCGACGTGGGCCAGGGGCTGCCCTCGCCGTACCACCGCACAAAGTACGAGTCGGAGCGGATCGTGCGCGAGGAGTGCGCGGTGTCGTGGCGGGTGTACCGGCCCTCGGTCGTGGTCGGCCACTCGCACACCGGGGAGATCGACAAGGCCGACGGTCCCTACTACTTCTTCCCCGCGCTGAAGCGGCTGCGCGACGCACTTCCGCAGTGGACCCCGCTGGTCGGCGTGGACCTCGGCGACACCAACATCGTCCCCGTCGACTACGTCGCACGTGCGCTGGACCAACTCGCGCACCAGCCGGGCCTCGACCACCAGACCTTCCACCTGGTCAACCCCGACCCGCAGCCGACGATCGAGGTGCTCAACACGCTCGCGGCCGCCGCCCAGGCGCCCCGGTTCGCGCTCCCCCTGGACCGGCACGTCGCGGACACGCTTCCGGCACCGATGCGCCGACTGCCCCGGCGGTTGCTCGGTGCCGCCGTGCGCACCGGCGCCGGCCGGTTCGCGTTGCGGCAGACGCTCGGCCGGCTCGGCATCCCGCCGGAGGTCGTGGCGCACACCGGTTTCCCCTCGGCGTTCGCCAGCCGGCACACCGACCAGGCCCTGGAGGGCTCGGGGGTGGCATGCCCGCCGCTGGAGTCGTACGCCTCGGCGCTGTGGGACTACTGGGAGCAGAACCTCGACCCGTCGACCGAGCAGGACAGCCGCGCCCGTCGTGCGTTGCGCGGACGCAAGGTCGTGATCACCGGTGCGTCGTCGGGCATCGGGCGCGCGACCGCCCTGAAGATCGCACAGGCCGGCGGCGTGCCGCTGATGGTCGCCCGCGGCAAGGAGGACCTGGAGGACCTGCGCAGCCACATCGTCTCCACCGGTGGCGAGGCGATGGTCTACCCGTGCGACCTGTCCGACCTGGAGGCGATCGACCGGCTCAGCGAGCAGATCACCGCAGACCACGAGTCGATCGACTTCATCGTGAACAACGCCGGTCGTTCGATCCGCCGCTCCCTGCGCCTCTCACACGACCGCTTCCACGACTTCGAGCGCACCATGCAGCTCAACTACTTCGGGGCGATCCGCCTGGTCATCGGGCTCTTGGACGCCCTGGGCCGGGAGGGTCGCGGCCACGTGGTCAACGTGTCCTCGATCGGCGTGCAGACCCACCCGCCGCGGTTCTCGGCCTACGTCGCGTCCAAGTCGGCCCTGGACGCCTGGAGCCGGGTCGTGGCCTCGGAGCTGGTCGGCGACGGCGTGACGTTCACGACCGTGCACATGCCGTTGGTGCGTACGCCGATGATCGCGCCGACGCGCATCTACGACAGCTTCCCCACGATCACGCCGGCGCAGGCGGCGGACATGGTGATCCGCGCGATGAAGGTTCGCCCGCACGAGGTCAACACCCGGCTGGGCACCATCGGTGAGCTGGGGCATGCGCTCGCGCCCAAGGCGATGTTCCGGGTGCTGCACCTGGGCTACCGGGTGTTTCCCGACGACGCGCGCCGGGACTCCGGCGACGGCGACGGTGACGACGGGTCCACGACGCAGGAACAACTGCTGCTCGCCCGGGTGCTGCGCGGCATCCACTGGTGACCGGCCCCTGGTGAGCGGCCAATGCTGGGATGTGCAGTCCGGTCGCGCGGTTGTTCAGCCGGGTTCGGGACCGGTGGCGACCGGACGCTCCGGATCGGTGATCCAGCCGCTCCATGAGTCGGCATACAGCTCGGCGTCGTGGACGCCGGCGACCTCCAGGGCCAGCACGGTGTGCGCGGCGTTGACGCCGGACCCGCAGTAGGCCCCGATCCGGCCGCCGTCGTAGCCCGCCTTCTCGAACCTGGCCAGCAGCGCGTCGTGCGGCAGCATCCGGCCGGCCGGGTCGACGTGCTCGGCGGTGGGCAGGTTGATCGCGCCGGGTACGTGCCCGGCGACCGGGTCGACCGGCTCGGACTCGCCGGCGTAACGCTCGGGTGCACGGACGTCGAGCAGCAGCCCCTCGCCGGCGAGGTCTCGCGCCGCAGCGGCGTCGAGCAGCGGCATGGCGCCCGGTCGGGCGACGAAGTCACCGCCACGGTGCGAGGGATGCCGTGTGCTGACCGGCTCGCCCGCGGCCACCCAGGCGGGGAAGCCGCCGTCGAGCACGCGTACGTCGTCGTGGCCGAAGTAGCGCAGCAGCCACCAGGCCCGTGCCGCCGAGGTGCCGCCCTGCGCGTCGTAGACGACCACGTGGTGCTCACGGTCGACCCCGCAGCTGCGCATCGTCGCCTCGAACTCCTCCGCCGACGGCAGCGGGTGCCGGCCGTGGTCGCCCGAGGCCGCGGCCAGGTCCTCGTCGATCGAGACGAAGTGCGCACCCGGGATGTGCCCCGCGTCGTACTCTTCCCGCTCGGCGCCGGCGAGGGTCCAGCGCACGTCCAGGAGGGCCAGCGTTGCCTTGGCGTCGATCAGGGCACGCAGGTGCTCGACCGTGATCAGCGGTGTCATCATCGGCGGCCTCCGTGGGGTGGGTCGATGAGCAGCGGGACGTACATCTCCTCCGGGGTCAGCGACCCGTGCAGTCCGACCAGCATCGCCTCGTGCGGGAACCGCTCGGTCGAGAGCACCGCGAGCGGGCCGACGCAGGCGACCACGACATCGCCGATGCGCGGCTCGACGTCGCGACGCACGCTGCCGAACCAGCCGGCCGCGATCGCCTCCTCCCGGGTGAGCACGACCGCGCGGTCGCCCAGGCGCTCGCGCCAGCGACGCACGACCTCGTCGACCGCGCCGGCGCGGCAGTAGACGTGCCGGAACCGGGCCTCGCCGCCGACCAGAGCGACGCCCTCGAGCAGGTCCGGTTCGGCGTCCACGTCGACGCGGTCCTCCGAGGCGACGTCGACCATGCCGTGGTCGGCGGTGACCAGGAGCGCGGCGTCGTCGGCGACCACCTCACGGAGTCGCTGGGCGAACGCGTCGACGGTCGAGAGCTGGTAGCGCCATGCCTCGGATCCGCATCCCTCCCGGTGCCCGGTCGCGTCGAGGTCCGCGTCGTAGACGTAGACCAGGGAGGGCTCGTGCCGCGTGGCACGGACCGCCTCCGCGAGCCGCTCCCCCGGGCTGTCGGCGCGGACGAACTCGGCGCCGCGCTGGCTCGCGATCGTCAGGCCGGTGCCCTCGAACGACCGCTTGTTGATCACGGTGGTCGACACCCCGGCCCGCGCCGCGGCCGCGAGCGCGGTCGGGTGCGGCTGCCACTCCTCGGCGTCGACCGAGGCGTCCCAGCGCAGGGCGTTGAGCAGCCGGTCGGTGCCGGGGATGCGACAGGTGTAGCCGACCACGCCGTGCTCGCCGGGCGGCAGACCGACTCCCAGCGAGGTCAGGCTCGTCGCGGTCGTGGACGGCACGCCGCAGGTGAGGGTGCGCTGCGTCAGCGAGCAGAGGTATGGCGCGTCGTCGGCGTGCCGGAGGAGCTGGCGCTGTCCGAGACCATCGATGAGCAGCAGGACGACCCGGGAGGCCGTGGGCAGGTCGAGGATGTTGCCCGCGGTGTCGCCGGTGAGCATCGCGGTGGCCGACGGGACGATGTCGGAGAGCGCGCCCGCGCCGTACGCCGGAGCCACCAGCGGCTCGGCGGTCGCGGCCGTGGTCACCTCCGGGGTCACCTCCGGAGTCACCGCACCGTGGTGGTCGCCGCCGACAGGGACGCGGCGAAGGAGAGCAGCTGCGCGACCGCGTCCGGACCGTCGGCGGCGGCACTCATCCGCAGGGAGAAGTCGTCGGCGGTCATCGTGCCCGTGTAGCCGTGGTCGCCCTCGCACTCCGGGTCGCCGCAGGTGGCGGGCTCGAGGTCGACGCGGCTGACGGCGCCCCACCCGATCGTGAGCACGGCCTCGTTGGCCTCGGGCTTGCGTGAGGTCTGACCGGCGTAGCCGGCAGGGTCGGCCACCATCCGGTTCGTGACCACGGAGCTGATGCCCGACAGCGGGACGGCCTCGGTGGAGGTCGAGGCGTACGGCGAGGGCAGGAGGTCGTCCGGCGGGTGCTCGTCGGTGTGTGCGATCACCAGCCGCGAGGGGGTGAGCACGACCACGGTGACGTGCCGGCGTACCTCGTCGTCACGGTCGAACGTGGGCTCGTGGTGCAGCACGAAGTCGACCACCGGCTCGCGGGCGAGGGCACCCTCGACCGCCTCGGTGACCACGGCGGGGTAGTAGCCACACTGCACGATCGCCTCACGGAGCCGGTCGGCGTGCGTGGGGGTGGTGCTCGCGGTGGAACGGTCAGCCATGTCCTCAGTCTGTCACGACCCGCCCAGCGTGCGGCCTCACCCGCCGCCTGGCCCGGGCCGACGCCGCGACGGCGGACCTCCCGCAGCCACTGCCGAGTGGGGCCCGGGAGGGCTGCGGGGGTCAGCCGGGCTGCGTGTCGCCAGGCGGAACGCTGAGCCGGCGCACGAACCAGTCGCTGCGCAGGTCGCGTACCGGCGAGACCCGGCCGCTGGCCGCGAGGACGTGGCAGCCGTGCGCACCGGCGAGCACCAGCCCCAGGTCGAGGGCGGCCACCTCGGGCAGGTCGTTCTTGAGCCGGGCCAGCCGCTGCAGGACCGCCTCGACGCAGTCGACGTCGACCCGCTCGCTGCCCCGGTAGCCGAAGAGCAGAGGTGCGGAGCCGATCTCGCGGACCATCGCGGCCGCGTCGGTGTCGGTCAGCGGCGGGATGCGGTAGGCCCGGTCGTTGAGCAGGTCCGACGGTGCGCCGGCGACACCGAAGGAGATGATCGGCCCGAACAGCGGGTCCTCCATGCTGCTCATCGACAGCGGGATTCCGGGTGGCGCCATCCGCTGCACCACGAAGCCCGCGGTCTCCGGCTCGTCGATGATCTCGTTCAGCGTGTGCCACGCGTCGCGCATCTCGGGCTCGTCGTCGATGTTGCGCCACACGTGCGACAGGTCGGGCCGTTGCTGCAGGTGCCGGGCGGTCGCCTTGAGCACGACGTCCCAGCCGAGCTTGGACCCCGCCGCCAGCGCCTCCTCGAGTGACGCAACCTCGATCCGCGGCCACAGCGTGATGCCGTAGAGGTCGAGCAGCTCGGTGACCCGCTCGACGTCGAGCTCGACCCCGTCGCCGTCGTCGGCCAACCACTGGTTGACCAGCCGGTGGGCATGGCGTACGTCGATGTCCTCGTAGGCGGCGATCTCACCGGGAGGACGCTGCAGCCAGGCGGAGTACTCCACCACTCTGCTCAGCGCACGTACGGCCGCCTCCGGTGCGGGGTACGACGGGACCGACCCGCGACCCGCGGCGCCCTCGACGTCGGGGACCCGCAGGAGCTCGGGCACGCCCTCGCTGGCCAGGAACGTCGACAGCAGCGGCTTCTCGGACTGCTCCCCCACCGCGGCGAGCACGTTGGCGACCTGCTCGCCGGGGGTGTTCAGCGGCGGGATGAACACCGCGACCACGGCGTCGACCTCCGGGTCGTCGACGGCGTCGTCGAGCGCGCGCTCGAAGTCCTCCGCAGTGGCGTCGGCACCGAGCGCGACCGGGTCCTTGACCACCAGCCCGGCGGCCGCGGCCGCGTCGGTCGCGAGCAGACCGAGCGCGTCGGAGTTGCCGACGACAGCGACCCGCGGACCGCGCGGCAGCGGCTGGTGGGCCACGAGCTGTGCGACGTCGAACATCTCGTCGAGGGTGTCGACGCGGATCACGCCGGCCTGGCGGAACATCGCGTCGACCGCTGCCTGCGGGGCCACCGTCGTACGCACCGCGTGCCCGACCGGGACTCCCTGCGTGGTGCGTCCGGACTTCACCGCGACGATCGGCTTGCGCATCGCCACCCTGCGGGCCACCCGGCTGAACTTGCGGGGGTTGCCGATCGACTCGAGGTAGAGGAGGACGACCTCGGTGTCGCCGTCCTCCTCCCAGTACTGCAGCAGGTCGTTGCCGGAGACGTCGGCCCGGTTGCCCGCACTGACGAACGACGACAGGCCGAGCCCTCGCCGGTCGACACTCTCGAGGATCGCCACCCCCAGCGCGCCGGACTGGCAGAAGAACCCGACGCGGCCGCGCTGCGGCATCAACGGCGACAGCGAGGCGTTCAGCGACTCGGTTGGCCGGGTGTTGATGACACCGAGGCAGTTCGGGCCGACCAGCCGCAGGCCGTACGAGCGGGACAGGCCCACCAGCCGGCGCTGCCGCATCCGGCCCTCCTCGCCGGTCTCGGCGAACCCGCTGGAGATCACGATCAGCCCGTGCACGCCCTTCGCGGCACAGTCGAGCACGACGTCCTCCACCGCGTCGGCGGGTACGGCGACGATCGCCAGCTCGACCTGCTCGGGGATGTCCTGCACGGTGGCGTACGCCGGCAGCCCGGCCACCGCCGGCGCGTGCGGGTTCACCGCGAACACCCGGCCGGTGTAGCCGCCGAGCACCAGGTTGCGCACGATCTGCTGCCCGATGGTGTCCTGCCGACGGCTGGCGCCGATCACCGCGATGCTGCGCGCGTTGAAGAACCCCTGGATCGAGCGGGCCTCCGCCCGGTGCTCGCGGGCCTGCATGACTCCGACGGAGGTGTCGGTGGTGTCGATGCCGAACACCAGGCGCATCACGCCGTCCTCGAAGCCGCCTTCGACGTGGTAGCCGGCCTCGCGGAAGATCTGGATCATCCGGACGTTCTCCGGGAGCACCTCCGCCACGAACCTCCGCAGACCGCGCTCGCGGCCGGCCTGCGCGAGGTGCTCCAGCAGCAGCTGGGCAAGGCCGCGGCCCTGGTGCGCGTCCTCGATCAGGAACGCGACCTCGGCCTGCTCCTCGTCGAGCCGGTCGTAGCGGCCGATGCCGATGATCTTGCCGCCCAGCGTCACCACGAACGCGACGCGGTCGGCGTGGTCGACGTTCGTGAACCGCTGCACGTCGCGGGCGGACAGCGTCGGGTACGGCGCGAAGAAGCGCATGTACTTCGACTCGGGTGACACCCGCTCGTAGAAGCTGACCAGGCCTGCGGCGTCGTCGGGCAGGATCGGCCGCAGGTGGGCGGCCCGCCCGTCGAGCAGCAGGACGTCCGCCTCCCAGTGCGCCGGATACGCCGTGTCGACCACGGCTGAGAGGTTACCGCCTCGAAGCGAAGCGCTCCGATGTGCGACCGATGGAGGGAACGCACCCACGAGCACGAGCACGGGTGCGGGCCACGGGGTGTGAGGGAGCCGACAGGCCGCCGTGGTGGTGCCTACACTGCGGTCCATGACACAGCCCGGAACCGCAGCGGAGTCCCCGGCCACCCAGGAGTTCCGGCAGGCCCGTGACTTCCTGCTCGCGCACCGTGACGACTACGACACCGCCTACCGCGACTTCCGCTGGCCCGAGCTCGAGAGCTTCAACTGGGCACGCGACTGGTTCGACCGGCTGGCGAGCGAGCAGCCGGACACCACCGCGCTGTGGGTCGTCGAGGAGGACGGCCGGGAGCAGAAGGTCGGCTACGCGCAGATGGCCGACCGGTCGCGGCAGGTGGCCGGGTGGCTCGCCGAGCAGGGTGTGCAGCGCGGCGACCGGGTACTGCTCGTGCTCGGCAACCGCGTCGAGCTGTGGGAGTGCATGCTCGCGTGCATCCGGCTCGGCACCGTGATGATCCCGGCGACCACCCTGCTGGCTCCGGCCGACGTCGAGGACCGGGTCAACCGCGGCAACGCGCGGTGCGTGGTCACCGCGAGCGAGGACGTCGACAAGTTCGCCGACGTGCCCGCGGACATGGTCCGGATCGCGGTCGGCGACGCGGTCGACGGCTGGGCGTCGTACTCCTCGTCCTACGACTGGCAGGGCGAGTTCGCCGGCGACGCCGACACCCGCGCCGACGAGCCACTGCTGCTGTACTTCACCTCGGGAACGACCTCGCTGCCCAAGCTGGTCGAGCACACGCACGCGTCGTACCCCGTGGGGCACCTGTCCACGATGTACTGGATCGGGCTGCAGCCCGGTGACGTGCACCTGAACATCTCCTCACCCGGCTGGGCCAAGCACGCGTGGTCGTGCTTCTTCGCGCCGTGGAACGCCGGGGCGACGACGCTGATCTACAACTTCGCGAGGTTCGACGCGGTCAAGCTGCTCGAGGTGATGCAGCGCTGCGAGGTGTCGACGTTCTGCGCTCCCCCGACGGTGTGGCGGATGCTGGTGCAGGCCGACCTGTCGCAGCACTCGGTGCCACTGCGCGAGTGCGTCGGTGCCGGTGAGCCGCTCAACCCCGAGGTCATCGAGTCCGTGCAGCGCGCTTGGGGCATGACGATCCGCGACGGCTACGGCCAGACGGAGACGACCGCGCAGATCGGCAACCCGCCCGGTGCCGCGCTCAAGGTGGGCTCGATGGGCCGGCCGCTGCCGGGCTACGTGATCGCGCTGGTCGACCCCGTCAGCGACGAGGTCGGCACCGACGGCGAGGTGTGCATCGAGCTGGCCCGTCGCCCGCTGGGGCTGATGGTGGGCTACCGCGACGACGAGTCGCGCAGCGCCGACGCGATGCGTGCGGGCTTCTACCGCACCGGCGACGTGGCCAAGGCCGACGACGACGGCTACATCACCTACGTCGGACGGTCCGACGACGTGTTCAAGGCCAGCGACTACCGCATCAGCCCGTTCGAGCTCGAGAGCGCCCTGATCGAGCACCCCGCCGTGGCCGAGGCCGCCGTCGTCCCGGCGCCGGACCCGCTGCGGCTGGCGGTGCCGAAGGCCTACGTGGTGCTGTCCTCCGGACACGAGCCCGGTCCCGACCTCGCCCGCGACATCCTGGCGTACACCCGCAAGCACCTCGCGCCGTACAAGCGCATCCGCCGGATCGAGTTCGCCGGCGACGCCGGGCTGCCGAAGACGATCTCGGGCAAGATCCGCCGGGTCGAGCTGCGCAACGCCGAGGAGAAGGCCGCCGAGGAGCAGAGCAGCCGGGACAAGGGCGACGGGGAGTACCGCGAGGAGGACTTCCCCGACCTCAAGGCCTGAGCCCGGAAGGGGGCGGCGATGGCCCGCCCCCGTGGGTCGCTGCGCGCCTCGTCGGCGGCGACAGTGGACAATGGAGCCATTGCAGACCCCGGAGGAGAAGCGCCCCCACGATGGCCCGACGCAAGACGACGTCCGCACCGCCGCCTGACGACTTCGACGAGCAGATCCTCGACATCGACGTCGGCGAGGAGATGCGGTCCAGCTTCCTCGAGTACGCCTACTCGGTCATCTACTCCCGGGCGCTGCCGGACGCGCGCGACGGGCTGAAGCCGGTACAGCGCCGCATCCTCTACACGATGTCGGAGATGAACCTGCGCCCCGACCGCGGCCACGTGAAGAGCGCGCGCGTCGTCGGCGAGGTGATGGGCCGCCTGCACCCGCACGGCGACGGTGCGATCTACGACGCGCTCGTGCGCATGGTCCAGTGGTGGTCGATGCGGCTGCCGCTGGTCGACGGCCACGGCAACTTCGGCTCCCCCGACGACCCGCCGGCGGCGATGCGCTACACCGAGTGCCGGATGGCACCCGCGACGCTGCCGATGACCGACTCGATCGACGAGGAGACCGTCGACTTCCGGCCCAACTACGACAGCCGCGAGCTCGAGCCGTCCGTGCTGCCCGCCGCGGTCCCCAACCTGCTCGTCAACGGGGCGTCGGGGATCGCGGTCGGCATGGCCACCAACATCGCCCCGCACAACCTGGTCGAGGTCGTGCAGGCGCTTCGGCACCTGATCAAGCACCCGACGGCCGGGGTCGACGACCTGATGCGGTTCGTGCCCGGGCCCGACCTGCCCACCGGCGGCAAGATCGTCGGCCTCGACGGCATCCGCGACGCCTACGAGACCGGGCGCGGGTCGTTCCGCATGCGGGCGACCGCGCGGGTCGAGAACGTCACCCCGCGTCGCAAGGGCATCGTGGTGACCGAGCTGCCGTACCAGGTCGGTCCGGAGAAGGTGGTCGAGCGCATCAAGTCGCTGGTGCAGAACAAGAAGCTGCAGGGCATCGCCGACATCAAGGACCTCACCGACCGCGAGAAGGGCATGCGGCTGGTGATCGAGGTCAAGAACGGCTTCCGTCCCGAGGCGCTGCTCGAGCAGCTGTACAAGCTCACGCCGATGGAGGACTCGTTCGGCATCAACGCGGTGGCGCTCGTCGACGGTCAGCCGCGCACGCTCGGGCTCAAGCAGCTGCTCGAGGTGTTCCTGGAGCATCGGTACGAGGTCGTACGCCGCCGGTCGCAGTTCCGGCGCAACAAGGCCGAGTCACGACTGCACCTGGTCCAGGGTCTGCTGATCGCGATCCTCGACATCGACGAGGTCATCCAGCTGATCCGCGGCAGCGACAACGCCGAACAGGCCCGGGGCCGGCTGATGCAGGTCTTCGAGCTCACCGAGGTCCAGGCCAACTACATCCTCGACATGCCGCTGCGAAGGCTGACGAAGTTCTCGCGGATCGAGCTGGAGAAGGAGCAGTCCGAGCTGCAGCGCACGATCGAGGAGCTGACCGCGATCCTCGAGGACGAGGGACTGCTGCGCAAGGTCGTCTCCGACGAGCTCGCCGACGTCGCCAAGCAACACGGCACGCCGCGCCGCACGGTTCTGCTGGAGTCGGCGGGGAGCCCGGTGTCGGCGGCGGTGCCGCTGGAGGTCACCGACGACCCGTGCTTCGTGCTGCTCTCCTCGGCGGGGCTGCTCGCGCGCACGACCGACCAGGAGCCGCTCGGCGACGCGGGCGGACGCAGCAAGCACGATGTGGTGGTCAGCGCCGTCCGCGCCACGGCCAGAGGCCAGGTCGGTGTGGTCACCTCGCAGGGCCGGCTGCGACGGCTCGACGTGCTCGACCTGCCCACGCTGCCGTCCACGGCCAACGCCCCGCACCTGCAGGGCGGCGCACCGACCTCGGAGTTCCTCGTGCTCGACCCGGGCGAGCGTGTGCTCGCGCTGACGACGCTCGACCCCGACTCGACCGGGCTCGCGCTCGGAACCGCCCTCGGGGTGGTCAAGCGGGTGACGCCGGACCACCTGGCCAACAAGGACGTCTGGGACGTCATCCGGCTCGACGAGGGCGACGAGGTGGTGGGCGCGGTCGAGCTCACCACCGGTGACGAGGAGCTGGTGTTCATCAGCTCGGCCGCGCAGCTGCTGCACTTCCCGGCCTCCGCCGTACGCCCGCAGGGACGCGGCGGTGGTGGCATCGCCGGGCTCCGCCTCGCCGACGACGCCACCCGGGTCGCGTTCTTCGGCGCCGTCGACCCCGGCCACGACGCCGTGGTCGTGACCGTGTCCGGCTCGTCGAGCTCGCTGCCCGGCACCGAGGCGGGCTCGCTGAAGGTCACACCGTTCGCCGAGTACCCCACCAAGGGCCGGGCCACCGGCGGTGTCCGCTGCCACCGCTTCCTCAAGGGCGAGGACGCCCTGCTGGTCGGCTGGGCCGGACCCGCGCCGGCACGCGCCGCTGCCACCAGCGGCGCACCCGTCGACCTGCCCCAGGCGGACGGGCGTCGCGACGGCTCCGGTACACCCGCACCTCAGCCGCTCGCCGCGGTGGCTGGCCCGACCACCCTGCTCGTTCCCACCACCTGACCCTGTCCATCAACAGTCCGCCTCACAGTCCGCCCACCCCGAATCGAGCCGCTACCGTGCACCGACTGCTCACCCTCTGCCTGCTGGTCGCGCTGACCGGGCTCAGCGCCACCGCGTGCACGGGCGGCGACGACGAGTCGGGCGCCAGCCCCGCGCAGGTCGCCGAGCGGCTGCAGGCCGCGAAGCGCCTGCTCGACCAGGCCGCGAGCATCCGGCTGACACTGCGCACCGACCGGCTGCCCGAGGGGGTCAACGGGATCACCAAGGCGGCCGGCGTCGCCACCCACGCTCCCGCGTTCCGCGGCACGATCACGGTCGCCGCACCCGGGCTGTTCGACGGTCAGAGCGTCGACGTGGTCGCGGTCGACGGCGTGGTCTACGCGCAGACACCGTTCTCGTCGTCGTTCATCCGCGTCGACCCCACCGACTTCAACGCGCCCGACCCGGCGACGCTGATGCAGGCCGACCGGGGTCTGTCGACGCTGCTCACGGAGGCGACCGACCTTGCCGAGACCGACCAGCGTCGCGACGGCAAGGACATCGTCAGCACCTATACCGGCTCGGTGCCCGGGTCGGCGGTCGCGCGCATCTTCCCCTCCGCGTCGGCCGGCCGCCCGTTCGACGTGACGTTCACGATCGACCAGGACGACCGCCTGCGCGGCGCGCAGGTCACCGGGCCGTTCTACCGGGACCGGCCGGCGGTCACCTATCACGTCGGCGTCTTCCCCTCCGGCCAGCCGGTGGAGATCAGCGCCCCGTGATGTCCGCCTCGTGACCACTCATCCCGGCGCTGTCGGCGCTGCTCGCCGCAGAACGCTGACGCTCGCCGGTCTCGCCGTCGGCTTCGCCGCCGCCGACACCTACGTTGTCGTGCTCGCGCTGCCGGACATGATGCGCGGTGTCGGGCTGAACATCGACGAGCTGCAGCGCGCCGCTCCGATCGTGTCCGGCTTCTTGCTCGGCTACGTCGCGATGCTCCCGCTGATCGGCCGGGTGGCCGACCTGCGCGGCCGGGTACCGGTGCTGGTGTTCTCGCTGCTGGTGTTCGCGTGTGGATCGCTGGTCACGGCAACCGCCGCGAGCCTGCCGGTCATGGTCCTCGGCCGGTTCCTGCAGGGCCTGGGAGGCGGCGGGCTGGTGCCCGCGACGCTGGCGCTGGTGGCCGACCTGTGGCCGCCGCACCGACGGGGAATGCCGCTCGGGGTGGTCGGCGCCGTGCAGGAGCTCGGCGCCGTGCTCGGCCCGTTGTACGGCGCACTGGTGCTCGCGTTGTGGCCCTGGCCGGCGATCTTCTGGATCAACCTGACCGTCGGCCTGATACTCGCGGCCGCGATCGCGGTCACGACCGGAGCCGCCCGGCTGCGACCGCTACGCAGCCGCAGCAGCCGGGAGCCGGGCCCGGCACCGGACTGGGTCGGCGGGCTCCTGCTGCTGGTGTCGCTGCTGGCCTATGCGCTGCTCGTGGTCGCTCCGGAGGCGCTGGTGAGCGACCTGACCCTGGGGCTGGCCTGGGTGCCGCTGGCCGGTGACAGCGTGTGGACCACACCGCTGGCGGTGCTCGCGCTCGCGGCCGTTGCGTGCTTCGTCGTGCGCGAGCTCATCGCCGCTCGACCGCTGGTCGACCTCCGCGCCGTCGCTCCGCTCGCGCGCAGCACCGACCTGCTGGGTGCGTCGTTGCTCGCGTTCGCCCTGGCCGGGATCGTGCTGGCCTTCGCGACCGCCGACCCCCAGGTCGCGGTGCTGTCGCCGCAGGGCCCCTGGTACCTGGCCGCCGCGGCCGTCGCCGGCGCGGCGTTCTGGTGGCGGCAGCGGCATGCGGCGTACCCGCTGGTGCCTCGCCGCGCCCTGTCGGCGAAGCCGGCGTGGGGCTCGCTGGCGGTGAGCTTCTTCGTCGGCGCGGCACTGATCGCGGCTCTGGTCGACGTGCCGGTGTTCGCCCGGGTGACCACGGAGTCCGGATCGCAGCTCGGCGCTGCGCTGGTGCTCCTGCGCTTCCTGGTGGCGTTGCCCATCGGCGCGATCGCCGGCGGCTGGCTCGTCCGCCGGTGGCCCGCAGGGCTGGTGACCGCGGGCGGCATGGCCGTGAGCACCGGCGCGTTCGTCGCCATGACCACCTGGGGCTCCACCTCGCTGGACGGCCCGGGCGCCACCGTGGCGCTGGCGGCCTGCGGACTCGGCTTCGGGCTCGCGCTCGCACCGGTCAACGCGGCCCTGCTGCTCGCGACCGCCCCGGCCGTGCACGGGCTGAGCAGCGCGCTGCTGGTGGTGGCGCGGATGGTGGGGATGCTCGTCGGGATCTCGGCGCTGACGACGATCGGGCTGACCCGGTTCTACGCCGTCGAGGCGTCGATCCCCTCGCCCAACCGGCTTTGCCCACGAACGCCGACGGACTGCCCTGAGTACGTCGCGCTCCTGCGTGAGGCCGGGCTGACGCAGCTGCACACGGTGTTCGCCGGCGCCGCGGTGTGCGCGCTCGTCGCCGGCGTACTCGCGCTGGTGCTGCTGCGAGGGCCGGACATCTCGGGCGCACGGTCCGCGGGACGGACCGGCGCCCTCGGCTACGTGCACGAGCGCTAGCGTCTATGCCGTGACGGACGCATTCGACGACCTGCTGGCGGCCAACGCGGAGTTCGCCGAGAGGTTCGACCTGGCCGGGTTCGACGGGGTGGCGCATGCCGGTGTGGCGATCGTGACCTGCATGGACTCGCGCATCGACCCACTGCGCATGCTCGGTCTTCGTCCAGGTGACGCGAAGGTGCTGCGCAACCCCGGTGGCCGGGTCACCGAGCAGGCCCTGGCAGCACTCGTGCTCGGTTCCCATCTGCTCGACGTACGCCGCATTCTCGTCGTACCGCACACGCGGTGCGCGATGGCCACGGCCAGTGAGGCCGAGCTCCGCGAGCGGGTCAGCGAGTCCAGCGGGCGGGACGCCTCGTGGGCAAGGTTCGGTGCGATCGAGGACCAGGTGGCCGCGCTGCACGAGGACGTGCACCGTGTACGAACGCACCCACTGATCGCAGACTCGGTCGCCGTGGGCGGTTTCCTGTACGACGTCGACACCGGTCGGCTCACCCAGCTCGCCTGAAGGGCGCCGGCCAAGGGCGCGGGCCGGTGACGCAGCTCAGCCGCCGAACGGGGCCGCGTCCTGCGCGCACCTGCTCCCCCCGGGTGGAAGGACCCCGCGGACGAAATAGCGAGCCTCGTGCCGGTTCACGCAGGCACTCGGGTTGAGCAGCGCCGTGTGGCCGAAGCCGTCCAGCGTGAGCAGGCGCGCCCGGCCGAGCTGCTGCGACATCGAGACCGCTCCCCGCACGGGGGTGGCGGGGTCGAAGGTGTTTCCGATCACCAGTACGGGGTTGGCGGTGCGACGGTCCCACGGCCCGGTGTAGGGGTGCGCGCTTCGCACCGGCCACGTCGCGCAGGGTGAGTAGTCCCAGGCCCAGAACGGCCCGACCACCCCGGAGCGCTGTCGCGCGAAGCCGTCGATGCCCGCGAAGGCGCCGGCCGGTGGGGAGGGGACCTC
>DATMEB010000049.1:0-35335 GCA_035557095.1 Nocardioidaceae bacterium | reverse complement strand
TGTCCGCGGAAGATGCGCGCGAAGTCGATCATCCCTGTACCGAGGTCGGCCATGTCACCGTCGGCGGCGTGCCGGTCCTTGACGTGGTACTGCAGCGTCCGCTGCTTCGCGGCCCGGATCACGTCGAGGGTGAAGCCCTCCGGGTCGTCGGCCCCGTCGCCGCTCTCGATGCCCCCGGTCACGGCCCAGTAGATGTCGATCTCAAGGTGCACGAGCCACGGGTCGAGCTCGGCCATCAGGATGTCCCACGGGCGCAGTCCGCCGCCGAGGTCGGTCGTGAACTCGTGCGCGTGGTTGTGGTAGCCGTAGCGCAGCCCGGCGGCCCTGGCAGCGAGTGCCTCGTGGTTCATCTGCTCGGCGTAGCGCCGCCAGTCGTCGGCGTTCTGCGACTCCAGGAACGGCACCACCATGTACGACTGGCCCAGCGTCACCGCGTTCTCGATCTTGGTCGCCAGCGCCTGCGCGTCCGGGCTGATGCCGTCATGGCTCGACGACGCCTTGATCCCGATGGAGTCGTAGAACGCGCGCAGCTCGGCCGCCGTACGGCCGAAGTAGCCCAGCGCCTGCTCGACCTTCGGGTAGCCCATCGCCGCGATCCGCCGCAGCGACTCGTCGAACCCGGGCTCGCCCGAGAGCGCGTCACGCACCGTCCAGAGCTGGATGCTGATCGCGCCCGGCGGCACCCGGCGCCCGTGCCTCGGCCAGTCCGCCGCCCCGGCAGTGCCGACACCCGCACCGGCCGCGGCGAGTCCGGCGGCGCCCACGAGCGCACCGCGCAGGAACCCGCGCCGGTCCATGCCCTGCCGGGCCAGTGAGCGCTCGAGAGGTGCGTGTCCGTCGAATCCGTAGCACATGCTGTTGTTCCCCTTCTGCTGTCTGGCTGGTCAGGACTGGGTGCTGAACGCTGCGTCGAAGGTCGCCTCGGGTGCGTCGAACGCGAGGCCGCGCACGAACTGCAGCGCCTCCGGCGCCCCGAGCAGGCGGTCCATCCCGGCGTCCTCCCACTCGATCGAGATCGGGCCGTCGTAGCCGATGGAGTTGAGCATCCGGAAGCACGCCTCCCACTCGACGTCGCCGCGCCCGGTGGAGACGAAGTCCCAGCCCCTTCGCGGGTCTGCCCACGGCAGGTGCGAGCCCATCCGGCCGTTGCGGCCGTTGCCGACGCGCATCTTCGTGTCCTTGCAGTCGACGTGGTAGATCCGGTCCTTGAAGTCCCACAGGAAGTCGACCGGGTCGATCTGCTGCCAGACCATGTGGCTCGGGTCCCAGTTCAGCCCGAACGCCGGACGGTGCCCGATCGCCTCGAGCGTCCGCACCGTCGTCCAGTAGTCGTAGGCGATCTCCGTGGGATGCACCTCGTGCGCGAACCGCACGCCGCACTCGTCGAAGACGTCGAGGATGGGGTTCCACCGGTCGGCGAAGTCCTGGTAGCCCGCGTCGACCATCTCCTGGGTCACCGGCGGGAACATCGCGACGTACTTCCACACCGCGGACCCGGTGAACCCGACCACGGTGTCCACACCGAGCCGCTGCGCGGCGCGCGCGGTCATCTTCATCTCCTCGGCCGCACGCTGCCGCACGCCCTCGGGGTCGCCGTCACCCCAGATCGCCGGCGGCAGGATCGCCTGGTGCCGTGCGTCGATCGGGTCGTCACACACCGCCTGGCCCTTGAGGTGGTTCGAGATCGCCCACAGCTTGAGGTTGTGCTTCTCCAGCAGCTCCAGCTTGTCGCGGACGTACGCGTCGTCCTCGGCCGCCTTCCAGACGTCCATGTGGTCGCCCCAGCAGGCGATCTCGAGGCCGTCGTAGCCCCACTCGGACGCGAGCCGGGCGACCTCCTCGAACGGAAGGTCGGCCCACTGTCCGGTGAAGAGGGTGATCGGTCGCGCCATCTCAGGCTCCTTCGTGTGCTTCGGGGCGGCGGGTGTGGGTCATCTGGCGGGTACGCCGGAGCGCAGCCCGGCGAGCTCGAGCAACAGGTCCTTGACCTCCGTCGCGGCGACCTCGCCGCGCGCGGCGTCCCTGCGCGAGCAGAGCAGCACCGGACTATCGGCAGGTTCGTCGGGCAGCCGGCCGTGGCTGCCGCGCACGGGGGACGGGTCGAGCGGCACGACGTTCATCGCGTAGCGAAGGCCGACCTTCTTGCGCAGCAGCCCGGCGGCGGCCCGCAGCCTCACGAACCGGTCCTGCGGGTCGAGGAACAGCTCGGCCGGGTCGTAGCCGGGCTTCTTGTGGATCTCGACGGCGCGGGCGAAGTCCGGGGCCCGGTCGTCGTCGAGCCAGTAGTAGTACGTGAACCAGGCGTCGCGTTCGGCGACCAGCACGAGCTCGCCGGCGCGCTCGTGGTCGAGGCCGTACGGCGCCTGCTCCGCACGGTCCAGCACCTGGTCGACACCGGGGATCTCCGCGACGAGGTCGCGCACGCGGGGCAGGTCGTCGGGGTCACGAACGTAGACGTGTGCGACCTGGTGGTCGGCGACCGCGAAGGCGCGCGACGTCCACGGGTCGAGCAGCTCGCCGCTGGCGTTGGTGTGCACGTGCAGCAGGCCGGCACGTCGCAGCGCCCGGTTGACGTCGACCGGACGAGAGACATCGGTGATGCCGTACTCGCTGAGGACCACGACGGTCACACCGGCGGCAGCGGCGTCGTCGAGCAATGGCGCGAGCTCGCGGTCGACCTCTCGGGCGGCCGCGGCCGCCTGGGCGGAGCCCGGACCATGGCGCTGCAGGTCGTAGTCGAGGTGCGGCACGTACGCCAGCGTCATGTCGTGGTCGGGCAGCAGCCGCCGCGTCGCCGCGATGATCCAGCGCGAGCTGGCGATCGACGCGGTCGGGCCCCAGTAGTTGAACAACGGGAACGGGCCGAGCTCACGGGTCAGCTCGTCGTGCAGCTCCGGCGGCCACGTCCAGCAGTCCGGCGACTTGCGCCCGTCCGCGTGGTAGACCGGGCGGGGGGTGATGGTCACGTCGGTCGTGGACCCCATGGCGTACCACCAGCACACGTTGGCGACGCGGTACCCCGGCTGCTCGCGCCGCGCGGCCTCCCACACCTTCTCCCCCGCGACCAGCCGGTTGTGCTGGCGCCAGAGGAACACCTCGCCCAGGTCCCGGAAGAACCAGCCGTTGCCGACGATGCCGTGCTCGCGCGGCATCGTGCCGGTGAGGAACGTCGACTGCGCCGAGCAGGTCACAGCGGGCAGCACCGTGGTCAGCTGCGCCCCGAAACCTTCCTCGGCGACCGAGGCGAGCCGGGGCATGTGCTTGAGCAGCCGTGGGGTGAGCCCGACGACGTCGAGCACCAGCAGCCGGTTCCCGGCCGGAGTGACCGGGGTGCTCATGCGGCCTCCAGGCCGAGGTCGAGCAGCCGGTCGCGCACCCAGCCCAGCTCGCCTGCCAGTCCCTCGATCAGCCCGACCTCGTCCTCGGGCCGCTGTCCCGGCGGCAGCACGGACCACGTGTAGGTCTCGACCTCGAGGTGGTCGGTGCGCGCCTTCTCCCCGCCGACGAGTGCGGCCAGTGCGGCCACCAGCTCGTCGCGGGTGCTGCGCAGCGGCGCCTCCGGCTCGACGTGCACCGGGACGTGGAAGTGCACGCGCCAGGGGCTGTGCCCGGGCAGTGCACGCTGCCCGCCGAGTGCCAGCGGGAGGTCGTCGCGGCCGTGCACCCGGCCGCCGCGCACCTCCCGGACCTGGTGGAGGAACCGGTCCTCGGCGAACCGTGCGAGCGCCGCCCGGGTCGCGGGGTCGCTCGGCGCTTCAGCGTGCACAGCGGCCGCGGGCTGCGCCTTGACCACGGGGAGCCCGGCCGCCTCCAGGGTCGCGAGCGCGACGACGGGGTCCTCGAAGCCGGTCGCCAGGTGGCAGGTGTCCAGGCAGACGCCGATGTACTCGTCGTCGACCCCGGCGAGGCGCTCGGCCGCGTCGACCGTGGACTCGACCACGCAGCCCGGCTCGGGCTCGAGCCCGACGCGGATCGGTCGTCCGGCGTCGGAGGAGATCTTGGCCAGGCCCTCGGCGAGCCGGTCGAGGTTCTCGCGCGCGACGGCCTGGCGGTCGGCGTACCAGGGGGACCGCCAGGCCAGCGGCACCGTGGAGACACTGCCCCGGGCCGCGTCGTCGGGCATCAGCCCGGCCAGCACGCGCGCGCAGTCGAGCGTGTAGTCGAGGCGTGACTGCTTGGACCAGTCGGGGTGGTAGACGGCGCGCTTGACCACAGGAGCGTGGAACCGGGAGTACGGGAACGCGTTGATGGTCACGACCTCGAGCCCGTGCAGGTCGAGCACCGTACGCATCCGGTCGAGCTCAGCCGGGGAGCCGGCCAGCTCGGCCGCGGCCGCGGCCGGGAGCCACAGCCCGAGCCCGATGCGGTCGCATGCCAGGGCCGAGCGCAGTCCTCCGCCGTACCGACGGAGCTGGGCCACCAGCCCGTCGACGTCCTCGGCGGGGTGCACGTTGGTGCCGTAGGCCAGGTGGACGACGGTGCCGTCCGGATGCCGCAGTCGCATCGCTCACGCCTCCGCGGTCGTGGGGCGCTCACCGCGCAACACGGAGTTGCCCTCGAACGTCGCGGTCCGGTCCGGTCCGGCGCTGCCGGGTCCGTCGAGCAGTAGCCGCCCGCTCTGCGCGAAGAACTCCACCGGGTTGGACCACAGCAGCCGGTCGACCGCGTCGGCGTCGAACCCGGAGGCGAGCATCGCCTCGCCGGTCCTGACCGTCTTCAGCGGGTCGCTGCGGCCCCAGTCGGCGGCGGAGTTGACCACCATCCGCTCGAGACCGCGCTCGGTGAGGATCCGCACCATCCGGTGCTCGTCCATCTTGGTGTCGGGGTAGATCGAGAAGCCCATCCAGCAACCGGAGTCGCCGACCATGTCGACGGTGGTCTCGTTGAGGTGGTCCACCAGCACCCGCTCGGGCGGGACCCCCACGGTCTCGACCAGGTCGAGGGTGCGGCTGGTCCCGGCCACCTTGTCGCGGTGCGGGGTGTGCACGAGCACCGGCAGGTCGTGCTCGCCGGCGAGCTCGAGCTGGCGGATGAACGCCTTCTCCTCCTCGGGGGTGGCGGAGTCGAAGCCGACCTCGCCGACCGCCACGACACCGTCCTTGGCGAGATAGCGCGGGAGTACGTCGAGCACCCCGGCGCAGCGGGGGTCGTTGGCCTCCTTGGGGTTCAGCGCGATCGTCGCGTGGTGCACGATGCCGAACTGCGCGGCCCGGAAGCGCTCCCACCCCAGCAGGCCGTCGAAGTAGTCGACGAACGACCCGACGCTGGTACGCGGCTGGCCGAGCCAGAACGCGGGCTCGACCACGGCGCGGACCCCGGCGGCGTACATCGCCTCGTAGTCGCCGGTCGTGCGCGACGTCATGTGGATGTGCGGGTCGAAGACGCGCATCAGGCCTCCCGGGAGTTGGTGTCAGCGGTGCTGGCTGAGCTGGCTGTGCTGGACGTGCTACGGCTGTCGAGGAAGCGCGCCGCCGCCGCGCGCCGGTCGGCGTACTCCGACTCGAGCTCGTCGTGCAGCGGGTAGTCGTCGAGGACCTCGGCATGACCGGCGAGCACTAGCCACACGTCATCAGGCACGTCGCGACCGGCCGCGACCCGCTCGTAGCAGTAGGCCGCGACCATCCGGGCCAGGTCCTCGTCGCAGCGCTCGTCGATCCGTGCGACCGCGGTCAGCGGAACACCGACGAACAGGCACTTGAGCACGCCCTGCCGCCAGGCCTGGTCGTCGAGATGGCGACTGCCGTAGGGGCCGAGCGCGGCGGCCACGAGGCGTACGTCGTTGGTGCGCAGGGCGTCGGCCACGAGCGGCAGCGCCATGTCGCCGATGTCCAGCACCGGCAACGCGCGAAGCACCGCGCGCTTCTCGTCAGCGTCACCATAACGGTAGAGGTCGCTCGTCTCCTCGACGAGCCGCGGCCGGTCGTCCGCAAGGGCTTCGCCAAGGGCCGCGACCAGTACCTCGCGCACGGCGTCGTCGAGGGTCGGGCCGTAGACGCCGTCTTGGTCAGCGGGGACGAGCGGTCCCCGGGCCACGACGCGCGCCGCCGACGGGTGCAGCACGCGGACGCGGACCGGGTCGTCGCGGATCTCGCCGGCCATGTCCAGCAGACGACTCCTCGCCGACGCATCCAGCGTCGCCTCGAGCGCGTCCGGCAGCGAGCCGTTCCGGTCGGTCATCGTGCCCCCTCGCCAATTCCGGCCGGGGACGCCGACCGTTGGCGCTGCGCCACCGCCAGCGCCTCGCGCAGGGCGTCGATCGAACGCGCGGCGACCGCCGGTGCGGCATGCCCGTGCCGGGGCAGCTCCATCGCCGCCAGCCCGGTGTACGAGACGTCGAGCAGTGCGCCCAGCGCGGCAGGCAGGTCGAGGTCGCCCTCGCCGAGCTCGAGGTGCTCGTGCACCCCGGGGACCATGTCGTCGACCTGGACGTTGGCCAGGATGCCCTCGGTGCGCCGCACGACCTCGGCCGTGGAGCCGTCCTCGACGCAGACGCAGTGCCCGAGGTCGAGCGTGACCTGGAACAGGTCGGGGTCGCCGAGCCGGCGACGCAGCTCGAGCACGCCGTCGAGCCGGTCGACGAACATGCCCGGCTCGGGCTCGAAGGCGCACACCACCGAGTGCCGCTGCGCCTCCTCCAGCACGGGCACGACACCCGAGACGAGGCGGTCCCAGCCGGTGTCGGGCGGCGTGCCCGCGGGCAGCGTCCCCGACCAGAACGACACCGCCTCAGCTCCCAGCTCGGCCGCGACCCGCACAGCGCGCTGGAGGTAGTCGACCCGGCGGGACCGGCCGTGCTCCGAGACGAACGTCGGCTCGTGCTTGTGCCACGGGTCGAGCACGTAGCGCGCGCCGGTCTCCACCACCACCGCGAGCCCCAGCCGCTCGAGACGACGGGCGACCTCTGCGGTCCGCCGCAGCAGGTCCGGGTCGAACGGGTCGAGGTGCGGCTGGTCCAGCGTGAGCGCGACACCGTCGTAGCCGAGGTCGGCGATGACGGCCAGCGCGTCGTCGAGCCGGTGGCTGCCGAAGCCGTTGCTGCCATAGCCGAACCGCAGAGTCACGTGGGTGACACCACCTTCGCGGCCGCGCGCGCGACCGGCCCCATCGCGACCAGCCCGAGCGCGGTCCGCACCGAACCCGCCCGCGCCGTCAGCGCCGCCTGCAGCGGGATCGCACCGCGCACGCCGGCACCGGTGGCGGCGCGCACGGTCGCCGCACCCGGGTCGTACGCCGCCCGGGCCTGGGCCCGGCCGACGGTCGCGACGTAGGTCCCCGCCAGGGCGGCGGTCGTCGCCGACACCCAGGGCGAACGTCCCCGCCGGGGCAGGCCCACGCGGGCAGCCAGTGCCGCGGTGCTCGTCGCCGCGGCGGCCGCGACCGAGGGCCGCGAC
The DNA here is from genome assembly GCA_035557095.1 of Nocardioidaceae bacterium. Taxonomy (GTDB): domain Bacteria; phylum Actinomycetota; class Actinomycetes; order Propionibacteriales; family Nocardioidaceae; genus JALZDI01. Next base: position 27,944 of record DATMEB010000049.1, on the reverse strand, counting down.
CCGTGCACCTCGCCACGGCTCAGCACGGTCACCCCGACCGTGTGCGCGGCGATCGCCAGCGCCGGCCGGGCGGCGGCCCGCGGGTCGGTCGCACCCAGCAGTACGTCGAGCCCCCGCGCGCACGCCATCGCGACCGGACCCAGCGGCCCCGACTTCGCGGCCAGGTCGTAGGTCCACACGGTCGCGGCCAGCGGGACCGCGACCGCGAGCGAACGCCGGCCGCCGGCGACCCCGGCGATCCCGACACCGGCAGCGGTGAGGCCCGCGGCGACCTGCAGCGCGCGGCGTGGACGGATCCGGCCCGACGGGATCGGGCGCTCGGGACGCTCGACCGCGTCGAGGTCGCGGTCGGCGTAGTCGTTGAGGGCCATCCCGGCCCAGTAGAGGCAGGCCGAGGCCATCGGCATCAGCCAGTGCCGCCGGCCCAGCGGCCATCCGGCCGCAGCGGCACCGGCCAGCGAGTCGCCCGGCACCGTGAGGGCCGCCGGCAGCCGCACCAGCTCGACCAGCGCGCGCACGTCGGTGCCCGCAGGCCTCCCGCTCATGCGGCGCCGCCCAGTGCGGCGCACCAGCGGGTCAGCGCGTCCCACTGGGCCGGGAGCCGGTGCTCGCTGCTGCCCGCGGGAGCCTTGAAGAAGAACCCGAGCGCGGGCAGCGCGCCCGACTCCCCGACCTGCTGTGCACGCGCCGTCAGCCGCGCGAGGTCGAGCACCAGCGGCGCCGCGAGCGCGGAGTCGCAGCCCGCCCAGGTCAGCTGCAGCGACATGCGTACGCCGAGGAAGCCCTCGAAGGACACGTGGTCCCACGCCGTCTTCCAGTCGCCCAGGTCCTCGACGTAGTCGATGTGCAACGGGCCGTCGACCTCGTGACCGAGCATGGAGTCCAGGCCGGCGGCCTTGCTGTGGGTCTTGCTGGCCGCGGCCTGCGGGTCGCTCAGCGTGCGCCCGTCTCCGCCGCCGAGCAGGTTGACCGACGACCAGGAGCGCACCCGCAGCGCGCGGCTGGTGAACATCGGCGCCAGCGCGCTCTTGAGCAGGGTCTCGCCGGTCTTGCCGTCGCAGCCGGCCCAGGGCACGCCCTGGGCCACGGCCAGCTCGCCCAGCGCCGCCGGCTGCGGTCCCGGGCTGGGCGTGAAGGCGACCAACGGGCAACCGGCCCGGAACGCCGCGTACGCGTAGAGCGAGCTCGCCGGCAGCGGCGAACCGCCCGCGTCCAGGGCCTGCTCCAGCGCCGGCAGCGAGGCGAGCTCGGGGCCGGCGTCCACGGGCGGCTCGGTGCTGGACACGTCCACGACCACGACCCGGTCGAGGTCGTGCTGCTCACGGAACTCGCGGATGTCGTGCTCGAGGGCGTCGGCCGACGCGCGCTGGGTACGCCCGTCGCCGGACTCGACACCGGGCCGGATGCGCCGGTCGGCCTGCTCCAGCCCGGCGGCAAGCGCGCCGGGGAGGTGCTGCGGGACCACACCGGCGTGCGCGAGCGCCTCGGCGCGCTTCGGCAGCGGCTCGCTGCTCACGTCGTGCCCGCCCACCACCAGCCCGTCCAGCGCCGGCAGGCCGGCACAGGCGATCTCCGGGAGCTCGCTCACCAGCCCGGTGTGCGACGTCAGCCGCGCCTGGACGGCCAGCGCCCCCACAGTGGCGGTGGTCGCCACGGAGCCTCGGGCACCTACGAACCAGATGCCGGTGGACGGGGTGGGACTGTTGTTGCTCATCGCAGCCTTCTTCCGAGACAGAAGGACGCCGGTGTGCGGTCAGTCGGCGCCGCAGTTGAACCGCGCGACACCCGCGGTCTGCTGGATACCCCCGAGTACGTGGGAGAGGAACAGGCCCTCGGAGTAGGACTCCTCGGTGTGGCCCATACCGGTGTACCAGGCGCGGCCGCCGGCGTACTCGTGGCACCAGGAGATCGGATGGTCGTCGCCCATCCCGGTGTCCCCGGGATCGTAGGTCCTCTCGTCCAGCGTGGCGAGGACACGTACCTCTCCACGCGGGTTGTGGTCGTAGTTGTACCACTCGTCGAAACGCCACCAGCGGCGCGGCAGCGGCCTGGTCGAGATGTTGCCCCGGCCCGCCACCTTGACCAGCGCCTGCTGCTGGTCGGGGTGCCCGTTGAAGTACGCGCCGACGAGCCCGCCGTACCACGCCCAGTCGTACTCCGTGTCGGACGCCGCGTGGATGCCGACGTAGCCACCGCCGGCGCCGATGTAGCGCTCGAACGCCGCCTGCTGCTCCGCGTCGAGCACGTCGCCGGTCGTCGAGAGCCAGATGACGACCTCGTACTCGGCCAGGTCGGCGTCGTTGAACGTGGCCGGATCCTCGGTCGCGTCCACGGAGAACCCGTGCCGCTGCCCCATCCGCTCGATCGCGGCGATCCCGGTCGGGATCGAGTCGTGCCGGAAGCCCGTGGTCCGGGTGAACACGAGGGCGTCGAAATGGTGGCCACCACCACCAGCACCGTCACCCTCGCCGTCGCCCCGCGACGGCGCGGCTCCGGACGGTACGGCGGTGGCCGCGACCACGAGCAGCCCCGTGGCGAGCGCGGTCACCGCCGCAAGTCGCGACCTGGGACGCGTGGACGGCGTGAACAGTCTCTGCAGCTTGGACAGCCTGGGCCTGGACAGCTCGGACATGGTGAACCCCACTTCACATCGGCGACTCAGCGAACGCCCATCAGGTGCTCGAGGGCAAGTTGGTCGAGGTGCTCGAACGCCATGCCGCGAGCGGCCAGGGCGTCGATGTCGTGCTCGTCAGCGCGAAGGTCGGACAGCGACTCGCCGGCGGCCAGCGTCGGCGTGCGCAGCTCGGACACCCGGCTGGCAGCCAGCGCCTCGACCACCTCGGGGTCGGCGCGGAACGCGCGGACCCGCTCGCGCAGGACGAGGTAGTTGCGCATGCACGCGCGGGCACTCGACCACACGCCGTCCATGTCCTCGGTTCGTGGCGGCTTGTAGTCGAAGTGCACGAACCCGTCGTAGACCCTGCCGGTGCCCGCGCCCTCCAGCGCGTCGACCGTCCAGAAGGCCCCGCGCAGGTTGCCGGCGCCGAAGCGCAGGTCCTGGTCGTAGCGCGGCCCGTGCTGGCCGTTGAGGTCGATGTGGAACAGCTTGTCGTGCCAGAGGGCCTGCGCGATCCCGTGCGCGTAGTTGAGACCGGCCATCTCCTCGTGCCCGACCTCGGGGTTGAGACCGACCCGGTCGGAGTCGTCGAGCGCGTCGATGAACGCCAGCGCGTGGCCGATCGTGGGCAGCAGGATGTCCCCGCGCGGCTCGTTCGGCTTGGGCTCCAGGGCCAACCGCAGGTCGTAGCCCTGCTCGCGGATGTAGCCACAGACCAGGTCGAGGCCCTCGCGGTAGCGGTCGAGCGCGGCCTGCACGTCCTTCGACGCGCCCGACTCGGCGCCCTCGCGTCCGCCCCAGAGCACGTACGTCCCGGCTCCGAGCTCGGCGGCGAGGTCGACGTTGCGGAGCAGCTTGGCCAGCGCGTACCGCCGGACCGCGCGGTCGTTGGCGGTGAGCGCGCCCTCCTTGAACACCGGATGGGCGAACAGGTTCGTGGTGGCCATCTCCACCACCAGGCCGGTCTCCGCGAGCGCCTTGGCGAACCGTTCCAGCGTGCTCGCGCGGCCGGCCTCGTCGGGCACCAGGTCGTCGTCGTGGAACGTCACCGCGGACACGCCGATCTCGGCCAGCGTGTGCAGGGCTGCCACCGGGTCGAGCGCCTCACGCACGGCGCCGCCGAAGACGTCGACGCCCTGCCAGCCGACGGTCCACAACCCGAACGAGAACCGGTCCTTCGGTGTGGGCTGGTATGCGTCCGCGCTCATGCTCCGACCTCCTGCCAGCCGCGCTTGTCCGAGCTCTGCTCGACGGCCTCGAGCACCCGCTGCACCTGCAGCCCGTCGGCGAAGCTGGGTGCTGGGTCCTCGCCCGCGGCGATGGCGTTGACGAGGTCGACCACCTGGTGGGTGAAGCCGTGCTCGTAGCCCAGCAGGTGGCCCGGCGGCCACCAGGCGTGTACGTACGGGTGGTCCGCCTCGGTCACCAGGATGCGGCGGAACCCGGCGATCGCGGCGTCGTCGCGCGCGTCGTAGAAGTGCAGCAGGTTCATGTCCTCGAAGTCGAAGGCCAGGCTGCCGTGCGAGCCGTTGACCTCGATCCGGATGGCGTTCTTGCGACCGGTCGCGAACCGGGTCGCCTCGAACACCCCCTGCGCCCCACCGCCGAACCGCGCCAGGAACGCGGCGGCGTCGTCGACGGTGACCTCGCCGCGGCCGGCGCCGGCGGGGCCACCGGGACCGCCGGTCGACTCGGGCAGCGGGCGTTCCTTGACGAAGGTCTCGAGCATCCCGGCCACACCGACGATCCGGTCGCCGGTGATGAACTGCGTCAGGTCGATGACGTGCGCGCCGATGTCACCGAGCGCGCCCGAGCCGGCCCGCTCCTTCTGCAGTCGCCAGGAAAGCGGCACACCGTCGTCGGCCAGCCAGTCCTGGAGGTACTGCGCCCGCACGTGCCGGATCTCGCCGAGCCGGCCCTCCGCGATCAGCCGACGCGCCAGCCCGATCGCAGGCACCCGGCGGTAGGTGAACCCCACCATCGCGCGGACACCGCGCGCCCTGGCCCGCTCTGCGGCCGCGGCCATGACCTCAGCCTCGGCGACGCTGTTGGCCAGCGGCTTCTCGCACAGCACGTGCTTGCCGGCGTCGAGCGCCGCGACCGCGATCTCCATGTGCGTGTCACCGGGTGTGCAGATGTCGACCAGGTCGACGTCGCTGCGCGCGAGCATGGCCTGCCAGTCGGTCTCGGTCGACTCCCAGCCGAGCCGGTCGGCCGCCTCGGCGACCTTCGACGCGTCGCGCCCGCACAGGACGGCAGTGTGCGGACGCAGCGGCAGGTCGAAGAACCTCGGCGCGCTGCTCCAGGCCTGGGTGTGGGCGGCACCCATGAAGGCGTATCCCACCATTCCGACACCCAGTCGTGGGGTCTGGTCGACTGTCATGGGCTCCTCTTCCTCGCGCTGGTGCGCACCGCGGGCTTACCGCGGCTGCCTGCCGGGTGGTGCGGCACCGGCAGGCAGCCGAACCTGTCAGGACTCGAAGCCCAGTGGCATGAACTCGTCGACGTTGTCCTTGGTCACGGTCGCGGAGAACGTCGTGATCGACGCCGGGACGACCGGGGAGGCCAGGTCGCTCATCCCGCGTCCCTGGGCGATCAGCCGGGCGAGGTTGATCGCGTCGGCGGCCATCGACGGGCTGTAGAGCACCGTGGCCTCGACCACGGAGTCGGGGTTCTTGATCTCGCGCATCATGTTGGCCGACCCGGCGCCGCCGACCAGGAAGAACTCGTCGCGTCCGGCGTTCTCGATGGCGGCGAGGACTCCGACTCCCTGGTCGTCGTCGTGGTTCCAGATCGCGTCGATCTGCGGCGCCCCCTGCAGCATCTGGGTGGTGACGGCCTCACCCGACTCCACGGTGAACTCCGCGGCGACCCGGCGGTTGACCGTGAAGTTGTGGTTTGCCAGGGCGTCGCGGAATCCGTCGCTGCGCTCCTGGGTGAGCGGGAGGTCGTCCAGGCCGGCGACCTCGGCGATGACCGGGTTGCTGACGCCGTCGCTCTTCAGCCGCTCGGCGATGTAGTTGCCGGCGCTGACGCCCATGCCGTAGTTGTCGCCTCCGATCCAGGTGCGGTAGGCGAGCGGGGTCGAGAAGATCCGGTCGAGGTTCACCACCGGGATGCCCGCTGCCATGGCCTGCTGGGCGACGTCGGTCAGCGCGGCGCCGTCGAACGGCAGGAGGACGATCGCGTCGACGTTGCGGTCGATCAGCGACTGCACCGAGGAGATCTGTACGGCAACGTCGTTGGTCGCCTCCACGGCCTGCAACGTCACGTCCTCGAAGGTCTTCGCCTGCGCACGCGCGTAGGTGGAGATCGCCAGGATCCACCCGTGGTCGGCCGCGGGAGCCGAGAAGCCGAGCGTGACCGGCTTGCCCGGCTTGGTGTTGCTCGCTGCGGCGTTCTGCACCGCCGCCTGCGTCTGGTCCGTCTGCTGCGTATTGCCCGTGCAGGCCGACAGCAGCGCGCCGGCGCCGAGTGCCGCACCGCCGGTCAGGAAGCCGCGGCGGCCGAGGCCGGAAAGGGTCGGTGGCGGGACTGGTGGCTTGATGGGCGACATGTGCTTGCTCCTTGTTCTTGGGCGGGATGAGTTCCGGGGTCGGCGGACCGACGGTCAGGACGTGTTCGCGTGGCTCCGTCGTTGCAGCAGCACCGCGGCCACGATGATGAGGCCCTTGGCGATGTTCTGAACCTCGGTGGGCAGGTTGTTGAGGATGAAGATGTCGGTGATCGTGGTGAACACGAGCACGCCGAGGATCGAGCCGATCAGCGTGCCGCGGCCGCCGGTGAGCAGGGTTCCGCCGATGATGACGGCGGCAATCGCGTCGAGCTCGTAGAGGTCGCCGTGGGTGCTGGAGCCTGTTGTCGTCTGCGCCACCAGCAGGATGGCCGCGATGCCGCAGCACAGTCCGGAGATCATGTAGAGGAACACGGTGTGGCGGCGGACGTTGATGCCGGCCAGCCGCGCTGCCTCCTCGTTGCCGCCGATGGCGAACGTGCGCCGGCCGAAGGTCGTGCGGTTGAGCAGCAGCCAGCCCACCACGACGACCACGGCGAACACGTAGACCATGAGGGGGATGCCGAGGACGTCGGTGCGCGCCAGGGCCGGGATGGCGTCGTCCTCGACGATCTGGGTGCGCTTGCTGGAGATCTGCTGGGCAAGACCGCGCGCGCTCACCAGCATCGCCAGCGTCACGATGAACGGCACCAGCCGGCCGTAGGCGATCAGGAAGCCGTTCACCAGCCCGGCCCCGGTGCCCACCAGCAGCGCACACACGACCATGACCACCGGTCCGTAGGACTGCGTGGCCAGGGTCGTCGACCAGACCGATGCCAGCGCCACCAGCGCCCCGACCGAGAGGTCGATGCCACCGCCGATGATCACGAAGGTCATACCGACGGTGACGACCCCGATGACCGCGGCCAGGGTGAGGATCGTGACCAGGTTGGAGTAGGTCTCGAACTGTCCCGGCGCGGTCAGGATGCCCACCACGGCGAGCACAACCAGCACACCCACGAGACCGAGGTTCCGCAGCTCACCGGCCTGGCGCAGCCGTCCCAGCATGCCCGGGGGTCCGGCCTTCGCGCCGCCGGTCTCCTTCTCGACGTCGCGCGGCTCGGCGACGTCCGCGGTCTTGTCACTCACGACGCGGTCCTTTCGGCTGTGCCGGTTCCAGACATCACCAGGTCGAGCACCGCCGGCTCGTCGAGCTCCTCGGCCGGGCGCTCCGCGAGTACCCGCCCGCCGGCGACCACCAGCACGCGGTCGGCCAGGCCGAGCACCTCGGGAATCTCGCTGGAGACGAGCAGGATCCCCACCCCGGAGTCGGCCAGCCGCCTGATCAGCTGGTAGAGCTCGGAGCGCGCACCCACGTCGACGCCACGGGTGGGCTCGTCGAGGAGCAGGAGACGGCAGTCGCGCAGCAACCAGCGCCCGAGGACGGCCTTCTGCTGGTTCCCGCCGGAGAGGGTGCGCACGATGCGCCGGGGGTCGGCGGGACGCAGGTCGAGCGACCTGGTCACGCGGGTGGCCTCGTCCGTCTCCTCGCGCCGGCGCAGCCACCCGCCCCGGCTGAACCGGCGCAGGCTCGCCAGGCTGACGTTGCGGGCCACCGACTCGTGCATCAGCAGGCCCTGGCTCTTGCGCTCCTCCGGTGACAGCCCCATGCCGGCGCGCACCGAGGACATCGTCGAGCCCGGCCGCAGGGTATGGCCGTCGAGGACGACCCGGCCGCCGGACGCCTTCCGCGCGCCGTAGACGGTCTCGAGGATCTCCGAGCGGCCGGACCCGACCAGGCCGGCGAGACCGACGACCTCGCCCCGGCGGACGGTGAAGGACACCGGCTCGAACTCTCCGTCCCTGCTGAGGTTCTGCACGCGCAGCAGCTCGTCGTCGGCCGGCTTGGCACCACGCGGAGGGAAGGCGTACTCCACGCGGCGGCCGGTCATCAGACGGACGATGTCCTGGGTGGGCGTGTCCCGGGCGGGGAGTCCGCTGGCGACGCTCGCGCCGTCCTTGAGCACGGTGACCCGGTCGCCGATCTCGCGGATCTCCTGGAGCCGGTGGGAGATGTAGACGACGGCGACACCCTCCGCGGTGAGCCCTTGGATGACGCGGAAGAGGTTCTCCACCTCGGAGGAGTCGAGCACCGCCGACGGCTCGTCCATCACGATCAGACGCGCGTCGCGAGAGAGCGCCCGCGCCATGCTGACGATCTGCTTGCCGGCGGCGGAGAGCCGGCCCACCTCCTGGCTCGGCGAGATCTCGCCGTGGCCGAGTCGCTGCAGCAGGGCTCGGGTACGACGTAGCGCCTCGCGCCGCTGGAGGAAGCCGCCGCGCGCGAACTCGTGGCCGAGGAAGACGTTCTCGGCCACGCTCAGCCCGTCGACGAGATCGAGCTCCTGGTAGATGGTGGCGATGCCCAGCCGGATCGCGGCCATCGGGCTGTCCAGCGCCACGCGCTCGCCGTGCCAGCGGACTTCGCCCTCGTCGGGCTGGTGCGCACCGGCCAGCACCTTGATCAGGGTGGACTTGCCCGCACCGTTCTGGCCGAGCAGACAGTGCACCTCGCCCGCGCGCACGTCGAGGTCGACGCCGTCGAGTGCGCGTACGCCGGGGAACACCTTCACGATCCCGTGCATGTCGAGCAGGTTGGTTTCGCCAGCCTCGCCGGTGCTGCCAGCCTCGCCGGTGCTGCCGGCGTCGCCGCGTGCCGCGTCGGTCATGACACTCCTCCGATCGGCTGGGGCGCCCCGCCGACCCCGGCCCGGTCAGCCAGGGTCGGGTCGGACACGACACGTTCGAGGGCGACCTCGGCGCCGCCGCGTGCGGCGGCGGTGAAGCCCAGCGCGGACAGCTCGACCCGGCATCCGCCGGTTCCGGCGGCGACCACGCGGGGCGCGAGCTCCTGCTCGACCGCGTCGGTGAGCCACGGCCCCAGCTCGGCGAAGTACCCGCCGAGCACGAGCACCTCGGGGTTGAGGACGTTGACGAGCATCGCGGCACCGGTGCCGAGCCACGACCCCAGCCGCTGCAGCGCACGCAGCGTCCGGCCGTCATGCAGCTCGGCGCGTCGCCGCAGCTCGGTCATGCGCTCGGCGAGGTCCATCGCCGGGTCGCGTACCGGGTCGTCGGGGTCGGCGACCTGGCTCATCAGTGCCGACAGGCCGACAACGGTCTCCCAGCAGCCGATGCGTCCGCAGCCGCAGCGCATGCCGCCGGGGTCGACCGCGATGTGGCCGACCTCGCCGGCGAAACCACGGCCCCCGCGCAGGACCTGGCCGTTCGCGACGATCCCGCCGCCCACGCCGGTGGCGCCGAAGAGCACGAGCAGGTCACGACGACCGGACGCCCGGCCCGAGGCCAGCTCCGCGATCGCGGCGAGGTTGGCCTCGTTGTCGAGCAGCAGCGGGAGTGACCATCCGCCCAGCCGCTCGCGTACCGACTGCACGACCGGCACCTCGCGCCAGCCCAGGTTGGGGGCCAGTGACACGCGCCCCTCGGACGCCTCGACGAGGCCGGGTACGGCGACGGTCAGGCCGACGGGGATGCCACCAGCCGCGGCGACGTCGTCCAGGACCTCGGCCACGAGGCGCACGAGCCGGTCGAGGACGGCGTCGGGGCCTAGTCCCGTGGTGTCCATCGCGATCTTCTGCTCGCTGACCACCCGGCCGCCGAGGTCGAGAGCGACCGCGGCGAGATAGTCGACGTTGACCTCCGCACCCACCCCGCACACCGCGGTGCCGTGGAGCTCCACCGCCTGGCCCGGTCGGCCGACGCCGCGGCGCTCGGTACCGCCGTCGCGCAGCAGCCCCCGGTCGACGAGCTCGGCGACGAGGCTCGAGACCGTCGCCTTGTTCAGGCCGGTCGCGGTGGCCAGCCGTGCGCGCGAGCGGGACCCGGAGTCACGCACCTGCCGCAGCACGAGGGCGAGGTTGTGCCGGCGCAGCGAGACCTGGTCGGTGGGTGCGGCCGCGTCGGAGGCGGGGTACGCCACGGGACCTACGGGACCCTCGGTGCCGGTGACCAAGACGGCGCCCCCTCCTCGTGCTCGCACACCCCCACGCGACGTGCAGTGAGTCACATGGTTCGTCGGTTGGAACGACAAACTAAGCCAGCGATCACGCTTAGTCAAGAGTCTGTCGGCCATCTTTCGCAATTCACTGCGCAGACTTTTCAAAGTTGCCGAACGAAGATGGCGCCGGCGATGCCCTCGACGGACGGACCGTCGTCGCGCGACGCCATCTTCGCGGCTGCCCCCAGCTAGTTCGTCGGCTCCAGCACGACCTCGTCACCGCCGCTCAGCGACGGCACGCCGTCGCCCCCGGGGTCGGTGTAGGACGCGTCGAACACGGCGGTGAGGTGGTCCTCGCCGGGGTCGTGGCCCGACGGGACCGTGGTCTTGATCGAACCCGCGCACCCGGTCTGGGTCGTCTGCGGGTGACCGTGCTCGTCGTGACCGAGGATGTAGGTCACCGAGACCTCGGAGCAGTCCACCGCCTGGTCGTCGGTGACCTGCACCTCGTACCGCACGGTGTCGCCGAAGGCGAACGGCTGCCCCGCGACCGGCTCGACCAGCGTGACCTCGGGCTGCTTGTTGCCCACGATGATCTCGACCGACGCCGCGGCGGACTTGCGCCCGGAGTCGGTGACGTTCAGCGTCGCGTTGTAGACGCCGTTCTCGTCGAAGGTCCACGTCGGGTCCTGCTGTCGGCTGTCCACCCTGCCGTCGGCGTCGAAGTCCCAGGCGTAGCGCAGCCGGTCGCCGTCCTGGTCCTTCGTGCCGTCGCTGGTGAACGAGACCGCCAGCGGAGCCAGGCCGTTGGTCGGATCCGCGGACACCTTCGGCACCGGGCTGTGGTTGCCGTTCTTGCCGATGAAGTCGATCCGCGCGACCTGCGCCTCGGGGTTCTCGGCGAAGAACCCGTCGCCGTACTCGAGCATGTAGAGCGCGCCGTCGGGACCGAACTCGAGGTCCATCGGGTTGTCGGTCGTGATCGACGGGACCACGTTCTCGATGCGCCGGACTCCATCGCGCCCGAGGTGGAATCCCTTGATGTAGTCACGGGTCCACTCGTAGAACAGCGGCACGCCGTCGTAGTACCGCGGCCACGCCACCGAGCCCGACCTGTGCGCCACCCTCGCGTTGTAGTCGTAGGCCGGACCGCCCATGGGCCCGATGCCCCCGGTCCCGAGCTCGGGGTGCTGCGCGGACTCGCCGTAGCCGTAGTGCAGCGTGGGTGCGGTGACCGGCGGAAGGTTGACCCGGCCGGTGTTGTGCGGCGACTCGTTCACCGGGTTGGCGCAGTTGAATGCCTTGCCCGACGCACTCGTCGCGAAGTCGTAGTCGATGTAGGGCTTCGCGGGGGTGGCGCAGTACGGCCAGCCGTAGTTGGCCGCCCTGCGGAGCACCGTCCACCGGCCGGTGCCCGCCGGGCCGCGCTGCGGGTCGGGCTCACCGGCGTCGGGTGAGTAGTCGCCGACGAACAGCCGGTCCTTCTCCTGGTCGAACTCGATCCGGAACGGGTTGCGCAGGCCCATCGCGTAGATCTCCGGGCGGGTCCTGGGCGTTCCCTCGGGGAACAGGTTGCCGTCGGGGATCTTGTAGCCGCCGCCGCTCTTGGGATTGATGCGCAGGATCTTGCCGCGCAGATCGTTGGTGTTCGCCGACGAGCGCTGCGCGTCGAAGGCGGGGTTGCGCCGGGGGCGCTCGTCGATCGGCGCGTAGCCGTCGGACTCGAACGGGTTGGTGTCGTCGCCCGTGGACAGGTAGAGGTTGCCATGGTCGTCGAACACGATGTCGCCGCCCACGTGACAGCAGATGCCGCGGTCGACGGGTACGTCGAGGATCTGCTGCTCGCTGCCCAGGTCGAGCTCGTCGTCCTCGAGCCGGAAGCGCGACAGCCTGATCAGGCCGGCGAACCGCTCCCAGTCGGCCGCGTCGCCGGTAACTGGCGCATCGCCCTCGTTGACGTCCGGGGTCTCCGGGTCGTCGACGGGAGTGTCCATCGGCGGCGAGTAGTACAGGTAGACCCACGTGTTGCGGCGGCCGTCGAACTCCGGGTCGAGCGCGATGCTCTGCAGGCCCTCCTCGTCGTGCTGGTACACGTCGAGCGTCGCCGCCTTGGTGTTGAGCCCGGACTCGGGGTCGTGCAGCCAGACCACGCCGGCCCGGGTCGTGTGCAGCACCCGTCCGTCGGGCAGCACCGCGAGGTCCATCGGCTCGCCCGGACGGTCGTTGAGCGTGACCTTCTGGAACTGGTTGTCGGGGGGCGAGTCCGGCGGCGGAGCCGCCGGCCGCGGCTCGGCGGCCGCCATCTGCGGTGCTGCGAGTACGCCGGCCAGAAGGCCCGCCATGATCCACGTCTTCGTATGCCTTCGCACCCTAAACCTCCCGCGGATTCGCCCGAGACGGGCATAGCTGTGACCAACCGGTTACAGATTGCGCACGAAACTATGGGTGCCGGACGAATTTCGTCAAGGACTGACGCGAACTTTCGCAACCTAGTTGCGATTTGGCGCAGGAAAACGACGCTGCGACGGGCCGGGTCAGTCCGCGGCGTACACCGCGTCGCTGATCAGCCGAGCGGCCCCGACCACCCCGGCGTCGTCGCCGAGCTCACTGAGCACCACGGGGAGGTTGCCGGTCGCCAGCGGCAGCGAGCGCCGGTAGACCACCCCGCGAACCTCGGCGAGCAGCGAATGGCCGAGTCGCGCGACCCGGCCCCCGATGACGATCAGGCCGGGGTTGAAGAACGACACCAGGCTGGCCAGCACGCCACCGAGCCGCTGCCCGCCGTCGCGGATCATCTGCACCGCGTACGCATCGCCGCGGCTCACCGCCATGGCCACGTCGGCCGCGGTCAGCGTGCCCTGCTCCTCCAGCAGTGCGGCGAGCACGTCGGAGCGACCCGACCGCGCGGCGGCCATCGCGTCACGAGCCAGGGCCGAGCCACCGAAGTACGCCTCGAGGCAGCCGGTGTTGCCGCACGCGCAAGTGGGCCCGTAGTCCTCGACCCGGATGTGCCCGATGTCGCCGGCGCAGCCGTCGACGCCGCGGTAGAGCTGTCCGTCGACGACGATGCCGCAGCCGATTCCGGTGCCGATCTTGACGAACAGGAAGTCGTTCGCGGACTTGGCCACGCCGCTGTGCTGCTCGCCCAGGGCCATCACGTTGACGTCATTGTCGAGCTGCACCGGGCAGCCGAGCTCGCGCGAGAGCGCATCGCGGACGGGGTAGCCGTCCCAGCCGGGCATGATCGGCGGCGAGACCGGAACCCCGCCGTGGAAGTCGACCGGCCCGGGGACACCCACGCCGAGCCCGGCCGGGCGGTCGATGCCCTGTTCGGCCATGACCTTGCGGGTGAGGTCGATCGCCACCGCGAGGACGTGCTCGGGGCCGGAGCGGACGTCGATCTCCTCGAAGCGCTGGGTGAGGACGGTCAGCCGGCCGTCGGTGACCGCGACCCTGATGCCCGTGGCGCCGATGGCCACGCCGACGAAGCGCACCGACGGGGAGAGGTCGACGAGGTTGGACCTGCGCCCGCCGCGGGACGCGGCCGGACCGACCTCCGCGGCCAGCTCGAGCTCGGTGAGCCGGCCCACCTCGGCGGCCATCGTGGTTCGGGAGACGCCCAGCCGGTCCGCGAGCTGCACACGGGACAGCGGCCCCTCGTCACGGAGCAGCTTGAGGACCTTTGCCTGGGTGACGGTCTCGGACCGCCCCGCGAGCGTGTGCGCCATGCCCTGATGGTGGCACGCGCGGGGCGCGGGTGCCGCCAGGCCTTTGTCGACCGACATCGCATCGCCTCCGTCCGAGCTCGTCTGCCAACTCATCGTGCCGGACCGCACACGTAGCGTGAGACCGGCCCTTGTGGTTGCGTTCCGGCGCGTTCTAGTATCCCCGAGGTTTCGAAGCAATACGGCGAAAGTACGCGTTCATCACTCGAAAGTTCCTGGAACAGCCTCGAAAGGGCGATCACATGCACAGGACCAGAATCGACCGCCGCGCCTTCCTCCGCCGCGTCGCCGGCAGCACCGTGGCCGTGGGAGCCGCGACCATGACCGGCTCGCTCCCGGCGGTGGCCACCGGACCCGACTGCGGCCGGCGCGCCATCCCCCGAGGCCACATCGGGATCCAGCTCTACAGCGTGCGCGACAAGGTCGCCGAGCTCGGGTTCGCGACGGTCTTCGAGGAGCTGTCCCGGATCGGCTACCGCGAGGTCGAGTTCGCGGGGTACACCCAGGACGGCGTCGGCCCCATCACGCCGCAGGAGATCCGCCGGCTGCTCGACGAGAACGGTCTGCGGGCCGCCGGCAGCCACCGTGGGCTGGAGGACTTCCGCACCAACCTCGACGAGGAGCTCGACATCGTCGAGACGCTCGGCATGCGCCACCTCGGCACCGCCCAGGCCCCCACCGAGGACAACACCGTCGCCGGCTACAAGGCGGCCGCCGCGGAGTTCAACGACTGGGGTGCACGGGCCGCCGAACGCGGCATCCGGCTGTACCAGCACAACCACACGATCGAGTTCAGCTTCGCGACCGACCGGCCCGACGTACGCCTCTACGACGTGTTCCTCGAGCACACCGACCCGGACGTGGTCTTCCTCGAGATGGACATCCTCTGGGCGTACGGCGGCGCGCGGAAGTACCCCGGTTTCCGGCCGGTCGACTACGTCAACGCCAACCCGCATCGCTACCCCCTCTTCCACGTCAAGGACGGCGTACCGCTGCCCGACCCGCAGGAGGGCAACTCCTACCGCGACGTCGAGTTCGGCAAGGGGACGATCCCCTTCGACGAGTTCTTCGGCGAGCTGCGGGGCTACGGCCGCCACGAGTACCTCTGGGAGCAGGACACTGCGCCGGAGGTCCAGCCGAACCCGCCGGGCTCGTTCGGTGCGGCCAAGCGCAGCTACCGCCGCATGGTCGACCTGCGCACCGACCGCCGCAGGCACTGAGGCACCTGCAGCGAACGGCCGCCTTCTCGCGCCGAGATTGCACGAATGGCCCACTACACCCACGGCGGTCGGCCCGCCGGCCGGGCCATTCGTGCAATCTCGGCGCAACGGGGTCTAGTGCCGGTGGGCCTGCGCCGTCGACGTCTGCGCCGCGGCGCCGTGGTCGTGGTTCCACGGACGACCCTGCCGGTCGAGCACGTGGAAGTGCGTGACCATGCCGTGGTCGGAGTGCCGCTGCATGTGGCAGTGCAGCATCCAGTCGCCCGGACCTGACAGGTCGCCGGCGATGACCTGGAAGCCGAAGCTGTCGCCGGGCCCGATCGTCTTGTTGTCGATGATCGGCACCGAGTCGGCCCACGGGACGTCCTCGACCACGCCGGTGCGGGTGTCGGCCCAGTTGTGGCCGTGCAGGTGCCAGGTGTGCATCTCGTCGCCGAGGGCGATGCACACGAACTCCACCCGCTCACCCTGCCTGGCCACCAGGCTGGTGGGCCCGGGCTTGGGGTCGGCCGGGTCGTAGGTGTCGGTGTTGGGGTAGCGACGCAGGTTGATCGTCATCAGGTCGCCGAACGCCGTGACGTAAGTGCGGTCCGGCAACGGGTCGCTGCTTCGGCGCACGATCAGCGCCCCGAACAGCCCCGACTTGAGCCCGCCGGTGCCGTGCGGCGTACCGACCACGTGGTCGTGATACCACCAGTAGCCGGCCGTACCCGGGATGCCCCGCTTGCGCGCCGGCGGACGCGCGAACCACAGGTAGGTGCGGGACTCACCCGGCGCGACCCACGACCCCGAGTGCACGGTGCCGTCGGACTCGTGGGTGTAGCGCACGCCGTGCACGTGCAGGGACACCCCGAGCGGGGTCTCCTCGTCGGTGCGCAGCGCCTCGAGTGTCGCGCGCGGGACCTCGTTGTGCAGGGTGATCGCGATGCACTCGCCCTCGAGCATCTCGATGGTCGGGCCGGGGTAGGACGCGTTGTCGGGGTCGTGGCCGTACCCGAGGCGGGTCTCCCCGTTGTCGTCGGGCAGCTGCACGGCGTACAGCTGGAGGTGCCGGTTGGGCTCCGGGAAGCCCGCGGGCACGTCCTCGACCGCCGCCGCCTCGACCACGGGTGACGAGACGGCCGGCGCGCCGACGGCAGGCAACGCGCTCAGACCCGCGGCCACCGGCAGGGCGGTCATCCCGCGCAGGAGAGTGCGGCGCTCGATGGTCATCAGCTGGTCCTTTCGCAGGTACGTCGTACGGGGTCTGTGCCGTCAGCCACGGCCGACGTCGGAACGCTCGGCCGCGTCGAGGATCTTGGTGCGCTCCGCGCGGGTCACGATGCCGTCCTGGCGCAGCCCGGCGAGCACCTCGCGCACGTGCGCGAGGAAGTCGTCGTGGCTGCTCCATCTGGCCTCGTCCTGGATGAGGTCGTCGATGGTGCACCTGCCCTCCGCGGCCCGGTTGCGTACGCCGGAGCCTGTCGTCCCGATGACGACAGTGGGGCTCGGGTCGGGCTCGGCGCAGGTCGGGTCGTCCGACGCCGGTACGACGCTGAACGTCGTCCGGCCGGTGGCCGACACGTTGCCGGCCGCATCGGTCGCCCGGTACGTGACGGTGTGCTCACCCGCCGAGTCGACCTCCACCGGTTCGGCGTACTCCCGCCAGGAGCCGCCGTCGAGGGCGTACTCCACCGACTCGATGCCCGAACCCTCGTCGGTCGCCGAGATCGAGACCGTGGCCGACCCGACGTAGTTCCAGCTGCCGTCCTGGTTGCCGCTGACGGTCGCCGAGACCTCCGGCGCGTCGGGGTCCTCACCGGGTGCCTGGACGACCGTGAACGCCTTCTGCTTCGGCTCGGACGCATTGCCCGCGACATCGGTGGCGCGGTAGGTGACGGTGTGGTCGCCGACCTCGTCGACGGTGAACGGATCGGCATACGCCGTCCAGGCGCCGTCGTCGAGCCGGTACTCGATGGAGTCGACACCGGAGCCCTCGTCGGTGGCGGACAGCATGACCTCGGCCGAGCCGAGGTACGCGCCGTCTGCGTTGGTCTCGCCGTGCAGCATGACCGACGCCTCCGGCGGGGTGGTGTCCTCGCCCGGGTCGCCGCCCTCGACGATCGTGAACGGCTCGACCTGCGGCTCGGAGGTGTTGCCCGCCACGTCGGTGGCGCGGTAGCTGACGGTGTGGTCACCGACCTCGGTGACCTCGACCGGCTCGGTGTACGGCAGCCACGACTCGTCGTCGATCTGGTACTCGATCGAGTCCACACCCGAGCCGGCGTCCGTCGCGTCCAGCGAGATCGTCGCTGCGCCGACGTAGTTGCCGTCCGCGTCGGTGTCGCCGTCGATGGACGCGGTGACCTCCGGTGGTGTGGTGTCGTCGCCGCCTCCGCCGCCGGTCACGACGAGCTCGCCGGTCATGGACCCGTGGCCGGGGATCACACAGTGGAACAGGTACGTGCCCTCGGTCAGCACCACGTCCTGAGTGTGGCGGCCGCCGTTCTCGTCCGAGGGGTAGGCCAGGATGTCGACGTCGACGTCGTGGTTGTAGCCCTCGGTGGTGGTGTCGAACGTCAGCGTGTGCTGCATCCCCGACGTGTTGCCGGTGGCCTCGCTGTTCTCGAACACGATGGTCGCGGGCCCCGCGACGGCCTCGGTCGCGACCGAGGCGTACTCCGTCGTGCTGTCGCCCGCGGTCCAGGTCAGCGTCTGCGCCGCCGCCGCGGTGTCGCGTCCGCCGTCCTCACCTGAGGCGGCGGGGTCGCTGGACGCCGCTCTGTCGGAGGTGGCCCGGTCCGCGGCTGCACCCCGCTCCGCGAACGCGCTCGGGACCAGCCCGAGGCCTGCCATCGTCACGACGACCAGCGCGGCCAGCGCCCGCCGTATCCACTTCCTCGGTGCCGACGTCGTCCGTTCAGCTGTCATGACTGGATCCCTTTCGTGCGGGCAGCGCCCCGGCCGTACCGTCCGGTGACGGCCGGGGTCGCCGGCAGCGGGTTGCGGGCGTGCCCCGGCCCTAGAGCGGCCGGACCCGGATGTTGCGGAAGTCGATCAGGTCGTTGTCGCCGTGGTTCTGCAGACCGACGTATCCGCTGAGGAACTGACGCAGGTCGGTCGGCGGGTCACCCTCGCGCGACGACTCCTGACCGGACGAGTTGGTGAACGCGTTGATCCGCACGCCGTTGCGCACGATCGTGTAGCGCTGGCCGACCACGCGGATCTCGTAGTCGTTCCACACGCCCTTCGCGGTCGCTCCGGAGTCCTCGGCGCCGAGGGTGTCGAAGTTGTAGATCGACCCGGTCTTCTGCGGCTCCCCGGTCTCGCCGTCGTAGATCTGCACCTCCTGACCGCAGTAGATCGCGACCCAGGCGGGTGACGTACGCGCGGCGCCGATCGTGCCGCAACTCCCTTCCGGTCGGTCCTCCAGCGGAGTGCGCAGGTCGGGGAAGCGGACGAAGACCCCGCTGTTGGCGCGGAACCCCTCCGGCGACATGTCGCGGAACTGCATGCGTACGGAGAAGTCCTTGAACGGCTTCTTCGCGTACCACAGCATCCCCAGCCCTCCGGCACTGCGGATCGACCCGTCGTCACGCAGCGAGAACGAGCCCGACGGTGCCTGTGCCCATGCGTCCAGCGATCGCTGCGTGCCGTTGAAGATCGGCGTGTAGCTGCTGACGTCGCCGACAGCGGACGCCTGCGCCGCGCGGCCGAGCGCCCAACGCTCCGTCGTCGTGATCGAACCGTCGGCGTCCATGCGCTGCGCGAGCCGCTCGACGTACCGGACGTACTGTGCGTTCGATCCCCACGAGCCCTCGTCGTCGATCACGTCGTTGACCGTGCAGTCGCCGCCCACCTCGTGGTTGGTCACGCCGGTGTCGTGGTCGAGGTAGCGCACGGTGGCACGCGCGTCGGGTGCCGGACAGGTCACCGCGACCTCCTCCTCGACCGTCGCGGTCTCACCGTCGGCGTAGGTCGCCTCGAGCGTCACGTCGTAGGTGCCGCCCTCGGTGTAGGTGTGTGCCGGGTTCATCGCGGTGGAGGTCGTCCCGTCGCCGAAGTCCCAGGTCCACGACACCCCTCCTGCCCTGGCGCCGGAGAACCGCATCAGCGTCGGCGTGCTCTGCGCGGCCGCGGCGGTGTTCACCGCCGGCGCCGGAGTCGCAGGCCCACCCTGGTAGGTGATGCGCGACAGCTTCTGCTCGTTGTGCAGGCTGAAGAACCCGCCGCCGTAGTCGAGGACGTACAGCGCACCGTCGCGGCCGAACTTCGCGTCCATCCAGCTCATCAGCTCGTCGTCGTCCGTGCCCGGCCGGATGATGTGCCGCAGGTCCTCACCGAACGCGGGCCGACCCTGCTCGTACACCGTGGCCGGGTCGAGCGTGACGGCGATCCGGTTGTTCGCGTTGGACTGGTCGCCGATCAGCCACTTGTCCTCCCAGTACGACGGCCAGGCGCCGTCGCTGCCCGGGTCGACCTCGGACGCGTGGTACGTCGGGCCCGACATCACGGCCTGCCCGCCGCCCTTGAGGTACGGCTCGGTGTAGGTCGCCTCCGACTCGTCGTACGTCGGGATGCCGCTGCCGTCGCTGCGCTCGGGGTAGACGGGACCGCCGCCCTGCGGGGAGTACCAGATCGCGTTGTTGCGCGCCGGCGGGATGTTCACCAGCCCGGTGTTGCGGGGCGAGGTGTTCTTGAGGTTGTCGCAGTCGTACCAGCCGGCCGGCTGCGTGGCGTCCTCGTTGCTGCGGTCGCGGTACGGCTGCTTGTTGCCCATGCAGTACGGCCAGCCCTGGTTGCCCGCCGAGGTGATGACGGTGGCGGTGTCGTACTTCGCCGGCCCCCACGTCGTGCTTGCCTCCGACGCGTCCGGGCCGACCCAGCCGGCCGTCAGCCAGTCGGTCTCGGAGTCGATCTGCAGCCGGGCGATGTTCCGCACGCCCATCACGTAGATCTCCGGACGGGCCTTGCCGCCGCCGCCCTCCTGGCCGGTGAACAGGTTGCCCGCTGGGATCGTGTAGCTGCCGTCGTCCTCGGGGTGGATCCGGATGATCTTGCCGTTGAGGTCGTTGGTGTTGCCCGACGTACGCCGTGCGTCCTGGAACGAGAGCCCCTTGAACTCCTCGGTCCAGTTGTTGCCGGAGTAGCCGTCGGACCCACCGGAGGAGTTGCTGTCGCCGGAGCCGACGTACAGGTTGCCGGCGTCGTCGAACGCCATGCCTCCACCGGCGTGGCAGCAGCTGTGCTGCTGCACAGGCCACTGCAGCAGGTCCACCCGGCTCGACATGTCGATCCCAGGACCGCTCGGGTCGTAGGTGAACCTGGAGATGGTCCGCTCACCGGTCTGCTTTTCGCGGTCGACCGTTGAGTGCGGCATCCAGTAGACGTAGATCCAGTGGTTCTCCTCGAAGCTCGGGTCGGTGACGATGCCGAGGAGTCCCTCCTCGTTCTTCACCAACTCGTCCCCGCTGCCGCGGTTGCCCATCACGTCGAGGGTGGCGAGGTGGTCGACCTGGTCGGTGTCGGGGTCGTACTGGTGGATGGTGCCGCAGCCCAGGCCGACGTCGGGGTCCTCCCACGACACGACGGGGCCGCTGGGACAGGCGGCCTTGCCGACGTAGAACACGGTGCCGTCCGGGGCGACGGTCACGCCGTGCGACTCCCCGATCTGGTCGAGCTGACCCGGCTGGTTCTCCGCGGTGAGACGCTCGGTGCGGTAGTTCGAGGCGATCGTGGCCTGGCAGTCGCCGCGCACCGTGCCCGACGTCCACTGGATCGCGCCGAGCAGATGGCTGCGGAAGTTGTCGTCGTCGTAGCTCGCACCCGTGGCGCCCATCGCGGTGTAGAAGGAGCGCCCGCCGTCGTAGTCACGACACCACGAGACCGGGTGGAAGGGACCGTTGGCGTTGGCGCCGGGGTCGTAGGTCGTCTCCTCGACCTGCGCGACCGTGTGCACCTTGCCGATCGGGTTGGCGGCCCAGTTCGACCAGCGGTCGCGGTGCCTCCAGGTCAGCGGGAGGTCGCGGGTCGCCGGGTGCTGCCGGTCGAGCACGTCCACGACCGCCTGCTGGATCTTGAACGGGCTGCCCGCCGGACGGGCACCGACCAGACCGGTGAACCACTCGGAGTCCTGCTCGGCCAGTGCGGCGTCGTGGATGCCGAGGAAGCCACCGCCCGCGCGGACGTAGTCCTGCAGCCCGGCCTCCTGCGCCTGGTTGAGCTCGGCGCCCTCGGTGGCGAGGAAGACGACCGCGCGGAAACGGGAGCGGTCGGCGCCGGCGAAGACCGCCGGGTCCTCCGACACCTCGACGTCGAACCCGTTGTTCTGGCCGAGCTGCCTGACGGTGGCGGTCGCCTTGGTGACGGCGTCCTCCTGCCGCGAGGCCGGCCCGCGGAACACCAGCACGGTGGGCCGGGATGCCGCCGCCGCGAGTGCGGGGGCAGCGGGGGCCGCTGGTGCGACCTCGGCCGGCCCAGCCGGCGGCTGCTCGGGAGGCGCCGGCTGCGCCCAGGCGGAGGGGACCACCAGGGCCGCAGAGGCGAAGAGCAGCGAGGTGGCCATGGCGGACGCGTGTCGCAGCCGGCGCGACCTCCACCACGTGGTCACAGACGAATCGGTCCGCACGGTTCCTCCCGAGAAGGTCGCTGGCGCCAGGAACGTTGGCTTTGGAACCTATTCATCTTTCGTCCGGATGGTCAAGGACTAACGCGAGAATTCCACGGACTTTCATCGGACGGCGGACAAAGACATACGCGCTGTGAGGGCCTCGGCACGTGCGGGTCGCGAGGTGCGCAAGCCGGGCGACGTGCGCACGCGCTTTCGACGCCTCACCTGGCGTAGGTCACCTGGTCGTCCCCTGCAGGAGGCGCCGCGGGTTGTCGCCTCGGACCGCGCGCGTGGCGGCCGAGTCGAGACCAAGGTCGGCGGGTGCTGCGTACGGACGGTCGGAGCCGAGCACCACCGGGTCGACGCCGAGCGCCCCGACCAGCGCGCCCACGGCCTGCGGTCCGTACGACGACGTGTCGACGAAGACGCCGGGGTCGAAGCCGAGCGGTCGGCCTCCCCGGGCGGCGAGCCGCTCGTGCTGCAACGGCGCGAGGCCGGCACCGGCGACGAAGCAGATCCGCAGGGCCGGCAGCAGCCGCCGACCCTCGACCTGCCAGGCCCACCAGGCCGCCTGCAGCTGCGTGGTGTAGTCCACCACCGGCGCCCACCAGCCCGGCAGGTCTGTCGTGGCCGTCGCGGGACCGGGATGCACGAGCACGGGTACGTCGCGTCGCTCGCAGACCTGGAGCAGTGCGGCGATCCGGTCGAGGTCGCGCGGAGTCCCCATCGCGTCGGCCGGTACCTGCAGCCCGACGCAACCGAGGTCGAGGGCAGCCGACACCGCCTCGGGGGCGGGTTCGCGTACCGACACCGCTGCCCAGACATCGAACCGCTCACCGAGCTCGAGAGCGCCCCGGTGCCAGGCGTCGAGGAGGGGCTGCCCGTCCTCCGGCTGCATCCACTCGATGCCCAGCGGGCTCGACAACGAGACCACGGCGCGGTCGACACCCTCGTCGCGATCCAGCCGACGCCGGCTGTCGGCGTCGTGGTCGGTCGCGTCGACGGTGAAGGCCGGCTCACCGGCGGTCTCGAGCACCCAGTCGTGCAGCCGCGGCGGGCGCGTGCGCGCACGCAGCGCGTCGACGAACGGCTCCGGCCACAGGTGCTGGTGCACGTCAGTCGCTTGGGTCACGTCGACGATCATCCCGCACCATTTCGCGCCGAGTTGTGAGGTAACGGTGCGTACTCTCGACGCAGGGACCTCACGAACGGGCCGGCGGGAGCGTCTACAGGACGTGAAGAAACCCTTCGAGCAGATCGTCGACGAGCACGGTCCGACCGTGCTGCGCGTGTGCCGCGCCGTGCTCGGGCCCGCGGACGCCGAGGACGCCTGGGCGGAGACCTTCCTGTCCGCGCTGAAGGCGTACCCCGACCTCGACCCGGCTGCCAACGTCGAGGCGTGGCTGGTGACGATCGCGCACCGGCGCGCCATCGACGTCAAGCGGGCGGAGACTCGGCGCGCGGTTCCGGTGGCTCGGGTCCCCGACGCGAGGCCGTCACGTGACCTGGCCGACGACGAGGACGTCCAGGACCTCTGGCGGGCGCTGGAGGCGCTGCCCGCCAAGCAGCGCCAGACGGTGGCCTACCACCACATCGCCGGCTTCAGCCACCGGGAGGTCGCCGAGATCGTCGGCGGCAGCGAGGCAGCGGCGCGGCGGTCATCCGCCGACGGCATCGCGAACCTGCGAAGGACATTGACCACCGCGCACGAGGAGAGGGAGCCGCGGCCATGAACACCACATCCCAGCCCGACAACGCAGACCTGTTCACCCCGCTACAGGGCGCCGACGACGACGCCCGGCGTCGCCTGCACCGGCGCCTGGTCGATGCGGCGGAGGCGGAGGGCGTCCTCGACGTCGCGTACCGCACCGTCGACACCGCGGTCGGTCCGCTGCTGCTGGCCGCCACCGACCGCGGCCTGGTCCGCGTCGCGTACGCACGGCAGGACCACGACGCGGTCCTGCAGACGCTGAGCACGAAGGTCAGCCCGCGCATCCTGCGCGGCGGCTCCCGACTGGACCACGCCGCCCGCGAGATCGAGGAGTACTTCGCCGGCCGCAGGCAGACCTTCGACCTGCTCCTGGACCTGCGCCTGGCGACCGGCTTCCGGCTCGGCGTGCTGCAGCATCTGCCGACGATCGGCTACGGCCGCACCGAGAGCTATTCGCAGGTCGCGACCGCCGCCGGCAGCCCCCGGGCAGTGCGCGCGGTCGGCACCGCCTGCGCCACCAACCCGCTGCCGGTCGTCGTCCCCTGTCACCGGGTGGTCCGCTCCGACGGCTCCCTCGGGGAGTACGCCGGCGGTGCCGAGGCCAAGCGCACCCTGCTCACGCTGGAGGGGGCAGCGGCCTGACCGGCGAGGCGTAAGGTCACGACGGGCCGCGTCCGGCCGACGAAGCCGGCGGGCTCGTCGTGCCGCTCTGGCGCTCGAAGACCTGGACGACCTCCTCGACCGAGAGTCCCTTGGTCTCGGGGAGGTAGCGGGCCACGAACAGGAACGCGAGGACCGCCAGGCCGGTGAACAGCAGCATCACCGCCGGCAGGCCGAACGCGGTGTTCATGACGGGGAACGCCACGATGATCACGAAGTTCGCCAGCCAGTTGACGGTCGCGGCGCTCGCTGCCGCCGTACCTCGGACGGACGTCGGGAACACCTCGCCCTGGATCAGCCAGCCGGTCCCGCCGACGCCCATCGCGAACGACGTGATGAAGAACGAGAAGCCGATCATCACGAGCACGATCTTGGGGGTGCCGGTCAGTGCGGCCACGCCGATCGCCGCGACGACCATGAACACCGCCATGCCCGCGAAGCCGGCCAGGGCGAGCGGCCGGCGGCCGAGCCGGTCGATGTAGCGGAAGCCGAAGTACGTCGCGACCACGTTGACCGCGCCGAGTAGCGCCGCCGACTGCAGCCCTGCCATGGCCGAGTCAAGCGCCGACGCCGACCCCTCCTGGAAGAGGTCGCCGAGCAGCTGTGGTCCGTAGTAGAAGGGCACGTTGATGCCGGTGATCTGCTGGAAGACGAAGAACACGCAGACCACGCCCATGGCGCGCTTCACCCCGGGCGTCCAGCGCCGCTTGTGCACCCGTCGCTGCCGAGTCTCGATGTCCGCAAGCTCGTCGGCTGTCTGCCGCGCCTGGTCCTCGGTGACACGGATCCCCAGCTGTCCGAGTGCCTTGCAGGCATCCTCGATGCGGCCCTTGTGCAGCAGCCATCGCGGGGACTCCGGCATCTTGGCCCGCAGGAGCACGGCGATCACCGCGGGTACGGCGCCCAGGCCCAGGATCACCCGCCAGTCGGCACCGGTGGCCTCGTCCGGCGCGATCGTGAACACCAGCAGGGCGATGAGGTACGACGAGAGGATCCCGACCGTGATCATCCACTGCTGGATGATGCTGAGCTGGCCGCGCCGGTTGGCGGGTGCGAACTCCGCGATGTACGCCGTCGCGATCGCCGAGTCGGCGCCGACCGCGAGCCCGATCAACGTGCGCGAGATGATCAGCATCTCCGCGTTGACCGTGAACGCCGACAGGATCGCTCCCACGGCGTAGATCGCGGCGTCCACGATCAGCAGCGACTTGCGGCCGAAGCGGTCGGTGAACGGTCCGGCCGCCAGGGCGCCGGCTGCCGCACCGAGCGACGCGCCGGCCACCAGGTACCCGGTCGCGAGGTCGGACAGGTCGTACGGGATGAAGTCCAGGACCGAGCCGATGACAGCCGTGTCGTAGCCGAAGAGGAACCCGCCGACGCACGCCAGCAGCGTCAGGTACCAGTAGAACGACGTGGTCGTGGACGTGTCCAGACCGGCCAGAACCCCCACCGACCCCCGATCGGCCTCGTTCGCCGCACTCATCGGCTGCCTCCGCGTTCGACGTCGGCAACTCCCGTGCCCACCTGCCTGGCGCGGTAAACAACGCGCCGCAGATTTCGCGGGGGTGAGGCGAGAAGGCCTGCTACTGCTAGGCGGCCCAGCGGGAGCGGTGCACGCCGAAACCGGCGGCATGGTCACCCTCGTGACCTGCCGGTCGGCGGCAGTTCTGGTCGATCGTGTACAGATCGCGGCACTTGGGCACATCGAACGGAGTCCAGGCGAACTCCAGGTCCAACTGCGCGTCACTCGGGGTCATGGCGCCCATTGTTCCCCGCACGCGCCCGTACAATCCTCCGGCAAACCCCCAGGCCGGACTCGGGTATGTCCTGCCGCGTACCGGGGTGACCGGTCACGACTCGGAAGCGGCCTCACGGAAGGGCACGACCGCGGACTGCCTGACCCGGCGTGGCTGCTTTGCCCGAATCGACCCGAGACCGAGTACGACGTCGATCGCGTTCTGCGAAAGCCGTCGCGAGCTCTCCGACGCAGCGATCATCAGGTCTGCGGTGAGCCTGATCTCGCTCAACGCATCCAGGTCGACGAGCTCGAAGTCGAGACGGTCTTTCACGGCGCCACCTTTCCCCACGTCCGGAGCGCTCGGTCACCGCTACCTGGCTGAACAGGGGCAGGGCGCCACTCTCAGGAAACGCCTTTCGCCGCGTTGGCGCCATGCCCCAGGTGGGTGATTGCCGCTGGTGAGGATGGGAGCGGCGGGTCACAGACACCGCAACAGGCCCGGACAAATCGGCGCCGGCCACGACTGACACCGGTCGAGGATCCTGGCAGGCTGGGTCCCATGACCGGCGAAGACGCCAACCCGAGCACCGATCCGGCGTGCGCACTGACCCGCACCGAAGACGCGGCACACGTCGACGGCCAGGCGCTGGTGGCGGTCTTCGACTCGCCGGTCGCCGCGCACCTGCTGCATTTCGCGCATGACTGCGGGTTCCGGACGACGCTACTGGAGCCGCGCGGCGACCAGGCGGTCGTCCACGGCAGGTCGTACGCCGACGAGGTCATCGACTCGGTCGACCCGAGCCTGTTCGACGACACGGTGGACGTTGTGGTCACCGACCACGACCGGCCGGAGCTCGGCGAGACACTGCGCGAGCTGCTCGCCACCAAGTCGCGCTGGGTCGGCGTGATGGGCAGCCCCCGGCACGCACCGCCGCACGTGCCCGCGCTGCAGCAGCTCGGTGTACCGGACGACACGATCGCGCGCGTGCATCGGCCGATCGGTCTCAACATCGGCTCACGACTGCCGGCCGAGATCGCACTCGCCACCGTGGCGGGTCTCATCGCCGACCGGCGCGACCGGCCGGGCGGCTTCGGGTTCGGCTGAGGTCGGGACGCTGTCAGGCGCCGTCAGTCCACGTCGCGTGCCAGCAGGTCGTCCCAGGTCTCCCGTCGCACCACGACCCGCGAACGACCGGCCTGCGCGAACACCACCGGGATCCGGCGGTTGCCGTTGTAGTTGTTGGACATCGTGAAGCAGTACGCACCGGTCACCGGCATGGCCAGCAGGTCGCCAACCCGGGGCGCGGACAGCGGCACACCCTCGACGAGTACGTCGCCGCTCTCGCAGTGCCGGCCCACCACGGTGACCTCCTCCAGGTCGGGACCCTCCAGCCGGTCGGCGACGCACGCCTCGAACCGCTGGTCGAACAGGGCGACCTCGAGGTTGTCGCCCATCCCGCCGTCGACGGCCACGAAGGTGATGCGGCCGCGTTTGACCGTGACGACCCGGTACAGCGTCGCCGCGGCGGAGGCGACCATGCTCCGGCCGGGCTCGATGATGATCTGCGCGCCGGCAGGCAGGTGCTGCCGGGCCGCACCGACCAGGGTGTCGAGGTAGCCACCCACCGAGGGAGGCCGGTCGGCCCAGGTGTACCGCGCGCCGAGTCCGCCGCCGAGGTCGTAGACGGGGAACGTACCGAGCGCGGCGACCGGCGCCACCGACTGCGCGAACGGCTCGACGTCGAGGATCTGCGATCCCACGTGGACGTGCAGCCCGAGCATGGTCAACCGAGGGCTGCGCTCGATCCGCCGGATCAGGTCTGCCGCCTCGCGTGGAGGGAGCCCGAACTTCGACCCTTCGTGGCCGGTCAGCACGTGGCTGTGCGTGTCGGCGGTGACTCCGGGCAGCACGCGCACGAGCACGTCCTGCGCCCGTCCGGGGGTGACGATGGCTTCGAGGCGGTCGACGTCATCCGCGTTGTCGACCACGACCAGGCCGACGCCTCGGTCCACGGCGAGCCGGAGCTCCTCCTCGGTCTTGGCGTTGCCGTGCAGCACCAGCGAGGCCGGGTCCGCACCCGCCTTCAGCGCGGTGACGATCTCGCCGCCTCCGGCGACGTCGAGCCCGATCCCCTCCTCGACCATGACCTTCTGCACCGCCGTGCAGGGGAAG
>DATMEB010000048.1:0-3178 GCA_035557095.1 Nocardioidaceae bacterium | reverse complement strand
ACCCGCGGCGGGCGTGCTGGCAGAATGCACCGCATGCCAGCCCCGACCCGTCGACCTCGCGTGCTGTCGGGCGCACAACCCACCGCCGATTCCTACCACCTGGGCAACTACTTCGGGGCGTTCAAGCAGTGGGTCGCGCTGCAGGATGAGTTCGAGGCGTTCTACTTCGTCCCCGACCTCCACGCGATCACGGTCGAGTACGACCCGGCGGTGCTGCGCGAGCGCACGTACATCGCCGCAGCGCAGCTGCTCGCGGCCGGTGTCGACCCGGCACGCAGCGCGCTCTTCGTACAGAGCCACGTGCCCGAGCACGCCCAGCTGGCGTGGGTGCTCGGCGGCATCACCGGGTTCGGCGAGGCCGGCCGCATGACGCAGTTCAAGGACAAGACCGCCAAGAGCGGTCGTGACTCCGCGAGCGTCGGCCTGTTCACCTATCCGGTGCTGATGGCGGCCGACATCCTCATCTACCAGGCCGACAAGGTGCCGGTGGGCGAGGACCAGCGCCAGCACATCGAGCTCACCCGCAACCTCGCGCAACGCTTCAACCACCGCTTCGGCGAGACGTTCACGGTCCCCGAGCCGCACATCGTCAAGTCCACCGCCAAGATCTACGACCTGCAGGACCCGAACGCCAAGATGAGTGGCTCGGCCACCTCCCACTCCGGTGTCGTCAACCTCACCGACGACCCGAAGGCAGCAGCCAAGAAGGTTCGCTCAGCGGTCACCGACTCCGGATCGGAGGTTCGGTTCGATCCCGCCGACAAGCCCGGCATCGCCAACCTGCTGCTGATCTACTCCGCGCTCACTGATCGTCCGGTCGGCGAGATCGAGGCCGAGTTCGAGGGGCAGCAGTACGGCCACTTCAAGGTGGCTCTCGGCGATCTCGTCGCCGACTTCGTGGACACCTTCGGCTCCCGCACGCGTGAACTGCTCGGCGACAAGGCCGAGCTCGACCGCGTCCTCGCCGACGGCGCAGCCCGGGCGCGCGAGGTCGCCGCCACCACGTTGGCCACCGTCTACGACCGCTCTGGTTTTGTTCCGGCCAGACCAGTGCCGGCCACACACGCATGACGCGCCTGACCTACGGGGTGGCCATCGCCGTGCCCGAACCACACGGAACGCTGCTGCGCGAGATGCGTGCCAGCTTCGGCGATCAGCTGGCCCGCACGGTGCCGAGCCACGTGACCCTGCTGCCGCCGCACGAGGTCGATGCCCACGAGCTCGACGAGATCTGTGCCCGGCTCGACAAGGTCGCCGGCGACATGCCCGGGTTCCGGATGCGGCTGCGGGGCACCGACACCTTCCGACCGGTCTCCCCGGTCGTGTACGTCACGGTGAACGCCGGCTACGTCTCGACCGCGGTGCTCGCCGGGCAGCTGCGACTGGCCATCGATGCGCCCCGGGCCGAGTTCCCGTTCCACCCGCACGTCACGGTGGCGCACCATCTCGATGACCCGGCGCTCGACCACGCCGACGAGACGCTGCACGACTTCCAGTGCGAGTTCGAGGTCGAGGAGTTCGCCCTCTACCTGCACGACGATGCCGCCGGCTGGCAGGCGCAGCGCAGCTTCTCGCTGGCGCCGACGGCTCCCTGGCGCTGACGTCCGACTCAGCTTCGAGTCCGCATCGCCGGGAACGACGCCAGGAGCTCGTCGCGGAACGCGAGGGCGGCCAGCTCCAACGCGTCCGAGCGATGAGCGAGGGCGATCTCTCGGCGCAGCGCCGGCTTCTCCAGCCTCGTGCTGCGCAGCCGCGGCCGGGTGCCCATCACCATCTCGGGCACCACAGCGTGGCCGAGACCTGCCTCGACGAACCGGAGCACCGCGCTCATCTCGCCGCCCTCGACGGCGAGGCGCGGTTCGAAGCCCGCGGCTCGGCACGCCCCGAGCGTCACCTCACGCAGGTCGTAGCCCTCGCGGAACATGACGAGCGGCAGGTCGCGCAGCGCGCCAACGCCGATGACGTCGGGCAGGTCGGCGTCGGCCGGACTCGCCAGGACGAGGCGCTCCCGCAGGATGGACGTCGTCTCGATGGCTCCCGTCTCGATGGCGCTGTCCGGCCCCAGCGGCACGATCAGCAGCGCGAGGTCGAGCTTGCCCTGGCCGAGCTCGCGGGTGAGCACCCGCGAACCGGCCTCCTGCACCTCCAGCTCGATGTCCGGATGGAGATCGTGGAACCGGGTGAGCAGATCGGGCAGCAGCCCGTCGCACAACGACGGTGTGGCACCCAGCCGCACTCGCCCACGACGCAGGCCGGCGACCTCGTCCACCGACCGCTGGGCGCTCTCGACATCCATGAGAATGCGTTGTGCGTGAGGAAGCAGCGCCTCGCCCGCGCTGGTCAGCTCGATCTGCCCACGGTTGCGGACGAAGAGCGGTGATCCCAGCGAGTTCTCGAGCACGCGGATCTGCTTGGACAAGGTGGGCTGGGAGACGCCGATGATGTCGGCGGCGCGGGTGAAGTGCCGCGTCCGGGCGACCTCCGCGAAGTAGGCAAGCTGCTGGAATTGCATACAAACACCATAGCCTTTGGCTATGAATGGCTACCTCACTATGACTTTGCGTCCCTGCGTCGAGCGGGCATACGGTGACCTCGCAACCACCTCTTCCGATGGCACCAGCCACTGAGCGAATCGACGAGGCATGACCACCACGACTCCTCATCCAGGCGCCGGCCGCGCCGCGATCGCCGCCCGCACCCTCCGCACCGATCGCTGGTGGTTCCCCCCGGCCATCCAGGCGGCCGGGCTCCTCGCGTGGGTCGCGTATGCGGTCTCGCGAACCGCCATGAAGCAGGACTACTGGGTCGAGCAGTACCACTACCTGACGCCGTTCTACTCCCCGTGCACGTCCACCGCGTGCATCCCGGAGGCCGCCCATTTCGGCACGTTCATGCCCGACTTCTGGTTCATCCCGGCCTACGCGGTCCTGAGTCTGCCGTTCCTGCTGCTCTTCCGTTTGACGTGCTACTACTACCGGAAGGCGTATTACCGGGCGTTCTGGCTGTCGCCCCCGGCGTGCGCGGTCGCCGAGCCGCACCAGAAGTACACCGGCGAGACCCGGTTCCCGCTGATCGGGCAGAACCTGCACCGCTACTTCTTCTACGCGGCGGTCATCATCTCGCTGATCAACACCTACGACGCGATCCTGGCGTTCCGCACGGCCGACGGTGAGTTCGG
>DATMEB010000047.1:0-2104 GCA_035557095.1 Nocardioidaceae bacterium | reverse complement strand
GCCCCGAACTCGCCGGACGGTGGCTCCTCCCTCGCCGCGAGCTTCGCGTCGAGCGCGTCGAGGCAGGTGTCCCACCCGGCCGCGTTGCGACCGGCGCCCAGCCGGCCCAGGGCTCCGCCGGCGAGCGTGTGGGTGAACACGAGCAGGCAGCCCTGCTCGCGCGGGACGAGCTCGAACCGCAGCACGTCCTCGTTCCACCGGAACGCGTAGACCTTCGGCGGGTCGAGCTCGAGGATCTCGCCGTCCCTCATGGGGTCGGGCATCAGGTCGTCGTCGCCCTCGAACTTGAACCGCATCGGCGCACCGACCACGAGGTCGGTCTCCACCGACGCGGGGAACCAGTGCGCCATCTGGTCCGGTTCCGTGACCGCCGCCCAGACCAACTCCTGTGCGTGCGGGAGCAGGCGCTCGAAACGGAGCACCGGCTTCCCGCCGATCGTGTGCAGCTCGGTGTGCGTCCCGTTGTGTGTCATCTGGCGTTCCCTTCGTCCGCGTGCTCGGGCAAGGCGTCGAGGTGC
Source organism: Nocardioidaceae bacterium (assembly GCA_035557095.1). Taxonomy (GTDB): domain Bacteria; phylum Actinomycetota; class Actinomycetes; order Propionibacteriales; family Nocardioidaceae; genus JALZDI01. Next base: position 1,586 of record DATMEB010000047.1, on the reverse strand, counting down.
TGTTCCAGCGCGTCCAGGCTGGAGTCCCACATCCGCCGGTACGGCGCGAGCCAGGCGTCGATCTCGGCCAGCGGTGCGGCCCGGAGCCGGTACCACCGTCGCTGGGCGTCGTGACGTACCTCCACCAGCCCGGCCTCGCGCAGCGCCTTGAGGTGCTTGGAGACCGTGGGCTGGGCGAGCCCCAGCTGCTGCACCAGCTCGCCCACCGGGCGCTCCCCGGCGCGCAACAGGTCGAGGATCTCCCGGCGGCGCGTCTCCGCCAGCGCGGCGAATGTAGATGCCATAACGGCAATATAGCCAGAGTGGAATATGAAGAGCAAGCCCCGACGGGCAGGGATGCATCAGTGCTGGTGGCCGACCGTGCCCGCCTCCTCGCCGGGACGCACGACCGCGAACTGGCCCATCATCCCGTCGTCCTCGTGCGAGAGCAGATGGCAGTGGAACATGTACGGGGTGTGCGGGTCGGCGTAGTCGCTGAACCGCATCGCGATCCGCATCGTCGAACCCGGGCGCAGGTAGATCGTGTCCTTCCACCCGCCGTAGTCGGGAGGCGGCGCCTCGTCGTCGACCGAGAGCACCTGGAACTGCACGTCGTGCACGTGGAAGCTGTGGTGCATCCCGTCGAGGTTGTGCACCTCCCACACCTCGGTGCCGCCGAGCTCGACGGTCTCGTCGACACGCGACATGTCCATCTGCGTGCCGTTGATCGAGCGGCCGGAGAGCTCGAAGCGCCGGTCGACCTCCTGCAGCCCGTCCTCGTCGACGTCGAGGTCGGGTGCCGGTGCCAGGGTTCGGGGCAGGGTCGGTGACGGCGTCAGCCGTTCTGCGGCACGCAGCTGAAGTACGTCGAAGGAGTCGCTGCCACCGGCGAACCGGCCCATGAGTCCGGCACCGACGTCGGGCGGGTACGACCGAAGCTCGACCTGTTCGCCCGGACACATGGTCACGACGACCTCCGCGCGCTCGCCGGGTGAGAGCGTGACCCGGTCCTGGCGTACCGGTGCCGGCAGCAGCCCGCCGTCGGACCCGATCACCGCGAGGTCGCGATCGTCGGCGAACCCGAAGTCGTAGACCCGGGCGGTCGAGGCGTTGAGCAGCCGCAGCCGTACTCGCGTCGTGGTGACCTCGACGTACGGTCCGTAGGTGCCGTTGACGACCAGCGTGTCGCCGAGCATGCCGGTGCCGCCCAGGGAGATGCCCCCCTCGCGCATCTCCCCGTCGTCACCGAAGTCCTTGTCCTGCACCACCACCGGGATGTCGTCGACGCCGTACTCGTGCGGCAGCCGGTCGCCGGCGCGGTTGTCGGGGTCGTCGAGGATGAACATCCCCGCGAGGCCGCGGTAGACGTGTTGCTCGGTTTCGCCGTGCGGGTGCGGGTGGTACCACAACGTCGACGCCGGCTGGTCGACGCGCCAGTGTGGGGTCCAGGTGTCACCCGGTGCGACCTGCTGGTGCGGACCGCCGTCCATCCGCGCCGGCAGGTGCATCCCGTGCCAGTGCACGCTGGTCGACTCCTCGAGCTCGTTGGTGACCCGGACCGCGACCCGTTCTCCGCGTTCTGCGCGCAGGGTCGGCCCGAGGTAGGA
>DATMEB010000046.1:0-18478 GCA_035557095.1 Nocardioidaceae bacterium | reverse complement strand
GCTGGCCCATCGGAGTGCCGGGTGCACGCAGCATGCGCCACTGCCGGCGGCCGATCACGACTGCCACAACCACGAGGACTGCTGCCACGGGCAAGCCGGCCTCCTCGCCGACCCAGATCGGGGCGTCGCCGGCGCGCGCGGCGTCGAACGCGCTCTGGATCACGCTGTTGTACGCCGCATGCAGCACGATGGCGGGCCAGATGCTGCCGGTCTGGAGCCGTACCCAGGCCAGGACGTAGCCGGCGCCGACCGCGGAGACGAGGAAGACCGCCGCGTCCATGAACGCCGAGGGTTGGTCGGCATAGATGACGCCGGCGAACACCAGCGGAAGGTGCCAGAGTCCCCAGATCAGTCCGCTGACCAGGACGGGGTACGGGACGCCGGAGTCGATCAGCCGCGTGAGCAATGAGCATGTAACCGCGCCAGCCGACTCCTCGCCGGCGGCCGCCACCATGCCCACGACGGTGCCGACGGTCGCCGCGAGCGCCACCCCGACCAGGAGGATGGCCATCGGGGATGCGGAGTCACCCACCACGGAGGCGACCAGCCCCACGGCAGTGGGGTCGAACGTTCCAGCCCGGTCACCCAGGCGATGCCGTAGGCGATGCTTCCGACGACGACCGCGAAGCCGACACCGAAGCCGATGGACTCCCAGGTGCGCCGTCCGCCGGAGCGGAACGACACGTCGGCGAAGCCCTCGCGGCGCAGAGGCTCGCGACGATGGCATCGAACACCGCCACCAGCCCCAGGAACAGGGCCAGTCCCCGTCGTGCGTCCCGGCGACGGCTTACGTCGACGGCCGGGGCCTGATGCGTGGCCATGTCGTGACCCGCGGACCGCGCCGGCACCCGGACAACCACGCGGCGTGCTCGTCGAAACGAACCCTCTCCTTTCGCGATAGGGGGCGTTGTCCAGGCACGACTGCCGTTCGGGACTGCTTGGACGCAAGACGATCCGGGCACGACCAGGGCGGGCCCCGCGTCTTCGTGGGCCCGGGTCAGCGTGGCGAGAGCCGGCGAGCGTCGACCCAGTCACGGTGACCGATCCAGCCCACGTCGCGGATCGGCCGACGGTAGGCGACCCGTCCCTGCCAGGCTCCGCCACGTCGTCGCCACTCCCACAGCACGCCGGGCACGCGCGCGGGTGGGTCGTGGGCCGCCGCGAGCTCCGCAGCAGTCGCCGGCGGCGGGTCGGGTGCGGGCAGCCAGTGCGGCAGGTGTGCGGGCGCCTCGTCAGGAGCCAGCTGCAGCCAAACATCGGCCGGGAGTGCGACGCCCACCCGACCAGCCTCGCAGGTACCCCTACCAACGCGAGCGCCGCGGCCGCGACCCGCTAGCGGCGACGGGGGAGGTCGTCGACGCGCGGTGGCGCGGCGAGGATCGGGTCGTTGGGGTCGGGCTGACCGGGCTTCCAGCCGACGGCGTACTGCACCATCATGTCGTCGTCCTCGTGCACGAGGTTGTGGCAGTGCACCATGAACCGGCCACGGTGCGGACCGAACCTTGTGACCATGCGCACGGTCTCGTTCTCCCCGACGTAGACGGTGTCCTTGGGTCCGCGCTCGTAGTCGTAGGGCGGCCGGCCGTCGCGGCTGAGGATCTTGAAGTCCACCATGTGCAGATGCGCGGGATGGAACCACCCGCCACCCTTGGTCTCGATGGTCCAGGACTCGACGTCGCCACGGTTCGGGTCGGCGCTGAGCAACTGGAAGTCGCTGTCGATGACGTCCTCCCAGGTGCGGTCGTTGACCACCCACTGGCCACCGGTCCGGTCCAGCACGTCGCGTCTCGAGCGGATCGCGTCGGCCTCCCGCAGCCGCATCACCGCACTGCCGTCCAGCAGGTCCGGGATGTGGTTCCACGTGCCGTCGCTTCTGGAGAACGGCGCGTCGGTGACGTCGAACGCCATCACCTTGTCGGTGTCGTCGTAGTCCACGTTGTTGTCGTTGGACAGGTTGCGCAGCACGACCCGCTGGCCGGGACGGTACCTGCGGAAGTCGACCAGCACCTCGTAGCGCTCACCGGTGGCGGCGCGGAACCAGCCGACGTCACGGGCACGCGGCATCAGGCCACCGTCGGTGGCCACGACGGTCAGCGGGTCGCCGTTGTCGAGCGCGAACCGGAACGAGCGGGACGCGGCCGCGGCGAGCACCCGGAAGCGGTAGACCCGGCGCTTGACGCGCATCACCGGCCAGGGTCGTCCGTTGACGAGGATGACGTCGCCCATCGCCCCCGATCCCGACCGGTCGTCGAACGTGAGACTGCCGTCAGCGCCGAACGCGGCGTCGTTGATCGTCAGTGCCACGTCGTACTCGCCCTGCGGCAGCAGGTCGCGTTCGGCAAGGTCGTGCACGTGGTACTGCGCGTACAGGCCGGCGTAGACGTTGCGTGCCGTGTGGTGGGCGGCGTGGTCGTGGTACCAGAGCGTCCGTGCGGGCTGGATGTTCGGGTAGTGGTAGTCCTTGTAGAACCCCGGCGGCGTGATGTCGCTGGCGTAGCCGTCGTACTGCGGCAGCGACGCGGACCCGTGCAGGTGCACCGACGTGGTGAGCTCCTGGCCGAGCGTCGGATGGGTGGCCGGCAGGTGGTTGCGCACACGCAGCACGGCCCGCCGACCGCGAGACACCTTGATCGTCGGGCCGGGCGCGATCCCGTCGTAGCCGAAGACCGTCGTGCGTACTCCGGGGCCGACCTGCAGCAGCCCGCGGCGCTCGGTCACCTCGAAGTGGTCGGTCCAGACTCCGTCTCGGTCACGCACGCTGCGCTGCGGCCGCAGCACGGGGGCCCGCACGAACCGCGTCCGGAACGGCCTCGGCATCAACGCCTCGGGTAGGTCGCTGGCGGACTTCGCCCCGAGGGAGCCTGCCCCGGGCATGACCGAAAGACCGACTGCGCCCAGAGCGCCCAAGCCCCCAACCTTCAACACGTCTCGACGCGACGCACCCACGACTGACCCCACTGCTCAAGGCCCCCACGTATGCCCTGTCTCCCGGTTCCAGGGTGCGACTTTTCCACCACTGTCGTCATGACACCGACGGGCTGACCCCTCCGGGCCATGCATTTCGCTCAGACCAGGCGCAACGGCCCGGATCCGTCGTTCGGGGTGGGCCGGGGGCACGGCGGGCCGGTGGTGGACGTGCGGTCCCGGTCGCGGCCGCCCTCGCGCCGGACCACGCCCAGCCCGAGCGCGAGGTCGATCGCCGCCTGCGACAGGTGCCGCGGGCTTCCGGACGCCGCGATCATGAGGTCGGCGGTCATCCGGATCTCGTCGAGCTCGTCGAAGTCGTAGACCCAGAAGTACGAACGTTCCTGCATCACACACACCACCCCGCCCCACGGTCGCGGCGCGAGCCCTGCACTCGGCTGTGCAGCAGAGCGCCGCGGGGTGTACTTGACAGGAAACTCCTGAACGGGCTCCGGCGCTACCCTCCGTAGCCGAATCGTGGCCGACGACGGCGATACGCAGATGCGCCGCGCCGGGTTCTGCAGCGGACATCGCGATGCCCCGCCGCGTCTGGGGGCGTCCATGCGGCGGGGCACCGGTGGCCGCCGACCCCCCCGTAGGCAGGCAGACAGCTCAATGCTGAATGTGCCCTGGCGCTGTCACGGACTCGTGAACACGGCCGATACGAGCACGGCCCGTGATGCGCCGACCACGAGGAGGCGCCGACACCCGGGTGTGCGTCCGAGGCGGCCGGCCTGGGTACGGCGTAGCCATGGCTGCCGTGGACGTCGCGGGTGTGGAGATCTCCAAGCCCGACAAGGTGCTGTTCCCCGAGGACGACATCAGCAAGCGCGACCTCGCCGAGTACTACTCCGCGGTGGCCGAGGTGATGGTGCCGCACCTGCGGGACCGCCCGGTGAACATGCAGCGGTTCCCCGACGGCATCGACGGCCAGGGCTTCTACGAGAAGAAGACCCCCGGGCACTTCCCGGAGTGGGTCCAGTCGGTGCGGGTGCAGACCAGCGACGGGAGCCAGCAACAGGTCGTCGTCGACGATGTGCGCACCCTGGTCTACCTGGCCGACCAGGCGTGCGTCACCCCGCACGTCTGGCTGTCGCGCAGCGACCGGCTGGAGCACCCGGACCAGCTGGTGTTCGACCTCGACCCCTCGACCGACGACCTGGCCGGGCTGCGTGACGCGACCCGGGCCGTCGCCGACCTGCTCGCGGAGGTCGGGCTGACACCGTTCATCAAGACCACCGGGTCGCGTGGCTACCACGTGCAGGCGGTCCTGGACCGCTCCGCTGACTTCAACACGGCCAGGGACTTCGCCCGCGACCTGGCCGACCTGCTGGCCGCGCGGCAGCCCGAGCGAATGACGACCGAGCAGCGCAAGAACAAGCGCGGCGACCGGATCTACCTCGACTACATGCGCAACGCGTACGCCCAGACGGCCGTTCCGGCGTACGCCGTCCGTGCCCGCCCCGGTGCCCCGGTGGCCACGCCGATCGAACGCGAGGAGCTGGGCAGGGTCCGCCCGAACGGTCACACGATCACGTCGGTCACCCGCCGGCTGGCGCAGCGGGCCGACCCGTGGGCGGAGATGTCGGGCCATGCACGCTCTCTGGACGAACCGCGGGAGAGGTTGCGCGAGCTGGCCGAGAGCTGACCACGGCGGACCGCGAGCGCCCGGTCTCGGGCCGGTGCGAGTCCCCGTAATTGCCAGCGGTGGGCGCATGTCTGGTGCCACCATTGGCAAGGTGGGCACCAGTCACGTGTGGGCCAGCGTCCAGACCGTCGTCGGACTGGCGCTGCTGCTGATCGTGCCCGCGTTCCTGGCCTGGGGTGTCTACGTCGACGTGTCCGGCGACGAGCAGCCGGTGGGGCCCCGTCAGTACATCCAGCCGGTTGGCCAGAGCTCCTACGTGGGCGGATGCGCCGGCGGCCGCCTCGGCATCTGCGGCTGAGCCGGGCTCCCCACCGACGCCGCACCGGGCGTCGTCAGAGCGTCTGCAGGTCGCTCCTCGGACGGCTGGTGAGCGCCTCGTCCAGCAGCGCGTAGGTCGGGAACACCTGGTCGAGGTGGGTGATCTGCAGGACTCGCTTCACCATGTCGGTCGGGCCGACGAGCGACACCGAACGATCGGTGTCGCGGGCACGCCCCAGCGCACCGAGCATGACACCGAGCCCGGTCGAGTCGACGAAGGTCACGTCGGTGAGGTCGATGACGATGCGGCTGGAGGACTCGCCGGCCTTGACCAGCGAGTCGCGCAGAGCGGGCGCGGTGTACAGGTCGATCTCGCCGGTGGCCACGACCACCGCGCAGCCCATGGTGCAGCGCACGCAGAAGGTCGCCGGCCCATCGGCGTGGAACGCGGAGACCCCGCCGTCCGGTTCGCGTGACTGTGCTGCCATCGGTGACCCCTCCCTAGGCGGTGCAGCGCCGGCGCGGTGCCGCACGAATGAGGCCCGGGCGGACGCGGGTACAGCTCGACGAGGCCTCGGTTCCCTTCTACGCCCAAACCCGGCTGTGCTCAACCGTTCACCATGAGTCACATCCGTGCCGAGGCTCCCAGCCGACAGTGCGTGGCCCTGCCCACCCCGTGGCAGTCCGGGGGAGACGCGTCCGTGACGTCGACACCGCGATCGTCGTTACGCAGGAGTAACCCACGGGTCCGTGCACGGCGTCTGGTCCACAGCCGCCCGGTGTGACGTCGACGGAGGCGGTTCGAATGACTTCCCGCAGGACGCTCGTGGCCATCGTCGTGGCGCTCGTCGTGGGTGTGGCCGGCGTCGCCGCACCGGCTGCCACCTCCGGTGCATCCGAGTCGGCCGCACCCGCGACCCGCAGCGTGTTGTTCATCGGCAACAACTGGGACGGCACCGTCGACGTCGTGACGCCGGACTCCCGCCTGCGCAGGCTCGGCCGGATCAACGTGATCCCCGACATCGAGAAGCGGATGAACGAGATCTACGCCGACCCGGTGCGCCTGGGCTACTACCTCGGCATCCGCCAGCTCGTCGGTGAGGGCCACGACCAGTACGTCGACGACATGTACACCACTCGCGACGGTCGCCTGCTCGTCGTGTCGCGACCGAGCCTCGCCGACGTCGTCGCAATCCGGATCTCCACGGGTCGGCTGGCCTGGCGGTTCAAGGTCGACGGGCAGCGTTCCGACCACATGGCGATATCGCCGGACGGGCGCCGGGTCGCGGTCTCGGCCTCGACCGGCAACGTCGTGCACGAGCTCGACATCCGCACCGGCAGCGAGCTGGGCAGATTCGCCACCGGCGACTCCCCGCACGAGAACGTCTACTCCGAGAACGGCGAGCGCATCTTCAACGCCAGCATCGGGATGGTCTACACACCCGCCGATCAGCCCGCCCTCGACAGCACCAAGGGAGAGCGCTACTTCCAGGTGGTCGACGCCGACACGCACGAGGTGCTCCGGCGCATCGACATGGGCCGGAAGCTCGACCAGGCGGGCCACCCGGACATGAGCTCAGCGGTCCGGCCGATGACGTTCTCGCCCGACGAGCGCTTCGTGTACTTCCAGGTCTCGTTCTTCCACGGGTTCGTGGAGTACGACCGGCGACAGGACCGGGTACGCCGCGTCGCCAGGCTGCCGGTCGCCGACCACGTCGAGGACATGCCGCGCGAGCAGTACCTGCTCGACTCCGCCCACCACGGCATCGCGATGAACCGCCGGGGGACGAGGCTGTGCGTCGCCGGCACGATGTCGGACTACGCCACGGTCGTGTCCCGCCGCACGCTCGGCCACCACGGTCTGGTCCGTGCCGGGAAGAAGCCGTACTGGGCGACGCGCGACCCCAGCGGGCGGTACTGCTTCGTGTCGTGGAGCGGCAGCGACCGCGTCTCCGCGATCTCCTACGCCACCGGCAAGGAGGTCGGCCGTCGCGCGGTCGGTGACCACCCGCAACGGATGCGGATGGGTCACGTCCGGACCGGCTGGCTGCGCGCGCAGCGCTAGCCGCAGCAGGCTTCAGTACTCCGGCCTACGTCGCTCGGGGCGGCCCGGGCAGCCAGGCCTCGAGCCGGTCGAGCGCCTCCTCCACCTCGTCGGTCGCGCCGGCGAACGACAGCCGCACGAACAGGTCGCCGGACTCGGTGTCGAAGTCGACACCCGGAGCAGTCGCGACCCCGGTGTCGGCCAGCAGTCGACGGCAGAAGTCCATCGAGTCCACCGTCAGGTGCGACACGTCGGCGTACACGTAGAACGCACCGTCGGCCGGCGCGAGCTCGGTGATGCCCAGCCGCGGCAGGCCCTCGAGCAGCAGGGCGCGGTTCTTGGCGTAGCGGGCGACGTGCGAGTCGGCCTCGGCGTACGACTCCGGGGTGAACGCCGCGAGCCCGGCGTGCTGGGAGAGCGCCGGCGGGCAGATGGTGAAGTTTCCGGTGAGTACGTCGACCGCGCGTCGCAGCCGCTCGGGGACGAGCATCCAGCCCAGGCGCCAGCCAGTCATCGAGAAGTACTTGGAGAACGAGTTGTAGACGACCGCCTCACGCGAGGTCGACCAGGCGCACGAGTGCATCTTCGGCTCGGCGTACTCGATGCCGTGGTAGATCTCGTCGCTGATCAACTGGACGCCGTGGTCCTCGCACCAGGTCGCCAGCGCCGCGAGCTCATCGGGGGCGACCATCGTGCCGGTCGGGTTGGCCGGGCTCGCGACGACCAGACCCTGGACCGGCCGCGGCAGCGAGTCGAGCATCTGGACCGTCGGCTGGAACCGGCTGGCCGGACCGCAGGGCAGCTCGACCACCTCGCAGCCGAGCGCGGTGAGCACGTTGCGGTAGCACGGGTAGCCGGGGCGGGCCATCGCCACCCGGTCGCCGGGGTTGAACGCGGCGAGGAAGCCGAGCAGGAACCCGCCGGAGGACCCGGTGGTGACCACGACCTCGTCCGCGGACACGTCGAGGTCGTAGACGCGGCGGTAGTGCCCGCAGACCGCCTCGCGCAGCTCGTGGATGCCCAGGGAAACCGTGTAGCCGAGCACGTCACTGTCGAGGGCCTGCTTTGCCATGTCTCGCACCGGCCTCGGTGCCGGTGTCGACGGCTGCCCGGCGACCATGTTCAGCACGTCGCCGTGGGTGCGCTGACGGGTCGACGCTGCGGCCAGCAGGTCCATGACGTGAAAGGGTGGGACCGCCGCCCGGCTGGCCACGGCAAGTCCCTTCGCGGGGTCATGCAGTGTGTGGTCGTGCACCACAGTCATGCTCCATGGTCATGGGCGGCACCTGATGAACGCCAACGGTAGACTGCCGCATCGGGCCGACGACGCTGAGGGACTCGTGTGACCGTAGAGCAGCTCGACGACTACCTCCTCGTCGGGACCGCCGTCCTCCTGGCCTCGATCCTTGCCGTCCGGTTGTCGGTGAGAGCGGGACTCCCCAGCCTCCTGGTCTATCTGCTGATGGGCGTCGCGCTCGGCGAGTCCGGCCTGGGCATCCCGTTCGACGACGCCGCGCTCGCGCACGCGCTGGGCTTCGGCGCCCTGGCGCTGATCCTGGCCGAGGGTGGTCTGACCACGCGATGGTCGGAGGTGCGCTCGTCGATCCGGCTCGGCGGCGCGCTGGCCAGCGCCGGGGTCGCCGTCAGCGTCGGCCTGATGGCCGTGCTCACGCACTACCTGCTCGGACTCGACTGGCAGATCGCCGTCCTGCTGGGTGCGGTCACGTCACCGACCGACGCCGCCGCGGTGTTCAGCGTGCTGCGGCAGGTGCCGCTGCCGCGCCGGCTGGCGGGCGCGCTGGAGTCCGAGTCCGGTCTCAACGACGCACCGACGGTCCTGCTGGTCACGCTGGTCAGCACCGGTGCGTTCGCCGACCACGGTCCGTTGGCGGTCGTCGGCATCGCGTTCTACGAGCTGACCGCCGGTGTCGCGGCCGGCCTCGCCGTCGGCTGGGCCGGTGCGTGGGTGCTGCGGCGGGTCGCGCTCGCGTCGTCGGGGCTGTACCCCATCGCGGTGCTGGCGTTCGCGGTGTTCGCGTACGCCGGTGCGGCCGCGGTGCATGCCAGCGGCTTCGCCGCGGTGTACGTCGCCGCGCTGGTGCTCGGCAACGCGGAGCTGCCGCACCGGCTGGCGACCCGCTCGTTCAGCGAGGGCGTGGCGTGGCTGGCGCAGATCGGGCTGTTCGTGATGCTCGGCCTGCTCGCGTCGCCGGGACGGATCACCGCCGAGAACGTCGTGCTCGGGTTGGCCGCCGGTGCGCTGCTCACGTTCGTGGCCCGGCCGTTGTCGGTCGCGGCGTGCGCGATCCCGGCGAACCTGCCGTGGCGTGAGCAGGTGTTCATGGCGTGGGCCGGCCTGCGCGGTGCCGTCCCCATCGTGCTCGCAACGATCCCGCTGGCCGAGGGAGTCACCGGGTCGGACGACCTGTTCGACCTGGTGTTCGTGATGGTCATCTTCTACACCCTGGTGCAGGGGCCCACGCTGCCCTGGATGGCCTACCGCCTCGGTATCACGACCCGTGGCGAGGCCCGCGACGTCGAGGTCGAGGCCGCACCGCTGGACCGGCTGTCCGCGGACCTGCTGCAGGTGCGCATCCCCGCCGGCTCGCACCTGCACGGCGTCGAGGTCGGCGAGCTGCGGCTGCCGCAGGGGGCATCCGTGTCGCTGGTGGTGCGCGGTAACGAGAGCTTCGTTCCCGACGGACGCAAGGTGCTGCGTACCGGCGACGACCTGCTGGTGGTGACCCCCAGACAGGTCCGGGAGGCGACCGAGGAACGCCTGCGCGCAGTCGGCCGGGCCGGCCGGCTGGCGCAATGGTTCGGTGAGGACGGCCGCTCCGGCGGGCTCGCCTGACCGGTCAGCACACCTCGGGCTGGGGCACGTCGATCCGTCGGGGCGCGTTGCGCGCGAGGTCGCCGAACTCCTGTCCGACCAGCACGTTGACGCCCGGACCCAGCGGCCGCCGCTCCGGTGCGACCCGCGCGTTGCGGAACTGCCGGCGTACCAGCCGGACCGCTCCCTCATTGGCCCTGCCCGGCCACAGCACGATGCCGCGTACGGCGATGGGCGGGGGCGCGTCGGTCAGCACCCCCTGGATGAACCCCTGGTCGCCCAGCGCCGCCATCACCTCGGTGGCCTGACCACCCGGTGCGCCGGCGTTGTAGACGCTGACCCGGATCCTGCGCGAACGCACGGTCACCGGCGGCGGCGTGGAGCAGGTCTCGGTCGAGGCGTTCTCGGCGGTCGCCGTACCGTCGCCGCCGAGCCAGCCCTCGGTCATGCCCACCCATCCGAAGTACGCGCCGGCGAGCAGCAGCCCCGTGAGCGCGGCCATGGTGGCTGCGGTGCGAATCTTGCGTGCCACGGCTGTCCCCTCCCCGTCGGGGCTCGCGGTCATCCTGCTATCGAAAGTACCCGGGCGTGAAGCACATTTCGTTGCTGCAGCGCCGCGCGCAGCGCGCGGTGGAGTCCGTCCTCGAGGTAGAGGTCGCCGTTCCACTCGACGACGTGGGCGAACAGGTCGCCGTAGAACGTGGAGTCCTCGGCCAGGAGAGTCTCCAGGTCGAGGGTGTCCTTGGTGGTGATCAGCTGGTCGAGGCGGATCTGGCGTGGTGGCAGGGCGGCCCAGTCGCGCTGCCGCATGCCGTGCTCGGGGTAGGGGCGTCCCTCGCCCACGCGCTTGAAGATCACGCTTGCCGAGTGTAGGTGACCGGACTTCCGCCCGGTCCCCGCGTGCCTGACCGCGAGGTTGCCGGGGTCAGGGGAGCACCGAGTCCTCCGTCGGCGTCACCTCGCCGACCAGGGGCGCGGAGTCCGCCCCCGTGGCCAGCCAGCTCGTCTGTGCGGGACTGGGGTCGGCGTTGCCGGCGGCGTCCGTGGCCTGCACCGCGAACGTGTGCCAGCCCGGACCCAGGTCGCCGTACTCGGTGGGCGAGCCGCACGGTACGTAGGCCTGTCCGTCGACACTGCACCTGAACGTCGCCGACTCGTTCGCGGCGAACTCGAACGACGACGCGGCCAGGGCGGACCCGCTGGCGGTCGGGCTGGAGACGATCTCGGTCTCCGGTGCCGTCTGGTCGGCGGTCGCGGGCGTCGGAGTCGGCGTCGGGGACTCCTCCTCGCCGTCGTACTCCTCGTCGTACCCGCCGTCCTCCCAGTCCTCGGACGACTCGTCCGCGGGCGCCTCGGTGGGCCACTCCTCGGTGCCGTCGGACGGCCCGGTGGGGGCGCCCATGGGCACCTCCAGCGACGGAGGCGACGACACGTCGAGACCGGCGCCGGGGTCGTCCGTGGTGGGGGTCTGGCTCGGTAGCTCCGGCGGCGCCACCGGGGCGGGCTCGGGAGCGGGTGTCGCGGGCTCGCCGTCGGGGTCCGGCGACGGTACGCCGGTGCCGTCGGGGCCCGGCTGCGGGTCCTCGGGCGCGGGAGCCGGCGCCTGCTGGTCGGGCGAGTCCTGCGTGGGGGAGCCGTAGGGCAGGTCCAGCGGCGCCCGCTCGCTCGAGCGCGAGACCTGGTCGGCGGTGCCGGAGCGCATCGGCTGCGCGGCGTACGTGGGCACGTCGGTCGCCGCCACGCTGTCGTCGTCGGGGAGCTCGGTGGCCGCGACGAACGCCGCGCAGGTCAGCACCATGACCGAGGCCATCGCCAGTGTCAGCCGGGTCTTCTGGTTGGTGATCAGCCAGCCGGCGCGGCGGCGGCCCGCCAGGAGCTGGCGGGAGCCGCGGGGAAGCTTCAGGAGCTTGAGGAACTTGAGAAAGAGGAGATGTCGGGGGGCGCGATGACGCATCAGGGTTCTACTCCGGCAGTCTGGCGGACGGCCCCCAAGCCCCACGCCCGCTGCGGGCAGGAAGACGACCTCGGCGGACGTCGGGGCTTTCGACCTCCGCCGCGGCCTTCGTCTTGACCGGTGGAGGCTAGCAGCCGTGCTGGTGAGGTCAAATCCAGCAGCCGGCCCCGGTTCTCGGTTCAGTTCGCGGTCGAGCGCGGCTGCGCGCGGTTGAGCCCCACGCGGGCGGGACGCGTGCCACGATGACGTGGGGCGGGCCACATCGGCTCGTGTCTGGCCCGGGCGATCGGGGGATCGGCCGGGGACGGGGGAGGAGAGACGTCATGACCGAGACCGGTGCCGCCAGCAGACTCGACCGCGCCACCGTCGTGGCGCTGGTCGCGATGGGGCTGGGGATCTTCGTCATCGCCAACGACTTCACCGCGCTGGCGGTGGTCGTGGTGGACATCGAGAACGACTTCGGCTCGACGCTGAACCGCGCGCAGTGGGTGATCAACGCCTACACCGTGGTGTTCGGCGTGCTCATCGTCACCGGTGGCCGTCTGGCCGACCTCCTCGGCCGGCGCCGGGTGTTCCTGATCGGTGCGTCGATCTTCGCCGTCTTCTCGCTGCTGGGCGGGCTGGCGCCGAACATCGAGCTGCTCATCGCCGCACGGGCGCTGATGGGCATCGGCGGCGCAATGATGTGGCCGGCGGTGCTCGGCATGACGTTCGCGTTGCTTCCGGCGGAGAAGGCCGGGCTCGCCGGCGGGCTGGTGCTGGGCGTGGCCGGCCTCGGCAACGCGGCAGGCCCGTTGATCGCGGGCATGCTCACCGACCTCCTCGACTGGCGCTGGGTGTTCTTCATCAACCTGCCGATCGCTGTGGCCGCGATCATCATCACCCGGCGCAATGTGAGCGAGAGCCGGGCGGGCGAGCACGCGGGCATCGACTACCTCGGCATCGTCACGGTCTCGGCGGCGGTCATCCTCATCCTGATCGGGCTCGACGTGGGCACGGCCGAGGGCTTCACCGACCCGGCCGTTGCGGTCATGCTGGTGGCCGGCGTGCTCCTGCTGGGGGTGTTCGCGTTCGTGGAGCGCCGCACCGGAGCGGCGGCCCTGGTGCCGCGGCGGGTGACGGCGAGCGTCCAGTTCACCAGCGCGGTCCTGTCCGTGACGGCGATGTCGGTGGTCTTCTTCGCGGTGCTGGTCTTCGTCCCGCAGCTGGCGGAGAAGGACCAGGGATGGTCGGCCTTGCAGGCCGGGGCGGGCCTGCTGCCGCTGATGCTGCTGTTCGCGGGCATGTCCTACCTGGCCGGGCGCTTGTACAACCGCCTGGGCGCTCGTGTCGTGGTGAGCACCGGTGCGGCCTGCCTGACGCTGGGCGTGCTCTGGCTCGCGTTCACGATCGGGTCGTCGTACGCGCTGCTGGTTCCCGGCCTCGTCATCATGGGCACGGGCGTCGGCCTGTACTACTCCGCGATCACCACCGCCGCCGTGACGGCCGTACCCGCCTCCGACAACAGCCTGGCCGGCGGCATCGTCTACATGGCCCAGATCGCCGGCGGTTCGATCGGGATCGGCCTGAACACCGCGATCGTGCTCTCGGGGAACACCCTCGCGGACGGCATCCGCACGGCGTTCTTCGTCGACGCCGCCCTCGGCCTGGTCGGCACGGTCGTCGCGGTCGCCCTGATCCGCGGGGACGGCTCCGCCCACCTGCCGCACCACCGGATGCACCACCGCGCACACGGCTGAGGGTGCTCGTCCACGAGCGGCCCCGGGGTCGGTGGTCAGCACGTCCTGTTGGTGGCGCTCAGGGCGAACCACACCCTCTTGGAGCCGCCGTCTCGTCGTGTCCCCCAGGCGTCGGCGAGCGCGGCGACGATGGCGAGTCCGCGTCCGTCCTCGGCGCTGTCGGAGGCAGCGTCGTGCCGGACCTCGGAGCCGTTCTCGTCGCTGACAGCGACGGAGAGGGTCGGCTGTGCGTACGCGGCCTGGATCAGGCAGTCGGTCCCGGCGTGCAGGTAGACGTTGGTCACCAGCTCGGTGAGCATCAGCGCAGCGCTGTCGGCGAGCTCGTCGCATCCCCACTGGTGGCAACGCTGGGCGATCCAGCGGCGGGCACGTAGAGGCGCGAGAGCGTCATGCACGAGCCGTACCGCGTCGGCCATCCAGGGTTCCCATCTCTGGGCGATGGCTGTCCGTGGCCTGGCCCGTCGCGGAGCACTATGCCCCTCACGTCGTTCCACAAACCCGCTCGCGCCGGCGTCGTCGCTCATATGCTCGTGAAATGAAGAGGGGCGAAGGCACACGAGCCCTGGGAAGCGTGCTGGACGCCGCAGAGGCTGCCTCCCCGGTGGAGTCTGTGGAGGCGGTCACCCGTGAGCTCGCGCTGGCGACGGGCGCTACGGCGGTGTCCTTCCTCATTGCCGACCTCTCCGGGCGGGCCTTGGTGCGCCTCGCACACGTTCGAAGGCACGACGCGGGGGGAGGCAACGGCGGCAAGGCCCCTGCGGAGGGGGAGCGGCGAGATGCCGAGGAGTCCGCGACGGTACTGCCCTTTGACGGAGGGCCGGAAGAACAAGCAGTGCGCAGCCAGACCGTGAGGGTCCTGTCCCCGGGCGGAACCCGTACGGAACCTGAACTTTCGGGCCAGTGGCGGGTGCTCGCTCCCGTGACCGAACGCGGTGAGGTCATCGGTCTCCTGGAGCTGTTCGTCGCCGATGAACCCGACGCCGAGACGGTGGACGAGATCGCCGTACTCGCGCACGTGCTGGCGTTCGTGGTGATCGCCAACCGCCGGCACACCGACCTGTACGAGTGGGGACAGCGCACCCGACCCCTGAGCCTGTCTGCGGAGATCCAGAACGGGCTGCTTCCCGGGCCGCAGACGTGTGAGGCCGGGGCCTTCACCCTCGCAGGCTGGCTGGAGCCGGCAGCCACCATCGCCGGAGACACCCTCGACTTCAACCTGGCACGCGACGCACTGCACCTCTCGGTCACAGACGCGATGGGTCACGGCGTCGCCGCGGCTCTGAATGCCACCCTGTGCGTCGGAAGCCTGCGGAACTCCCGCAACGAGGGCGCGACACTGCTGGAACAGGTCAGGCTGACCAACACGGCACTGGCCGAGCATTCAGCCCGCAGCGCGCTCGAGGACTTCGTGACGGGACTGATCGGTCGCCTCGACCTGCGCACCGGGTCGATGGACCTGGTCAACGCCGGCCATGTCGCCCCGTATCTGGCCCGAGGCTCGGAGGTCACCGCCATCGACCTGCCCGCCGACCCTCCGCTCGGCTTGTTCCCCGACACCACGTATCGGGCGAGCCCTCTCGGTCTGGAACCGGGAGACCGGTTGGTGCTCGTGACCGACGGCATGCTCGAACGGAAGGCTGCCGGTATCGATCTTCCCAGCGCGATTCGGGGCACGAGGTCGCTGCACCCGCGAGAGGCGGTTCGTGCAATGGCCGACCGCGCTCTCGAAGCGACCGGGCAGGACCTGAGCGATGACGCGACGGTGTTGTGCCTGGACTGGCACGGTGGGCATGGCCGTGACCGCGCCAGTGTGCAGGGGGCCGAACAGATGCGCGCCAGCAAGCCTCTCGCGTAGGCGGAGGAACTCTCCCGCTGCGCGAAGCGGCCGCCCTGCTGAGGGGGAGCGAGCTCGGGAGGCCACAGCCCGTGACCGAGACCCGTCCCGCGACTGATGTCGCGTTGTGCCGGCTGCACCAGGGGATGAGGCTGAGGACAGCAGCGGAAATCCGTTGCGATGACGCACCGGCCGCACATCCGGTCTATGGATGGGAACCCCCATGAAGAGCATCACCAAGATGACCGTCTCCGTTGCGGCCGCTGCCCTGGGACTCAGCGTGGCCGCTGCCACCCCCGCGGTGGCCAACGACGGCGACGTCACGCGCACCGGGAACTGCAACGGGGCGGCGCGGACGGACCTGACGCTGTCGCCGGAGAACCGGGGCACGATGGAGATCGACTTCCAGGTCGACGCCAACCGGCGCGGGCAGCGCTGGGAGGTCACCATGTTCAAGTCCGGTCGCCGCGTGCACCAGGTCGTGCGCGCGACCCGTGGTCGCAGCGGCTCGTTCACCGCACACAAGCTGGCGTCCAACCGCCGCGGCCTTGTGCGGGTGCGAGCGGTGCGGCTCGGCGACGGACAGCGCTGCACAGTCAGGGCTCGCTTCTGAAGGCTTCCCCGCGAGCCCACCACGGGATGACGCCGATCATCACGGGAAACGCTCGTGGAGGGGCCGTCGTTCGGGACCTGCGACGGCCGCGGATCCACCGACCGAACTTCTGCAACGTTCGGCCGGTGGATCGGTCGCGTAGCTGCCCGGCTAGGGCGTCAGCCCTTCTTCCTCTTCCTCTTCTTCGAGCTCGACGACGCCGGCGAAGGTGAGGAAGTCACCGATGGTGAACTCGCCTTGATGCTCGACGGTGGGCCGGAAGACGCGCTTCCCGCGACCACTGTGCTTGAAGTTGAGATACGAGTCGCGGTCGACCGCGAGCTGGTTCAGGAAGACCTCGGCGATGATGCGGCCACCAACCTTGCCCAGGATCGCCCCGTCTTGCTTGAGCTCGGACTCGGCCAGCATGTAGTACCACAGCGGGGCCTCACCGTTGAACTCAGCGCCCAACCCCAACACGCTGTTGCGGATGGGTCTGATGCCCATCGCTCGGGCGACGTCCTGACCGCTGGGGATGTCGTAACGCGCGCTACGGATGAGGGTCAGCTGAGCCAGAATGTTCGTGCCGTTGCTCGGCAGCCCGGGTGCCCCCAGTGGCAGGTTGAACAGCGACTCGGAGATCTTGGTGTCGAGCTGGCGTGACAGGTTGCCTTCGAACTCCTGGGCGCCGTCGATCTCGAAGAACTCACTCCAGTCGATGTGTGTCAGCTCGGTGAGGTGCTGGCCGCCGCGCAGGTCCGGGGCCCCGGTGAGGTCGAAGACCTTGATGGGCTCTTCCTCGGACAGGTCGTTGACCTCGTAGGAGTCGCGCACCTGGGAGTGCCCGTAGCGGAAGATCGCAGTGGAGAACTCGGTCGGAGTCATCGGTGCGTTCGGGTTGCCGGGCTTGTAGAACTCCCGGCGGACCTTGGTTCCGTCCAGGAAACGGTTGACCGCGCGCTGTCCGACCACGTGGGGCAGGTAGTCGTTGACGACCACCCACTGGTAGTGCCACTGCGTGAGCTGCTGGGCCCGCTTGAACGATGCCCCCTCGTCGACCAGCCGGTTATGGAACTTCGCCACGGCCAGGTGCAGCTGGGCGATGATCACGTTCTCGTCGTTGCGCGGTTCGACCAGAACCGCCCCGGCGTTCTCGTCACGCACGAGGTCGGGTACGCCGTTCTCGTTCTCCTCCTGCACCAGCAGGTGCTTGCCGTCCTCCTCGTAGATCTGAGGGCTCTTGGCTGGACCGCCGCCGTACACCGAGTCCAGGTCGAAGCGCGCCGTGCGGAAGTTCTTCAGCGTGGTCGGGTCCAGCTGTGCCGCCGGCAGCGGGTCGAGGTTGCGGGTCAGGTCGTGGTCGATGAACTGGCCGAAGTAGGTGAAGCCAGCGGGCACGCCCTCGTTGTCGAGCTCATCGGCGCCCGGGTCCAGCTGGGTCTGCACCAGATCGGTCAACGCCTGATCGGAGGGCACAAAGCCGTCCAGCTTCGGAAACATCCGCCCGAAGCTGCTCAGGCGTTGCGACTTGTTGTCGTCATCTCGGGCGCTGGCGACCGCCGGCAACGACAACGCCAGTGATGCGACCGCGGCCACCGCCAACGGACGACGCCACAAACTCAAGGTTCTACTCATGACTGCTCCCCACGTGCTGAAATTCAGCCGCCTCCCCAGGCAACTCACGACCCCCCACGGACCCGCACTGAGCACAGTCCTCGCACCGCGTCACACCAGCGACAAGGCTGGTTGGGGTCGGCAAGCACCGCCTGACCCGTTCGGGCCACCCGCGACCGACAGGCTTGACGCGCCGATAGCCGATGTCACCGGCCCGGGACCGCAGGCGAACACCAGGGCTTACCAGGAGTGGGCACGTACTGGAAGAGCTACATCGGGCCAGGCTGGCAAGCCAGACGCGGCCCTGCCAGGCGATGCGATCGTCTCGATGGGTTGCCCCAACTGCGACCTGGCTTGTCGAGGCGCCCCGACCTTGGTCCCGAGACGTCTCGGATTCGCTCGGCCACCTTCACCGTCAACGCTGTGCAAAACCGGGCCGCGAACACATCGAGAAGGCACATACCGGCCGAACCTGAGTGCTCGCCGGATACTCGCTCGTGTGTTGCCAGTAGAGCGGAACCGCTCGGGTGTTACGTGGGTTTCACGGCAGCCGCCGACCGTGCGCACTGTTCGGCCGCCTGCGCTCAAATCCGCCGCGGCACTCCGCTTGCTACCGGGAGGGAGTCCTGCCCGAGTCCACCCCGACCATTCGTGGAGCATCATGCCTTTTCGGTTCAGGCCAGCCATCTCGACGATCGGCGCCGTCGCCTCTGTTGCTGTCGTCGCTTCGCTCGTCACCCCGTTTGCGCCATCAGCGCCGGCCAGGGGTGCACCCTCACCCGTGTTCTGGAAAGCCCCCGTCGGCGCGCAGTCGGCTGTTGGTGCGGCGACGTTGGTGAGTCCGGTGGAGGCTGATTCGGTGACGCCGAGGGTGCGTGAGGTGCCGGTGCCGGATGCGGATCGGCGGGGTTCGCCTCATCTGGCTGCGGTGAGTGCGCCGCAGCCGGTGCAGGGGTTCGGTGTGGTGGGTGCGACCTGGCGGGGTGGTGTGCCGGGCA
>DATMEB010000045.1:0-23310 GCA_035557095.1 Nocardioidaceae bacterium | reverse complement strand
GGCCGCCGTCGCACGCGATCGGTCGGTCCCGCGGATCGCGCCACCGACGTGACCAACGACAGCCGCAGCCCGGCTAGTGGGCCATGTCGACGAAGCGGGAGTAGTGGCCCTGGAACGCCACGACGACGTTGGCGGTGGGGCCGTTGCGGTGCTTGGCCACGATCAGGTCGGCCTCGCCCGGGCGGGTCGACTCGCGCTCGTAGGCGTCCTCGCGGTGGATCAGCACCACCATGTCGGCGTCCTGCTCCAGCGACCCGGACTCGCGCAGGTCGCTGAGCATCGGCCGCCGGTCGGTGCGCTGCTCGGCACCGCGGTTGAGCTGGGAGATCGCGACCACCGGGACCTCGAGCTCCTTGGCCAGCAGCTTGAGCTGCCGCGAGAACTCCGACACCTCCAGCTGACGGCTCTCGACCCGCTTGCCGCTCTGCATCAGCTGCAGGTAGTCGACGATGATCAGCCGCAGGTCGTGCCGCTGCTTGAGCCGGCGGGCCTTGGCCCGGATCTCCATCATCGTCATGTTGGGCGAGTCGTCGATGAACAGCGGCGCGCTGGACACCTCACCCATCTTGCGGGCCAGCCGGGACCAGTCGTCGTCGGTCATGTGGCCATTGCGCATGGCGTTGAGCGCGATCCGCGCCTCGGCCGACAGCAGCCGCATGGTGATCTCGTTGCGGCTCATCTCCAGCGAGAAGATCACGCTGGACATGCCGTGCTTGATCGACGCGGAGCGGGCGATGTCGAGCCCCAGCGTCGACTTCCCCATCGCTGGGCGGGCGGCGAGGATGATCATCTGGCCGGGGTGCAGGCCGTTGGTGAGCTCGTCCATGTCGGCGAACCCGGTGGGTACGCCGACCATCGCGCCGTCGCGGTTGCTGATCGCCTCGATCTCGTCGAGCGCGGCCTCCATGATGTCCGACAGCGGGGCGTAGTCCTCCGACGTGCGCTTGTCGGTGACGTTGTAGACCTCGGCCTGGGCGCGGTCGACCACGTCGTCGATCTCGCCCTCGCCGGAGTAGCCCCACTGCGCGATCCGGGTGCCGGCGTCGACCAGGCGGCGCAGGATCGCCTTCTCGCGCACGATCTCGGCGTAGTAGCCGGCGTTGGCCGCGATCGGCACGCCGGCGACCAGCGTGTGGAGGTACGGCGCTCCGCCGATCCGGCCCAGCTCACCGCTGCGCTGCAGCTGGGCGACCACCGTCACCGCGTCCGCGGGCTCGCCCCGGCCGTACAGGTCGAGGATCGCATCGAAGACCGTCTCGTGCGCCGGCCGGTAGAAGTCGGTGCCACGCAGCGACTCGACGACGTCGGCGATTGCGTCCTTGGACATGAGCATCGCCCCGAGGACGCTCTGCTCGGCGACGTGGTCCTGCGGCGGGGTGCGGTCGAGCTGGGAGACCTGGCCTGGGTAGTCGTCGGACGGGTGGTGGCCGGGGAACTCGGCGACGCTCACTCCGACCTCCCTCTCCAGCGCAGCGACGAACACATGTTCGACACTAGGGGCATCCACCGACAGTCCCGTGCCAGGACCGGTGGAGACGCTACGGTCTCGACGGCGACGACGGAAGCGACCCACGCACAACCCCCTGTGGAAAGCTGGGGAGGGCCTGGGGACAACTACGAAAAGCGTGTGCACAGGCTGGGTATACACCTGTGGAAAGTCCCTCGGCCGAGGCCCGCCCACCCCGTCTGGCCTGCGGGTTCGTGATCCACGAGGTGTGGACCGAAAATATCTTCGAGTTTCTTCGTCTCCGGGGTAGCGTCGGCCGTCCGCGCACCCGACACGCCGTCTTGCCCACAGGCAGCGGATACACTCGCGGAGCAGTTTTTCGAGGGCGGGACACCGACACAGCCGGGACCCACACGGCCTACCAGGGGAGCACGAGGGCGACCGAGGTGACGTTCCCCAACCTGACCGACCGCGAGATCCTCAGACTGGCCGTGCCGGCCTTCGCGGCGCTGGTGTCCGAGCCGCTGTTCCTGCTCGCCGACGCGGCGATCGTGGGGCACCTCGGGACCGCGCAGCTCGGGGGTCTCGGCGTCGCCGCGGCGCTCCTGCAGACGCTGCTCGGGCTGTTCGTCTTCCTCGCCTACGGCACCACCTCCTCGGTCGCGCGCAGCGTCGGTGCCGGTGACCGCCGGGCGGCACTGCGCCAGGGACTCGACGGCATCTGGCTGGCGCTCGCGCTCGGTGCCCTGATGGCCGTCATCGGCCTCACCCTGGCCACGCCGCTGGTGGAGCTGTTCGACCCCGCCGCGGAGGTCGCGCCGTACGCCGTGACCTACCTGCGGATCTCCGCGCTCGGGCTGCCGTCGATGTTCGTCGTGCTCGCGGCCACCGGGGTGCTGCGCGGGCTGCTCGACACGAAGACACCACTGGTCGTGGCCGTCGCCGCCAGCCTGGCCAACATCGGGCTCAACGTGCTGCTGGTCTACGGCCTCGACCTGGGCATCGCAGGCTCGGCGTGGGGCACGGTGCTCGCGCAGACCGGTGCCGCGCTGGCCCTGCTGGCCGTGGTCGTGCGTGGGGCGCGGCGGCACGGTGCCGGGCTGCTGCCGGACCTGCAGGGCGTGCGGCTCGTCGGGCGCACCGGCGTCCCCCTGGTCGTGCGCACGCTGACGTTGCGGGCGGCCCTGCTGCTCACCACCTACGTCGCCACCGCGCAGGGTGCGACCTCGATCGCGGCTCACCAGCTGGCCTTCACGATCTGGACGTTCCTCACGTTCGCGCTGGACGCGCTGGCGATCGCCGCGCAGGCGATGACGGGACGGTCACTGGGAGCCGGTGACCTGGAGGCCACCGCGGCAGTGACCCGCCGGCTGATCTGGTGGGGCATCGGCAGCGGGGTGGTGTTCGCACTGGGGCTGCTGGCGCTGCGCGGCGTGCTCGGCCCGTTGTTCACCGGCGACGCCGAGGTCCAGCAGCTGCTGGCCGGCGTACTCGTGCTCGTCGCCGTCCAGCAGCCGGTCTCCGGTGTGGTCTTCGTGCTCGACGGTGTGCTGATCGGGGCCGGCGACGGCCGCTACCTGGCCTGGGCGGGCGTGGTCACGCTGGTGTGCTTCGCGCCGCTGGCGTACGCCGTACAGGTGACCGACGCCGGCCTGATGTGGCTGTGGGCGGCCTTCTCCGGGTTCATGCTCGCGCGACTGGTGACGCTGGTGCTGCGCGAGCGGTCAACGGCCTGGATGGTCACCGGCGCCTACCGCTGAGTTCCCCTCCGGGCGGGTCAGTCGATGGCGTGGATGACGTCGCGCTCGGCGGCGAAGTGGCAGGCGGACGGATGCGTGGAGCCCGGACGGTCGATGAGCAGCGGCTCCTCGTGCGCGCAGATCTCCTCGGCCTTCCAGCACCGGGTGCGGAAGCGACAACCCGACGGCGGGTTGGCCGGGCTCGGCACGTCGCCCTCGAGAACGATCTGGTCGCGGTGGCCGCGCAGCAGCGGGTCGGGCACCGGCACCGCGGACAGCAGCGCCTGCGTGTACGGGTGGGTCGGGTGCTCGTAGATCTCGTCCTCGTTGCCGAGCTCGGCGACCTTGCCGAGGTACATCACGCCGACGCGGTCGGCGATGTGCCGCACCACTGACAGGTCGTGGGCGATGAACACGTACGACAGCGCGAACTCGTTCTGCAGCCGCTCGAAGAGGTTGACGACCTGGGCCTGCACCGACACGTCGAGCGCGGAGACCGGCTCGTCACAGACGATCACCTCGGGCTTGAGGGCCAGCGCGCGGGCGATGCCGATGCGCTGGCGCTGCCCACCGGAGAACTGGTGCGGATAGCGGTTGATGTGATCGGGGTTGAGCCCGACCACGTCGAGCAGGTCCTGGACGGCCTTGCGGCGGCCCTTCTTCGGCACCACGTCGGTGTGGATGTCGAACGGCTCGCCGACGATGTCGCCCACGGTCATGCGCGGGTCGAGGGAGGAGTACGGGTCCTGCAGCACCATCTGGATGTTGCGGCGCGCGCGACGCAGCCCGCCCGGGCTGAGCGTGGTGATCTCCTCACCGAGCAGCTTGATCGATCCCGAGGTCGCCCGCTCGAGGCCCATCAGCAGCCGGCCGAGCGTGGACTTGCCGCAGCCGGACTCGCCGACGATGCCGAGCGTCTCGCCGCGCTTGAGGTCGAACGAGACGCCGTCGACCGCCTTGACATGCGCGACGGTCTTCTTGAACACGATGCCGCGGGTGAGCGGAAACAGCTTGCGCAGGTCACGGACCTCGATGACGTTGTCGCCGGTGAAGTCGGCACGCACACCCTCGGCGCCGCTCTGCGTGTCGGACGCGCTCACGACTCCAGCACCTCTTCCCAGTAGTAGCAGGCGCTCCGCCGGTCGCCGGGTACGTCGTACAGCGGGGGATGCTCCTCCTTGCACCGGTCACGGGCGAACCGACACCGCGGGTGGAAGGCACAGCCCGGTGGCGGGTTGGTGAGCACCGGCGGCAGACCCTTGATCGCCACGAGCTCCTGACCCTTGAGGTCGACGCGTGGGATCGACTCGAGCAGGCCCTTGGTGTACGGGTGCGCCGGGCGCTCGTAGAGCTGGTAGACGCTGGCCTGCTCGACCGCGTGACCGGCGTACATCACGCACAGGTGGTCGGCGACGTCGGCCATCACGCCCATGTCGTGCGTGATCAGGATCAGGCCCATCTGCATGCTCTTCTGCAGGTCACCCAGCAGACGCATCACCTGGGCCTGCACGGTCACATCGAGTGCCGTCGTGGGCTCGTCGGCGATGATCACGTCGGGCTCGAGGGCGAGTGCCATCGCGATCATCACCCGCTGCCGCTGTCCGCCGGAGAACTGGTGCGGAAAGGAGTTGACGCGCTGCTTGGCACCGGGGATGCCGACCAGCTCGAGGAGCTCGATGGCCTTGGCCTTGGCCTGCGCCCGGGTGGCGCCGGTGTGCTTGCGGTAGATCTCGCCGAGCTGCCAGCCGACCGTGAAGACGGGGTTCAGCGACGACAGGGCGTCCTGGAAGATGATCGCGATCTTGTTCTGGCGAACGTGCCTGCGGGTGCGCTCGTCCATCGTGAGCAGGTCGACCCCGCGGAACCTGATGCTGCCGCCGACCACCTGCGCGGGCGGGGTGTCGAGGATGCCCATGATCGCCTGAGCGGTGACGGACTTGCCGCAGCCGGACTCGCCCAGGATCCCCAACGTCTCGCCCTCCTGGAGAATGAACGAGACGCCGTTGACGGCCTGCGCGACGCCGTAGCGGGTGTGGAACTCGACCTTGAGGTCCTCGACCTCGAGCAGGGGCGCGGTCTGGTCGAAGTGCACCCGGCTCAGTGCGCCCTTGTCCGGGTTCTTCTTGGACTCGATCACGGCGTCGGTCATGGTGTCTCCTCAGCGTCCCCGGGGGTCGAGCGCGTCGCGAAGCATGTCGCCGAGCAGGATGAAGGCCAGCACGGTGACGACCAGGAACGCACACGGGATCAGCAGCAGGTGCGCGTCGCCCTGCATGGCATACGGCTGGCCCTCGGCGATCAGCAGGCCCCAGGTGGTGTTCGGGCGCTGGAACCCCACCCCCAGGAAGGTCAGGGTGGCCTCCAGACCGACGTAGACGCCCAGGTTGATCGTGGTCAGCACGATGATCGGGGCCATGGAGTTGGGCAGGATGTGCCGCCGGATGATCCTGCCGTTGGTAGCACCCAGGCCGCGCGCGGCCTCCACGAAGTCGCGGTTCTTGGTCGTGAGCACGCTGCCGCGCATGATCCGCGCGATCGTCGTCCAGCCCAGAAGCGCGATCACCATGGCGATTGTGAACACGTTGCGCTCGGGCACGATCGCCAGGAAGACCACGGCACCGAGCAGGAACGGCAGGCCGAAGAAGATGTCGGTGAACCGGCTCAGCACCGTGTCCACCATCCCTGGATAGAACCCGGCGAGGACGCCGATCAGCATGCCGAACCCGGTGGTCAAGACCGTGGCCAACAGGGCGACCGCCAGGGACTTGCTGGTGCCGTAAACAACCGACCCCCACATGTCGCAGCCCTGGAAGGTGAAACCGAAGGGGTGCGCCGCGCTCGGCCCTTCGCTGCCGTGCTCCAGCAGGCAGTTGTCGAGCGGGTCACCGGTGGTCCACAGGCTTGGGAAGATCGCCATCGAGCTCACGATCAGCACCCAGGCGACGGAGAGCCAGAACTGCGGCTTGCTCCGAAGCTCGCGCCAGCCGTCGGCCCACAGGCTGCGGTTGATCTCGCGCTTCTGCTGCTCTGGCGACTCGGGAGGCTCGGTGCGCGGGTCCGGCTCCATGGCGAAATCCGTCGACTCAGTCATAGCGGATCCTCGGGTCAAGGACGGCGTACAGGACGTCCACGATCAGGTTGGCGACGAGGAACACCAGGACCAGCATCGTGACGACCGCGATGATCACCAGCGCGTCCTGGCCACGCACCGATAGCAGGACCAGCTGGCCGATCCCCGGGATACCGAAGATCGTCTCGGTGACGACCGCGCCGCCCATGAGTACGCCGATGTCGATGCCGATGTAGGTGACGACGGGGATGAGCGAGTTGCGCAGCGCGTGTACGCCGATGGTCCGCCGCGCCGGCAAGCCCTTCGCCCGAGCCGTCCGGACGTAGTCGGCGCGCAGGTTCTCGATCAGGCTGGTGCGCGTCAGCCGGGCGATCGAGGCCAGTGAGAACGCGCCGAGCACGATCCCGGGCACGATCAGGCTCAGCCAGGGATTATCGACGTTGTAAACCGGAGAGAACATGTCGGACAGCCAGAGGGGTGCATCGATCCCCAGTAGCCACGACCGCAAGGCCAGGGCACCGAAGACCTGGACCAGGACGCCGAACACGAAGATGGGAGTCGAGACCAGCAGCGTGGTGACGACGCGCACCGAGTTGTCGACGATGCCGTCCTTGCGCAGGGCCGCCATCGTGCCGATCAGGATGCCGACCACGGTCTCGAAGACGACCGCGATGATCGTGAGGCGGATGGTCACCGGTGCCCGCTCGGCCACCAGCTCGGTGATCGGCCGGTCGGTGAAACGGATGCTGGTGCCGAAGTCGCCCCGGAGGTACTCACCGATGCGGTCGATGAACAGGCCGACGCACGGGTTGCCCGGCTGCTGCAGACATGGGTCATCGAGTCCGTAGCGGTCTCGGATGGAGGCGAGCACCGCGTCCGGCGGTGGCCGGTCGCCGAACAGAGCGCGCACCGGGTCGCCGTTGAACTGAATGCCCAGGGTGGTGATGTAGTGCAGCAGGAACATCGTGCCGATGACGACCGGGATGAACTGCAGTAGTCGTCTGGCCAGATAACGGCCCATTGACGTTTCCTCACGATCTCTGCACCGGCGTGGGGACCGGGTCGGAACCCGGTCCCCACGCTAGTTGCTCCACAAGGTGGTGGCTATCTGACCCGTGGGGGTCACTGGACCACGGTCACCTCGTTGTACGGAACCTCGTCGACGATGTTGTAGGTGACGTTCTCGACGTTGGTCGAGTAGGCCGTCGGGGCCTGGCTCACCCACAGCGGGAGGATCGGGAGCTCCTGCAGGGCGATGTCCTCGGCCTGCTGGTAGAACTCGACCGCCTGCTCGGTGGTCTCCGCCTGGTCACCCTGGGCCAGGAGGTCGTCGAGCTGCTTGTTCGAGTAGCCGGTGTAGTTGGAGTCGCCACCGGTGCCCACGATCGGACGCAGGTAGTTCTCCGTGTTCGGGTAGTCGGGCAGCCAGCCGAGACGGAACGGGCCGGTGAAGTCGCCGGCGTCGAGGATCTCGAGGAACTGTGCCCACTCACGAGCCTGGAGCTTGAACTCCACACCGAGGTTCTCCTTGAGCTGGTTGCCGATGGCCTCGACCCAGCCGTCGTGACCCGAACCGGCGTTGAACCAGAGGTTCAGAGTCATGCCGGGCTGCCCGCCGGCCTCCTCGAACAGCTGCTTCGCACGCTGCGGGTCGTACTGGCAGTACTCGCAGGCGTCCTGCTGCGCACCCGGGATGACCGGAGGCGTGATGCCCTCGGAGGGGGTGTAGATGCCGTTGAGCACCTGGTCGATGATCAGCTGACGGTCGAAGGCCATCGAGACCGCCTGACGCATCTTCACGTTGTCGAAGGGCGCGGTCGTGGTCGGGAAGCCCATGTAGGTGAAGTTGCCGGTCTCGGACAGCAGCACCCGGTCGCCCAGGGTGGCCGTGGCCTCCTGGTAGATGGTCGGGTCCAGCTCGACGATGTCGATCTGACCGGCCTGGAACGCGCGCCACGCCGACACCAGGTCGGTGGTGATCTGCAGGTCGATGACGTCCGGGTTGGCGGTCTTGTCACCCTGGTAGCCGGCCCAGCGCGTCACCGTGACGCCCTGGCTGTGCTTCCAGACACCGTCCATCTGGTACGGACCGGTGCCGATCGGCTGCTCGTTGCACTGCTTGATGTTGTCGAAGCACTCCTGCGCGATCGGGGCGAACGCGTTGCTGTAGCTCAGGGTCGTCGGGAACAGCGCGAACGGATCGGCCAGCGTGACCTCGAAGGTCTGGTTGTCGATCTTGCGGAGCCCGCTGAGCTCCTTGCCCTCGCCGTAACCCTCGACCTTGGCGAGGAAGCCGGTGGTGTCGGTCTCGTTCGCCGCGTCGGCGGAGTAGTTCCAGGCGCGGATGAAGGCGTCGGCGTTGACCGGCTCGCCGTTGTGGAACTTGCGACCCGGCTTGATGTTGATGGTGTACTTCGTGTTGTCGTCGGTCTCGATGCTCTCCACCAGACCGTCGTAGAGCACCTCACCGGTGTCGAGGTCGACGCTGACCACCGGGTCGTTGATCAGGTTCAGCACCTTCGAGCACTCGGACTCGTAGCAGTCCTGGGCCGGCGCAAGCGCGGACGGCTCGATCATCTGAGCGGTCAGGGTGCCGCCCTCGGCACCGGCTCCGCCCTCGGAACCGCCGCCACTCTCGTTGCCGGACCCCCCGTCTGAGCCGCCTCCACAGGCGGCTACGAGAAGCGCGAACGTCGCCACTGCGGCGGCACACCGCAAAGGTGTCTTTGTCCGCATTACTTTCCTCCTCAGAAACACCACGGATAAGCGCGGGTCGTCCACGCGCCCGCCGATCATTACCGGTCGGGACCCCCCCGGACAGTCTTGAGACCTCATCGGCGATCAATCGTTACGTATTCGTGTCGGATCCCGAACCGGCCTCGGGTCCTGCCCCTCGCGCGGGGTCACACGGCAACAGGGCCGCCTCCATGGGAGGCGGCCCTGTTGGTGGGTCGGTGGTGCTCTGCTACTGCAGTCGTGCGCCGGTCAGGACGGGACGACGTTGAGGTTGATCGTGGCCGAGACGTCGTCGTGCAGCCGGATCGAGACCTGGTGCACGCCCAGGGTCTTGATCGGGTTGCCGACCTCGATGCGGCGCTTGTCGACCTCGGGGCCGCCGGAGCTCTTGACCGCTCCCGCGATGTCGGCGGGCGTGACCGCGCCGAAGAGGCGCCCGGCCTCGCCCGCGCGTACCTGCAGGTTGACGTCGAGCTGCTCGAGCTGGCGCTGGATCTGCTCGGCGGTGCTGATGTCGCGGATCTCGCGCGACTCGCGGGCCCGGCGGATCGACTCGATCTGCTTCTCGGCCCCTCGGGTCCAGCGGATGGCGGCGCCGCGCGGGATGAGGTAGTTGCGACCGTAGCCGTCCTTGACGTCGACCACCTCACCGGCGGCTCCGAGCCCGGACACCTCCTGCTGAAGGATGAGCTTCATCGTGTCGTCAGCTCCTCTCAGCGCGCGGTGGACGTGTAGGGCAGCAACGCGACCTCGCGGGAGTTCTTCACCGCGGTGGCGACGTCGCGCTGGTGCTGGACGCAGTTGCCGGTGACGCGACGGGCGCGGATCTTGCCGCGGTCGGAGATGAACTTCCGCAGCAGGTTGGTGTCCTTGTAGTCGACGTAGGAGATCTTCTCCTTGCAGAACACGCAAACCTTCTTCTTCGGCTTGCGGACGACTGCCTTGGCCATTGTGGTGCTCCTCGTTGATGAGCCCGGTGGTGAGCCGGAATGGTCAGCCGGTCGGGCGACCGGCGCTGGTCAGTGGGGTTGAGCTGGGTCCGGGTGGGTCAGAACGGGGGCTCGTCGGACGCGCCGCCCGAGCCTTGTGAGGCCCACGGGTCGTTGCCGCCCTGGCCGCCGCCGTAGCCGCCCTGTCCCCCGGCGGGCTGGGAGGCCCAGGGGTCGTTGTCGGGCTGGCCGCCGCCCTGGCCACCACCCTGGCCGCCGCCGTAGCCGCCACCACCGCCGGAGCGGGTGGTCTTGGTGACCTTGGCGGTCGCGCTGCGCAGGCTCGGGCCGACCTCGTCGACGTCGATCTCGAAGACCGTGCGCTTCTCGCCCTCACGGGTCTCGAACGAGCGCTGCTTGAGGCGACCCTGCACGATCACCTTCATGCCGCGCTGCAGGGACTCCGCGACGTTCTCGGCGGCCTGGCGCCACACGGAGCAGGAGAGGAACAGCGTCTCGCCGTCCTTCCACTCCCCGGCCTGGCGGTCGAAGGTGCGCGGCGTGGACGCGACCCGGAAGTTGGCCACGGCGGCACCGGAGGGGGTGAAGCGCAGCTCGGGGTCGTCGACCAGGTTGCCGATGATCGTGATGACGGTCTCGCCGGCCATCAGACCTCCCAATGGTGGGTCAGTAGGTGACGGGGGTGTGGGTCAGTGGCTGGGTCAGTGTGCGTCGGGCCGGATGACCTTGGTGCGCAGCACGGACTCGTTGAGGCCGAGCTGGCGGTCCAGCTCCTTGACCGTGGCAGGCTCGGCGGTCAGCTCGACGACGGCGTAGATCGCCTCGGCCTTCTTCTGGATCTCATACGCCAGGCGGCGGCGTCCCCACACGTCGACCTTCTCCACGCTGCCGCCGTCGGTGCGGACGAGGTTGAGGTACTGGTCGAGCGAGGGAGCGACGGTGCGCTCCTCGAGGTCGGGGTCGAGAATGACCATCACTTCATAGTTACGCATGAGCGCATCTCCTCCTTCGGACTCGGCGGTCACGGTCTCTCCGTGACAGGAGGGCCTAGCGTGTGAAAGCCCGGCTCACTCACCGCCGGGCCGTTCGCGGGCCAGCCTAGCAGCGCGCCGTGGCGCGCCAGAAATCCTCGTCCACAGGGCAGGCGCCAGCGGGCCCCCCTGCGGACGCCGGGGCTCCGGTGCCCGGGGTGCCGTGAGTACGAGGGGACGGCGAGCCTAGCGGGTGCACATCCGCTCACGGCACACTGCGGGCGAGTCGACAGCTGCTCACGGCAGGCCCACCGCCACGGCGTCCAAGCCAACGGCAGGGCGACCCTCCGAGAGGGACGCGGGTTGTGGACGACGGCCGCTGAGCGTTGCCGAATCCCGGCACTGTTCGGTGATGCCGGCTCCACGACCCGTGCCCGAGGACCTGCGCAAGCGTCCCTTCACCCGCGCCGACGCCGTCGCCGCCGGGGTGAGCCCTGCGATGCTGCGCGGCTCGCGCTTTCGCCGCGTCTTCCGAGGCGTCTACGTCTGCCGTGACCTCCCCGACTCGCCGCTGCTCGAGCTCGACGCCGCCCTGCTGGTGCTGCCCGCCAAGGCGGCCGCGAGCCACCTGTCCGCGGCCGCGGTCTTCGGGTTGCCGGTTCGGCGCTTCGACCGGGTGCACGTGGTCGTCCGCCGCGGCTGGCTCGAGTCGCGCATCGACGGCATCTGTGTGCACGAGGCGCGCCGAGCGCGCGAGATCGTCGGGCATCGGGGCTACCGGGTGACGTCGCCGGCCCGCACGTTCGTCGATCTGGCCGACCTGCTCGCGCTGGTCGACCTAGTGGTCGTGGGTGACGCGATCGTGCGGCTCGGTCTTTGCTCGCCCGCGCGGTTGTGCGCCGAGGCTGCGACGGCTCGCACCCGTCGCAGCCTCCTCGCCCGTCGGGCAGCCGTCCTGGTTCGGGTGGACTCACCGATGGAGAGCAGGCTGCGCCTCCTGCTCGTCCTGGCCGGGCTGCCGGAGCCACGCACCAACGTCGACGTACGCGCCGACGACGGGCTCTGGCTCGCGCGCCCGGATCTGAGCTACCCGGAGCTTCGGATCGCCATCGAGTACGACGGGCGGCACCAACTGCTCGACGACGAACAGTGGGCGCACGACATCGGGCGCAAGGAGGCACTCGACCGGCGCGGTTGGCGCGTCATCGTGGTCACCGCACGCGACCTGAACCGAGAACCCGACTCGACGATCCGGCGGGTGCTCGACCTACTCCGCGAACGCGGTCACCCGTCCGCCCCGCTGCACCCCGGCGCGGGTTGGCGCGTCCACTTCGCCGCTCGCTGAGTCGACGCCTGCGTCTCCCACGCGGGTCGCGTGCCGTGAGCTCCTGCGCACCGGCCGTCTGGCTGCCGTGACGTAGTGCGCACGCGGGCCAGCACGGGTCGACCACTGCTCACGGCACACCGGCGAGGGTGCGCATCGGCTCACGGCACCGGTCCGGCTGCGGTGGCGTCGCGCCGCCCGCAGCCGCGGCGAGGCTTGCGCGGCGCCCCGCCCCGGGGCAGGCTCAGGGACACGGAGGCAGCCATGGCCCGAACACGCTCGCCCGACCACCCGGGAGGCGGACACAGCTGGAGCCGTCTTCCCGGTCCGCTGCACCGGCTGATCAACACCGACGGCCGGCGACACCCGCGCGAGAACGCACTGGCGTTCCTCAGCCTCGGCCTCGCCATCGTGTCCCTGGTCTGTGCGGCCCAGCCCGCGTGGCACGTCGCCGGGTCGTGGTGCGGGCTGTTCGGGGCGCTCATCGGCGGCTTCGACCAGTTCATCTCCGCGACCCGCGGGGAGCGGTGGATCATCGTGGTCGGGCTCATCGGCAGCGCCCTCGGCTTCGCGCTCAACCTCGCCAACGGCGGGCTGACCTGACCCGCGGACAAGGAGCGCAGCGGCCTGTCCGCGGACCGTCGTAGGGTGGCCGCCATGAGTGCTGCGTTGCCCATCGGCGCCCACGTCGACCAGCAGGACCCGCTCGCGGAGGCCAAGGCGCGCGACGCCTCGGTGGTGCAGTTCTTCCTCGGCGACCCCCAGGGCTGGAAGGGCCCCGAGGTCGCGTACGCCGGAGGCGCCGCAGCGCTCCGCGCTGCCGCGGAGTCGGCCGGCGTCGACCTCTACGTCCACGCGCCCTACGTCCTCAACGTCGCCACCACCAACAACCGCATCCGCATCCCGAGCCGCAAGCTCCTGCAGCAGCAGATCGACTCTGCGGCCGAGATCGGCGCGAAGGGCCTGATCGTGCACGGAGGCCACGTGCTGCGCAAGGACGACCCCGAGATCGGGTTCGACAACTGGCGCAAGTGCGTCGAGCGAACCGAGATCCGGCTGCCGCTGCTGATCGAGAACACCGCGGGCGGCGACAAGGCCATGACCCGCCACCTCGACAGCATCGGCCGGGTGTGGGACGCGATCGGCGACGCCGAGGGCGCAGACCAGGTGGGGTTCTGCCTCGACACCTGCCACGCACACGCCAGCGGCGAGGAGCTCGTCGGCCTGGTGGAGCGGGTCCGGGCGATCACCGGCCGCGTCGACCTCGTGCACGCCAACGACTCCCGCGACCCGTTCGGCTCCGGGGCGGACCGGCACACCAACCTCGGCCAGGGGCAGGTCGACCCCGACCACCTGATGGCGATCGTCCAAGACGCCGGGGCGCCGGTGGTCGTCGAGACACCCGCGGAGGGTCAGGCCGACGACATCGCCTGGCTGCGCGAGCGCCTCGGCTGAGATGTCCTCCCAGCCGCCGGGTCCGCCACCGTACGGCCCGCAGTTCGGCCACCGCCCGCCCGGGCCGCCGCCGCCCAAGCCCGGGGTGGTGCCGCTCGCACCGCTGGACGTCGGCGTCGTGTTCAGCGGCGCCATCCAGGTCTGGCTGCGCAACTGGAAGGTGGTGCTCTCGGTCAGCGCGGTGGCGGTCGTGGTCGCGACCGTCCTCGGGATTCCGTTCCTGCGCGAGCTGGTGCTGCTGCCCGGCGACAGCAACCTGCCGCCGCGGCGCGTGTTCGACCAGGCCGTCCCCCACCTGCAGCGGCTGGCCTGGCTGTTCCCGCTGTACGCCGTGGCATGGTCGGTGGTCCAGGGCGTGGCCGGCGGGCTGTTCGCGGTCATCGCCCGCCAGGCGGTGCTGGGCCGGCGACCCTCGTGGTCGCAGGTCTGGCACGAGGCGCGGCCGCAGTTCGCGCGGTTGGTCGGACTGGCGCTGGTCCTCTACCTCGTCGTGTGGGTGGGCCTGATCCTCTGCATCGTGCCGGGCGTCGTCCTCTTCACCCTCTGGTCGCTGGCGATCCCCGCGCTCATGACCGAGCGGCTCGGCGTGGGCCGGGCGCTCGCCCGGTCGTACCGGCTGGTGGTCGGTGACGCCTGGCGCATCTTCGCGATCCTGGTGCTGGTCGCGATCGCCGCGCAGGCCGGTGCGGCGGCCGTCGGGTCACCGTTCAGCGCGGTGCAGCTGTTCTTCGTGCCGCTGGACGGCGGCTCGACGGACGCCGCCGTCTGGGGGCAGGTGCTCGCCGGAGCCGCGGCCGCCACCGTCGGCGGCCTGATCACGATGTCGGCGCTTCCGTTCGCCACCCTGCTGCTGTACGTCGACCAGCGGATCCGGCGGGAGCGCTACGACCTGCAGCTCGCCGAGGAGGCCGCGGCGCCCGGCCACGAGCCGCCGGAGCCGCCCGCCCAATGACGTTGAGTCATGAACTAACCACTGAACGTCACGAAAATCCTTGACCCCGCGCGGGACCGCGACAAGACTGCCAGCCGTTGTCGGTGATTACGGGCGCCCCGGTCGTGAGGTGACGTGTCACCCCG
The DNA here is from genome assembly GCA_035557095.1 of Nocardioidaceae bacterium. Lineage (GTDB taxonomy): Bacteria > Actinomycetota > Actinomycetes > Propionibacteriales > Nocardioidaceae > JALZDI01. The sequence goes on along the minus strand of DATMEB010000045.1, from coordinate 8,541 downwards.
GCCCTCGTAGGAGGCACCCATGCCCGCCACGCCGACCCGCCGACCCGCCTCCCGAGCCGCCCGGTGGACCGCCGCGGCGGGCGCAGTGCTGCTGGCGGCGTCGCTGGCGCCCGCGGTGACCCCCGCCGTGGCCGCCGACCGGCCCCAGACCCAGCGTCAGCCTCCGAGTCAGTCGCTGGGTCATGAGCTGGGCCAGGCCAGGGCCGAGCGCTGGGTGCAGAGCCGGGTCGCGCGGATGAGCCTGCGGGAGAAGGTCGGCCAGCTGTTCATGACGCAGGCCTACGGCCAGACCGCCGACACCCAGGACCCCGAGGCCGTCGCGGCGAACCAGGAGGCCTACGGCGTCGACAACGCCGCGCAGCTGATCGACCGCTACAAGCTCGGCGGGGTCATCTACTTCGTCTGGTCCGACAACGTCGACAACCCCGAGCAGATCGCGGGCCTGTCCAACGGCGTCCAGGACGCCGCCCTCGACCAGCGGCTCCCGATCCCCGCACTCGTCGCCACCGACCAGGAGGGCGGGATCGTCGCCCGGATCGGGCCGCCGGCCACCGAGTGGCCCGGCAACATGGCACTCGGCGCCGGACGCCGCCAGGCCGACGCCCGCCGCGCGGCCGCCATCAGCGGCAGCGAGCTCGACGCCATGGGCATCAACTGGGACTTCGCGCCGGTCGCGGACGTCAACGTCAACCCGCAGAACCCGGTGATCGGCGTCCGGTCGTTCAGCGAGGACCCCGCCCTGGCGGCCCGGATGACGGCGGCCCAGGTGCGCGGCTACCAGGGCGCCGGGATCGCCGCGGCCAGCAAGCACTTCCCCGGTCACGGCGACACCGCGACCGACAGCCACACGGGGCTCCCGGTCATCGACCACACCCGTGCGGAATGGCGGCAGATCGACCGGCCGCCGTTCCAGGCCGCGATCGAGGCCGGCATCAAGGCGATCATGACCGCGCACATCGTCGTACCCTCGCTCGACCCCTCCGGTGACCCGGCGACGCTCTCGCGGCCGATCCTCACCGGGATCCTGCGCGAGCAGATGGGCTACGACGGCGTCGTCATCACCGACGCGCTCGGCATGCAGGGTGTGCGCGACAAGTACGGCGACGACCGCGTACCGGTGCTGGCCCTCAAGGCCGGTGTCGACATGCTGCTGATGCCACCGCAGTTCGACCTGGCGTACACCGCGGTCCTCGACGCCGTGCGCAGCGGGGAGATCAGCGAACGCCGCATCGACCGGTCGGTCTTCCGCATCCTGCGGCTGAAGTGGCAGCTCGGGCTGTTCAGGAACCCCTATGTCGACGAGGCCGCGGTCGCGGACACGGTGGGCACTCCGGAGAACTACGCGGCGGCGCAGCGGATCACCGACCGCACCGTGACGTTGCTGAAGAACGACGACGGCCTGCTGCCGCTGCAGCCCGGCTCCGGGCAGAGCGCGCTGGTCACCGGCTGGGATGCCAGCACGACGCAGACGATCGCCGACGGCATGGCGCAGCGCGGCGTCGCGGCCGACGCCCTCGTGACCGGCACCAACCCGACGGCCGCGCAGATCGAGTCCGCGGTCGCGCAGGCGCAGACGCGCGACCTCACCGTGGTGACCACCAACGGCGCCTGGCGCACCGGCAGCGAGGGCCAGCGTGACCTGGTCAACCGGCTGGTGGAGACCGGCAACCCGGTGATCGCGGTCGCCTCGCGTGACCCCTACGACATCGCGTACTTCCCCGACGTCCCCGCCTACCTCACCACGTTCAGCTACACCGGGGTGTCGATGCAGTCGCTGGTCCGGGTGCTGTTCGGGGAGGTGTCCCCCACCGGTCGGCTGCCGGTCACGGTGCCCTCGGCCGACGACCCGGCAACCCCGCTGTACCCCTTCGGCGCCGGCCTGGGCTACTGACGGGCACGTCACCGAGGAACGACCGACACGAACAGGGCGGGGGCGGACATGGGGCGGCGTCCGGTCATCGCGGCAGCAGGGCTGCTGCTGACGGCGGCGGCTGCGTTCGGTCCCGCCGCCGCGGGGTCGGCCGCGGACCCCGACCGGCCTCGGACAACCGGCGTGCACCTGCGGGTGGCGACGTACAACATGCACGCCGGCATCGGCGCCGACGGCCGTCTCGACCTCGCGCGGACGGCGCGCACCCTGCGTGCGCTCCGTGCCGACGTGGTCGGACTGCAGGAGGTCGACCGGCACTGGTCTGCGCGCAGCGACTGGCGCGACCAGGCGCACGACCTCGCTGACGCGCTCGGCATGCGGGTGTTCTTCGCGCCGATCTACAGCCTCGACCCGCCGGCCGCGGGCGAGCCGCGGCGAGAGTACGGCCTGGCGGTCCTGAGCCGGCTGCCGATCCTCGACGCCGCCAACCACGAGATCACCCGGCTCTCCACCCAGGACCCGGACCCGGTGCCGGCGCCGGCGCCCGGGTTCCCCGAGGTCGTGGTGCTGGCCCGGGGTGTCCCGGTGCACGTCTACGCCACCCACCTCGACTACCGCGCAGACCCCGAGATCCGTCGTCGGCAGGTCGACGACACGCTGCGCATCCTCGCCACCGACCCGCCCGGCTCACGGCAGGTGCTGGTCGGGGACCTCAACGCCCCGCCGGACGCCCCGGAGCTGACCCCGCTGTGGGGGGACATGACCGATATGTGGTCGACTTTGGGTCACGGCACGGGTTTTACGTTTCCCGCCCCCGTACCGGTGAGAAGAATCGACTACGTCTCCGTTTCCTCCGCGGTGTCGCCGGTGCGCGTGGGCGTCCCGGCCTCATCGGCGTCCGACCACCTCCCCGTGGTCGCCGACCTCGTCGTACACCGCGACGGCTGACCAACCCCCTTCCGGCTGGAGCTTGAACCTTGGACCGACGAACGTTCCTCAGGACCACTGCGGTGGTGACGGGGTCCGCGGCGCTGCCGGCCTGCGGGGCGACGACCGCTGCCGCCCCGCCGGAGCGCGCTGCCGAGCCGGGAGAGCAGGGCGCGCCTCCCTCCGCCGTCCAGCCGCAGGGGCACCGTCGGGTGCGCACCGGCTTCGACGTGCTAGCCGCCAGCGGCTACGCGCTGGTGCGCGGGCAGCGGGTCGGGCTGGTCTCCAACCCCACCGGGATCGTGCATGACCTTCGTCACGAGGTGGACGTGGCGGTGAGCTCGGGGCAGGTCGACCTGGTCGCTGCGTTCGGGCCGGAGCACGGCTTCCGCGGCAGCGCCCCGGCGGGCGGCTCCGAGGGCTCGTTCACCGACCCGCGCACGGGCCTGCCGGTCTACGACACCTACGGCAAGGGCCCGGTCGAGATCGCCGGCTTCTTCGAGGAGGCCGGCCTCGACACGGTGATGTTCGACATCCAGGACGTCGGCGCCCGGTTCTACACCTACATCTGGACGATGTACGACGTGATGGTCGCGGCCTCCCGCGCCGGGGTGCGGTTCGTCGTGCTCGACCGGCCCAACCCCATCACCGGGCGCGAGGCGTACGGCCCCGTGCTGCACCCGGAGTACTCCACCTTCGTCGGTCGCAAGCCCATCTCGCAGCAGCACGGCATGACGGTCGGTGAGCTCGCCGGGATGTTCAACGAGGAGTTCCTGCCCCACGACGAGACCGCGAACGGTCGCGTCGACCTCGCGGTCTCACGGGTCGAGGGCTGGCGGCGCGACCTGTTCCACGACGAGACCGGGCTGCCGTGGGCGATGCCGTCGCCGAACATGCCGCGACTGGAGTCCGCGCTGGCCTACCCCGGCACGTGCCTGTTCGAGGCGACGAACCTGTCCGAGGGACGAGGCACGACCCGGCCGTTCGAGCTCATCGGCGCGCCGTACGTCGACCACCGATGGGCCGACGCGCTGCGCGACCAGGACCTCACCGGCGTGGACTTCCGCGAGGCGTACTTCGTGCCCACGTTCTCCAAGCACGTCGGTGCGACCTGCGGCGGCGTCCAGCTGCACATCAGCGACCGCGAGTCGTTCGACCCGGTCCGCACCGGGATCGCGATGATCGTCACCGCCCGGCGGCTGCACCCCGACAAGTTCGCCTGGCGCGAGTCCAGCCCGCCGTACTGGATCGACCGGCTCACCGGCTCCGACCAGGTCCGCAAGGCCATCGACGGCGGTGCCTCGACGGATGAGGTCGTCGCCGGCTGGCGGCAAGAGCTGCGCGCCTTCCGCCGGTTGCGCGAGCACTACCTGCTCTACCCGGGCGGGCGCACGGAAGGTGCAACATGAGCGGCGTCAACACCGTCCGCCTCCGACGGGTCGCGGCGGTGACCGTGATCGCGCTGCTGTGCGCCGCACCTGCCTCCGCGGGGGAGCCCACATTCCCGCCGATCGCGCCGGGAATCGGCACCGACCTCGGACTCGACGCCGACCCGGCGCCCCGGCAAGCAGGCGATGCGCCGTCGCGGGCCCAGATCGAGTCACAGCCCGACCTCGAGCCGCTGGTCCACCCCGGACGTCGGCTGCGCTACGGCTCCGCGCGCGAGGCGCAGCTGGTGCCCGGGCAGCTGCGGCGTGTGCCCTCGGCGCTGCGCGCGTTCCTGCAGCCCTCGCCGACCTATCCCATGTACCCCGGCGGCGTCGTGCTCGCCGCGCGGCACGGGGTGATCGCCACGCACACCGCCGCCGGCAAGGCGGTGAAGTACTCCGACGACAGCACCGAGCTGCCGCCGGAGCGACAGATACCGGCGCGCCGGGGCACGATCTACGACCTCGCCTCGGTGACCAAGACCTTCACCTCGATCGCGGTGATGCAGCTGGTCGAGGACGACCGGGTCGACCTCGACGAGCCGGTGGCGACGTACCTGCCGGCGTTCGCGGAGAACGGTAAGGGCGACGTCACCGTGCGGCACCTGCTCACGCACACCGGCGGGCTGCCCGACTGGCGCCCGCTGTACAGCCTGTACGACACCCCGGAGGAGCGGTTCGCAGCCGTGCTCGCCGCCGAGCCGCAGTCCCCGCCCGGCACCGAGTACGTCTACTCCGACCTCGGCCTGATCACGCTCGGCCTGCTGGTCGAGGAGGTGACCGGCCAGGGCCTCGAGGACGTCGTGGCCCAGGAGATCACCGAGCCGCTGGGCATGGACGACACGATGTACAAGCCGCCGCGGTCGCTGCGTGACCGGATCGCGGCGACGGAGTTCCAGTCGCACATGCGCCGCGGCATGCTGCGCGGCAAGGTGCACGACGAGAACGCCTGGTCGCTCGGTGGGGTGTCCGGCCACGCCGGTCTGTTCTCCACCGCGCACGACATGGCCGTGCTCGCGCAGACGCTGCTCAACGGCGGTGCCTACGGCCACGTGCGGATCATGCAGCCCGACACCGTGCGGCAGATGCTGCACAACGAGAACCCGCAGTTCCCCGACGACTCACACGGGCTCGGGTTCGAGCTCGACCAGCGCTGGTACATGGACGCGATGTCGTCGCCGGGGACCTTCGGCCACACCGGCTTCACCGGGACGTCGATGGTGGTCGACCCCGAGACCGACTCGTTCGTGCTGCTGCTGACCAACCGCGTGCATCCGAACCGAGTGTGGAGCGAGAGCAACAACGGGGCTCGACGCGCCGTGGCGCGCGGTCTCGCGCGGGCGGTCCCGGTACGCCCGCAGGAGGGCCGCGAGGCGTGGTACTCCGGTATCGGCGACTCGCGCACGCCGACCCTGACGCTGCCCGTGCGGCTCGACCAGCCCGGACGCGCCAAGGTGGAGTTCTCGTTCTGGTACGACACCGAGGCCGGCAGCGACGTCGTCACGTTCGAGGCGTCGCCGGACGGCGGGCAGACCTGGCGTCCGGTGCCGTTCCGGCTGCGCTCCGACTCCGGCACCAGGGAGACCGAGGGGAACGTGTCGGGGTTCAGCGGCCGCCGCTGGTTCGACGCCGCCGCGACCAGGAGCGGGCCCGGCGACCTGCTGCTGCGCTGGCGCTACGACAGCGACGACGTCGAGCAGGGTCGCGGCGTCTACGTCGACGCGATCCGGGTCACCGCGCCGGACGGGAGGGTGCTGTTCGACGACTCGCGGCCGAACGCGGCAGACCGCCTCGACGCCGACGGATGGGCGCCGAGCCGCAACTGACGACGGGATCGGCGGTCGCGCGCTCGCGTGAGGTCAGCCGGCCGGCCGCTGGTGCAGCCCGAAGGGTGAGCCCTGGTCGTCGCGGCAGAGCTTGAACCGGCCGAACCGCTTGGTGCTCTCGGCGTCGCCCTCGACGTCGGCGTCCTCGACCACGCCGCCGAGGTCGCGGACCCGTTGCATCGCGTCTTCGAGGTCGTCGACCACGAAGAAGAGGTACGGACTGGCGCCCTTGTCGCCCCCGTGCATGCCGGCGGGGACACCCGTGCCCTCCACCTCGAACCCCTGCTCGGAGGGCCCCGGCGCGAACCGCCACTGCGGGAACAGGCCCTGGTAGAACGCACGACCCCGCCCGGCGTCCTCCACACCGAACTCGACGAACCCCACCTCACCGGCCATCACGGTCCCCTTCCCAAGTCAGTGCTGCCCAAGTGAGTGGGCCTCCGCGGCGAGCAGGCGCTGCACCGCGTGCACCAGCGACAGGTGCGTGAACGCCTGCGGGAAGTTGCCCAGGTGGCGACCCGAGCTGGCCTCGATCTCCTCGGCGTACAGGTCCATCGGCCCGGACAGGGTCAGCAGCTTCTCCAGCAGCTCGCGAGCGCGCACGAGCTCGCCGATGTCGGCGAGCGCCGCCGCGAGCCAGAACGAGCAGATGAGGAAGGTGCCCTCCTTGCCGGTCAGCCCGTCGTCGGTCTCGTCAACGCGGTAGCGCAGCACGAGGCCGTGCTCGGTGAGCTCGTCGGCGATTGCGAGCACGGTGGCGACGATGCGCGGGTCGTCGGGTGGGAGGAACCCGACGAGCACGGCGAGCAGCGCCGAGGCGTCCAGGGCGGACGCGCCGTAGCGCTGCACGAGGACCCCGCGTTCGTCGACGCCGTGGGTGCAGATGTCGTCCTTGATCTGGGCGGCCGCCTTCTCCCAGCGCTCCGCGGTCTCGACCTCGCCGCGCAGCCGTGCCAGATCGGCACCGCGGTCGGCGGCGACCCAGCACATCACCTTCGAGGAGGTGAAGTGCTGCGGCTCTCCGCGTACCTCCCAGATCCCGCGGTCGGGCTCCTCCCAGTGCGACAACGCAGCCTCGACCAGCTGGTCGACGATGGTCCACGCGCGCTTCGGGAGGTTGTCGGCGAACCGGGTGTGCAGATGGATCGAGTCGAGCGCGGCGCCCCACACATCGTTCTGCCGGTGCGTGTAGGCGCCGTTGCCGACGCGGACCGGGCGCGCGCCCTCGTAGCCGGACAGATGGTCGAGGGTCGACTCGTCGAGCTTGCGCTCCCCGTCGATGCCGTACATCACCTGCAGGTCGGACTTGTCGGCCAGCAGGCTCCCGACAAAGCCGAAGTAGTCGAAGGCCTCGGCGGTGAACCCGAGCTCGTGGAGGGCCTTCAGCATGAACGTCGAGTCCCTGATCCAGGTGAAGCGGTAGTCCCAGTTGCGGTTGCCACCGATCGCCTCGGGCAGCGACGTGGTGGATGCGGCCAGCAGGGCGCCGGTCGGGGCGTAGGTCAGCCCCTTCAGGCACAGCGCGCTGCGCCGGAGGTACTCGCCCCACGGGTGGTCGGGGAACCGGCCGCGGCTCAGCCACTCGCGCCAGTACTCGACGGTGCGGTCCATCCACACCCCCGCCTCATCGCAGGTGGTGGGCGCGCGGTCCGACCACGACAGCGCGGCGAACGCCTCTTCGCCCTCGTGCAGGGCGGTCCGGGCCACCGCACGGTTGCCCTCGAGACCGAGTCGCATGTCGGTGGTCAGCCGCAGCCGCAGGTCGACGCCCTCGCCCGTCGCGACCGCGTCGCCGTACCCGGGTCCGTTGTAGGACCAGGACGCACCGACGCGGCCGTAGTCGAACACCGGCAGGCAGTTCAGCAGGATGTCGACCCGGCCACTGACGCAGCGCACGCGGCGGAGCAGGACGCCCTCGGCCTCATGGTCGCTGGGCACCCGCAGGTGGTAGTCCGAGCGCCGGTCGACGTGCCGCCACGGGCCGATGCACAGCGCGTCGGTCACGACCAGCCAGCCGGTCGCGGTCTGCCAGGTCGTCTCGAGAACGTTGGTTCCGGGGATGTACCGGCGTCCCGACGGCACCGTCTGCCTGGCCGGCGAGAGCCCGAACCGGCCGGCCACCCGGTCCAGCAGTGCCCCGAACACGCTGGGCCCGTCGGCACGCGGAGGGCACATCCACTCCACGTTGCCGCTCGGTGCGACCAGTGCGGTGGTCTCGCAGTCGGACAGGAACGCGTAGTCGCCGATGCGGGGGAACACGGCGCGAGTGCCGCTCATCGCCCCGTGTCCTCGACTGTGCCCTCGACCGTCTGCTTGGGTGCGTCGTCGCGATGCTGAGGCTTTCGCGCCATTTCGTGGACCCCTCCCAGTTTCGTCCCCTTCTGTGACGGTGACAGCAGAAGCGGCCGACGGCAATAGGAACCGGTGATCCCTGCGGCCGGCCACGGTCCGTCCCGTTCGCAGCCGGGTGGCGGGGGTCGGTGTCGGCACG
>DATMEB010000044.1:0-20194 GCA_035557095.1 Nocardioidaceae bacterium | reverse complement strand
GGCGGCTGACCGTCGACGGCCCGGTCGCCACGCTCGCCATGGACGTCGACGAGCAGGGCGGGCTGGTGCCCGGCTACGAGCTCAAGCTCAACTCGTACGACCTGGGCGTCGACATCGAGCTCTACGACGCGGTGCAACGGCTGCGGTTCGAGCACCCGGGCGTACGCGTCGTCGTGCTCACCAGCGCCAAGGAGAAGGTCTTCTGTGCCGGCGCGAACATCCGCATGCTGGGCGCCGCGGCGCACGGGTGGAAGGTGAACTTCTGCAAGTTCACCAACGAGACCCGCAACGGCATCGAGGACGCGACCGAGCACTCCGGGCAGACCTACGTCGCCGCGGTCAACGGCACCTCGGCCGGTGGCGGGTACGAGCTCGCTCTCGCCTGCGACCAGATCGTGCTCGTCGACGACGGCTCCTCCACGGTCGCGTTGCCGGAGGTACCGCTGCTCGGCGTGCTTCCCGGCACCGGCGGGCTGACTCGCGTGGTCGACAAGCGGCACGTCCGCAAGGACCTCGCGGATGTGTTCGCCACCAAGAGCGAGGGCATCAAGGGCGCCACCGCGGTGAGCTGGCGCCTCGTCGACGCCAGCGTCCCGCGCAACCGGTTCATGGACGAGGTGCTCGAGCGGGCGGGCGCCGCGGCCGAGAGGTCGCACCGCCCCGGTGAGCAGGGCGGTGACCAGGGCGTCGCGCTGACGCCGCTGGACCGTACCGAGACCGACGACTCGATCGCCTACCCGCACGTGCAGGCCACCCTGCTGCGCGAGCAGCGCCGGGTCGAGATCACCGTGCACGCACCGGACTCCCCTCCGCCGGCGGACGCGGCGGCGGTGCGTGAACAGGGCGTGGACTACTGGCCCATGGCGGTGGCACGTGAGCTCGACGACCTGGTCCTGCGGCTGCGCACCAACGAGCTGGAGCTGGGCACCTGGGTCTTCCGCACCACCGGCGACAGCGACACCGTGCTGGCGTACGACGCCCAGCTCGACGAGCTCGCCGACGACTGGTTCGTCAACGAGGTGCGTCACTACCTCAAGCGCACGTTCAAGCGGCTCGACGTCACCAGCCGCAGCCTGGTCGCGATGATCGAGCCGGGCAGCTGCTTCGTGGGCACGCTGCTGGAGCTGGCCCTGGCCTGTGACCGGCAGTACATGCTGGCCGGCGTCTTCGAGGACGTCGACCCCGACGCCGAGCCGGCCACGATCGAGGTGGGCCCCACTGCTCACGGGGCGAACCAGGGCGCCTACCCCATGGGCAACGGCCTCACCCGGCTGCAGTCGCGGTTCTTCGAGCGCGACGAGGACCTGCAGCAGGTGGTGGACCGTGCGGGCGAGCAGCTCGACGCCGACACCGCCGCCGAGCTCGGGCTGGTCACGATGGCGCTCGACGACATCGACTACGAGGATGAGCTGCGGATCGTGCTGGAGGAGCGCGCCTCGCTGTCGCCGGACGCGCTGACCGGCATGGAGGCCAACCATCGCTTCGTCGGCCCGGAGACGGTCGAGACCAAGATCTTCGGTCGCCTGACGGCCTGGCAGAACTGGATCTTCAACCGGCCCAACGCCTCGGGTCCCGAAGGGGCACTGCGCCGCTTCGGCACCGGCAAGCGCGCCGACTACGACGTCAAGCGGGTCTGAGCGACGGCTGCGAAGGAGGCGAACGACATGTCCATACCTCCAGGTTCAGGGCCGGCAGGGTTCTTCAACGCCGCCGGCTACCTCGTCGACCGGCACGTCGAGGCCGGTGACGGCGACCGGGTCGCCGTCCGCTATCAGGGTGCCGACACCACCTACGCAGACCTGGCCGGTGACACCGCCCGGGTCGCGGCCGCACTGCTTCGCCTCGGGCTGCACCGCGAGGAACGTGTCATGTGCTGCATGTCCGACACCCCCGAGCTGCTGACCACGATCCTGGCGTCGTTCCGTGCGGGTCTGGTCGCCGCGCCGGTGAGCACCATGCTCACCGGCAGGGAGCTCGGCGCGATCCTCGCCGACTCCGGCGCGCGGGTGCTGGTGTGCACCTCGGAGTTCGCCGACGCCGCTGCCGAGGCGGCCGTGGTCGCGCCCGACCTGACGCACCTGGTGGTGGTGGGCGGCGCCGAGCCCGACGTGCCGACAGGGGTCACCCGGCTCGGGTGGGACGACGCACTCGCGGGGGTGAGCGCCGAGGACCACCCGGTCGTCGCCGCCACTCGTGACGACAGCCCCGCGCTGTGGCTGTACACGTCGGGTACGACGGGCATGCCCAAGGCGGCCATGCACCGGCACGCGAACATCCGGCACGTGTGCGAGACCTACGCCCGTCAGGTGCTCGGGATCCGGCCCGACGACCGGTGCCTGTCGGTCGCGAAGCTGTTCTTCGCCTACGGGCTGGGCAACTCCGCGCTGTTCCCGTTGTCGACCGGCGCGACCACGATCCTCGAGCCACGACGCCCGACGCCGGACGTCATCGCCGAGCGGGTCCGCGCGGACTCGCCGACGCTGTTCTTCGGCGTGCCGACCTTCTATGCCGGGATGCTCGCCGCCGACCTGCCCGGCGACCTGATGTCGTCGGTGCGTCTCGGCGCCTCGGCCGGTGAGGCGCTGCCGGCGTCGTTGCAGCAGCGCTGGAAGGAGCACTTCGGCGTCTCGATCATCGACGGGCTCGGTTCGACCGAGGCGCTGCACATCTTCTTGTCCAACCACCCCGACGACATCGGCCCGGGAACCAGCGGCTACCCGGTGCCGGGGTACGAGGTGCAGGTCCGCACCGCCGACGGCGAGCTGGCCAAGCCGGGCGAGCCGGGCTCGTTGTTCGTCAAGGGCGAGTCGATCGCGACCGGCTACTGGTGCCGCACCGAGACCACGCGGCAGGTGTTCCAGGGCGACTGGCTGGCCACCGGCGACACCTACGTCCAGGACGACGACGGGCGCTACACCTGCCTGGGCCGTTCCAACGACATGCTCAAGGCCGGCGGCATCTGGGTCTCGCCGTCCGAGGTCGAGAGCAGGCTGCTCGAGCACGAGGACGTCGTCGAGGCCGCCGTGGTCGGCCTGCCCGACGGCGAGGGGCTCGACAAGCCGGTGGCCTACGTCGTGCTCGCGTCCGACGCCGACGTGACGCCGGACGATCTGGTCGGGTTCTGCCGCGAGGGGCTGGCGCACTTCAAGGCGCCCCGCAGGGTCGTCGGCATAGACGCCCTGCCACGCACGGCGACCGGCAAGCTGCAGCGGTTCCGCGTGCGCGAGCTGGCCCGGGAGTCCGGGTTGGCGGACGGGCCGGCGGGATCCGCCGCCGCCCGCGACCGGAGCACCAACCAGGCGCAGACGGTTGTCTGAGCAGCAAAGCACGCAGGAGGACGCGATGACCGAGCTCCGGCACGGAGCCCAGCACGCCGCCCAGCCCGCAGACCAGCAGGCCGGCCCGCAGGCACAGCGCCACGAGGTCGACCTGGTGCTCGTGGGCGCCGGGCCTGTCGGGCTGTACGGCGCCTACTACGCCGGTGTCCGCGGGCTGCGCGTCGCGCTGGTCGACTCGCTGCCCGAGCCCGGCGGCCAGGTGACCGCGATGTACCCGGAGAAGCCGATCTACGACATCGCGGGCTTCCCCAGCGTGCGTGGCCGCGAGTTGGTGGACAACCTGGTAGCGCAGGCCGGTCATTACGACCCGCTGTACCTGCTCGGTCAGCAGGCGCAGTCGCTCGAACGCGTACTCACAGCCGACGGCCCGGACCGGTTCGAGCTGACCACGTCGACCGGCACGGTCGTCGACTGCGGTGCCGTGGTCGTGACCGGCGGCATCGGGACGTTCACCCCGAGGCCGCTGCCGGCAGGCGAGGAGTTCCTCGGCCGTGGGCTGTCGTACTTCGTGCCCACGCTCGACGACTTCGCCGGCACCGACGTCGTCGTGGTCGGCGGCGGGGACAGCGCGTGCGACTGGGTGCTCGCACTGCGGCCGATCGCCCGTTCGGTCACGCTGGTGCACCGTCGCCAGAAGTTCCGCGCGCACGCCGCGACCGTGGACGCCGTACGCGCCTGTGGCGCGACCGTGGTCACCGACGCACAGGTCACCCGCATCGAGGGCGACGGCCGGATCGAGAAGGTCGAGGTCACCGGCAAGGACGGCGGGTACGTCCTGGAGGCGCAGCGGGTGGTCGCTGCCCTGGGCTTCCTGGCCGACCTCGGCCCGATGCGCGAGTGGGGCTTCGACCTGCACGACAACCGGCACCTTGTCGTCGACTCGACGATGTCGACGGATGTCCCGGGGGTCTACGCCGCCGGCGACATCGCGGAGTACGCCGGCAAGGTACGGCTGATCGCGGTGGGGTTCGGCGAGGTGGCCACGGCCGTCAACAACGCGGCGGTGCACCTCGACCCCGAGGCGTCGCTGTTCCCCGGTCACAGCACCGATGCGGCGCCGGTCGCGGCCGCCGTAGCCTGAACCAGTCGGTGACAGAACGGACGGAGGATCCTCGTGCCCTACGTGATCATGTCGGACTGCATCGACATCACCGACCAGTCGTGTGTGGAGGAGTGCCCGGTCGACTGCATCTACGTCGGTGAGCGCAAGCTCTACATCAACGCCAAGGAGTGCATCGACTGCGGCGCCTGCGAGCCGGTGTGCCCGGTGGAGGCGATCGCGCAGGACCGTCGCGTTCCCGACGACCAGCAGGAGTTCATCGAGGACAACCGGGCATTCTTCACCGACCCGCTCCCGGGTCGCGACGAGCCCGTCGGCACACCCGGGGGTTCGCGCAACGTCGGCGACATCGGCACCGACACGGCGCTCGTGGCCGCGCATCCGGGCAACGGCTAGGGGTCGACGATGCTCGACGGTCACCTGCTTGTCGACGCGCACGTGCACGTTCCGGTGCTGCCCAGTCTCGCGCCGGCGTGGGTCGAGTGGGCCCGCAGCTTCGGCCGCGAGGGTCTGCTCGAGCAGGTGTGGGACGCCGACGGCAGGCCCGACCCGGCCGCCCTCGACGAGCTGTTCGCGGCCGAGGGCGTCGACGTCGCACTGCTGTTCTGCGAGTACAGCCCCAAGGCGACCGGCTACCAGCAGTTCGACGACCTGCTGCCGCTGGTCGAACGCAACCCGCGACGGTTCCGGCCGGTGGCCAACGTCAACCCGCACCTGCACTTCCCGATCGCACGCGAGCTGAACCGCCAGCTCGACATCGGCGCGGCCGCGCTGAAGCTGCATCCCGTGCACGGCGGGTTCCGGGTCGACGACCCCGCGCTGTTCCCGGCGTACTCCGTACTCGTCGAGCGGGGCGTGCCGCTGGTGGTGCACTGCGGGACGTCGTCGTTCCCGGGCTCGATGAACGAGTACGCCGACCCGACCCATCTCTATCCGGTGCTGCGGCAGTTCCCCGACCTCGACGTCGTGCTCGCGCACGGCGGGCGGGGCTGGTGGTACGACGCCGCCGCGTTCCTGGCGTTGTCCAACGAGCACGTCTGGATCGAGCTCTCCGGGCTGCCGCCGAAGCGGCTGCCGACCTACTACGCCCGCCACGACCTCTCCCGGCTCGCGCGCAAGTGGATCTTCGGCACCGACTGGCCGGGCGTGCCGGGCACGGCGATCAACGCACGTGCGGTCGTCGGGATCGGCCTGCCCGACGACGTGGTGCCGCTCGTCCTCGGCCGCAACGCGATGCGGGTCTACCACGGCCTCGACCCCGCCTTGTCATAGCTGCATTGGCCTGACTGCACAGGGCCCTGACCGCACCAGTTGGGCCTGCGGCCCAGGAGGAGAACCCACGATGGACCAGTACGGACTCCCGGCTCGCGAGCTGAGCGACGAAGACCTCGAGCACCAGGGCGCACGGGCCCACGCGACCCGCAACTGGGTGTTCCTGCACGGGACCGCGGAGCAGTTCCAGCGGCACACCGAGCGGATGCTCGAGCTCGAGCAGGAGTACCTGCGCCGGCACCCCAAGCGCACCTGGCAGGGCGCCGCCGACGAGCCGATCGAGGTCGACGAGGCGACCCGGCTGCGCTCGGCCGTACGCGGGCTGGTGACGCAGATGGAGGCGCTGCTGAGCAGCGGCGAGGAGCTCACCGAGACCCCGGAACGCGACGAGCGCGCCGAGACCGAGGTGCTCAAGGCGGTCGCCGATGCGCCGGGTGGGCGGATGCACCGGCTCGAGGTGCACCAGGTCGCGCGCCGCGCCGGGGTCACGCGCGCGGCGCTCGCCCAGCTGTACCGCTGCGACCCGCCGCTGCTGCGCGCCGACGGCCACGACCGGCTCGTCACCGAGGAGGGCCGGCGGAGGGCCGGCTAGGGGAAGCGTGGGCGCGGGTCAGTCCGCGCGCTTGACCGCGAGGTGCTCGTTGTCGATGTTCTGCAGCCGTACCTGACCGCGTGCGACGGGACGGTCGTCGGAGTCCTTGATCTCCACCAGCCACAGCTGCTGCAGCCGGCCGCGGTGGATCGGCGTGGCGACCGCGTGCAGGTCGCCCTCGCGCACCGGTCGCAGGAAGTCGGTCTGGTTGCTCACGCCCACGACCATGCCGCGGCCCTCGAACCACAGCGCGGCGCCGGTGCTGGCGGCCGTCTCGACGACCGAGCAGTGCACGCCCCCGTGCACGATGCCGTACGGCTGCCACAGCTCCGGGCGCACCTTCCAGGCGAGCTCCACCCGGTCACCCGTGGCCTCGACCACCTCGAGACCGAGCCACTGCGCGAAGCCGCCGACGAGTTCCTCCTGCTGCACCGGGCCAGTCCTTCCGTCGTACGGTCCCCGGCGATCCTAAGTGGCGGAACTCGCGGCCTCTCGGGTGCCCTGCGTGCCGCCGGCGGTGTTGCCGGAGCTGTTGCCCGCGTCGTCGTCCGGCGCGTTGCGACGACCCAGCTCGATCGAGGCCGTCGAGGCGCCGGCACCCAGGGCGAGCGCGGCCAGACCCCACGGCACGCCGGTCCGTTCCGAGCCCAGGGCGGCATCGAGCGACACGTCGCCGGGGCCCTCCTCGGCCAGCGCGAGCAGCGCCGCGATCAGCACCAGGTTGTACTCGTACCCGCCCTCGGTGGCCCACGGTCCCTGTGGCAGGTGGACCTTGCGGATCGCGGTGATCATCGTGCCGATCAGCGACGCGCAGGCCAGCGGTGTCGCGAGGCCGAGCGCGAGCAGCGAGCCGCCGGCGACCTCGGTCACTCCCGCGGCGAGCGCGTTGCGGCGGGGCGGGTGCATCTCCAGCGACTCCATCATGCCCTCGGTGCGCTCGAGGCCGGGCCCGCCGAACCAGCCCTTGAGCTTCTGCGCGCCATGACCGACGAACAGACCGCCGATCGTCACGCGTGCTGCCAGTCGGGCCACGTTCATGCTGTCTCTCCTCCACGTCGGGTGTGCGGCAATCCACACTGCCGCAGGCCCCGGGCCGTACCCGATTTCCCTAGACTGCATCGGTGAGGACCATGCTGGCTGCGGCGGCGATGACAACGCTGGGGGCGTTGCCGGTCTTCCTGCTGAGTGCGCAGGCCGTGCTGGTCCGCGAGGAGCTGCACTTCAGCGAACCCCAGCTCGGTCTCGCGGTGAGCGTCTTCTTCGCCGCCGCCGCTCTCGCCTCGATGTTCGCCGGGGCGCTGGTGGAGCGGCTCGGCCGGCGCCGCGGCACGATCATCGCCGGCGGGCTCGCCGCGACCGACACCCTGCTGGTCGCCCTGGTCGCCGACTCCTTCGGCATCCTGCTGGCGCTGCTGGTGCTCGGCGGACTGGCGAACGCGATGCTGCAGATGACGGCGAACATCGCGCTGGCCCGCTCGGTCAACCCCGGTCGGCAGGGCCTGGCCTTCGGAGTGAAGCAGTCCGCGGTGCCGGTCGCGATCCTGCTCGGCGGGGTGGCGGTCCCGACCGTGGGTGTCGTCGTCGGCTGGCGCTGGACGTTCGTCGCGGCGGCGGTGGCGGCACTGGTCGTGATGGTGGCGGGACTGCGCATCCCCAGGTCGTCAGGGACTCGTGCCGCACCCGGTGCGCCCCGCGACCGGCCGCCGCGAGGGGCGCTGCTGGTCAGCTTCCTCGCGATGACGTTGGCGAGCGCGGCGGTGAACTCCCTCGGTGCGTTCCTGCCCGCGTGGGCCTTCCGCGTCGGCATCGACCCGGGCACGGCGGGCCTCCTGCTGGCGGCGGCGAGCGCGCTGTCGGTGCTGACCAGGGTCACCACCGGGATCCTCGCCGACCGGCGACGCGGCCGGAACTTCCCGGTGGTCAGCACCTACATCGCGCTGGGCTCGGTCGGGATGGTCCTGATCTCGTTCGCCGACGTCCGGACACTGGTCATCGGCGCGCTGGTCGCGTTCGCGATCGGCTGGGGCTGGCCCGGACTGTTCCTGTTCGCGGTCGTACGGATCGGGCGCGACAGCCCCGCCGCAGCCACCGGCGCGGTCCAGGCGGGTGCGTTCGCCGGGGGAGCAGCGGGTCCGCTGCTGTTCGGTCTGCTGGTCGCCGCGGCCGGCTACCCCGTCGCCTGGCGTACGAGTGCGGTCGTGCTGGTCGGTGCCGCGCTGCTGCTGATGGTGGCGCGGGGAATGTTCGTCAGCGACCTGTCCCGCCGGCCACCGCGTCGGCCCCTCGACACCCTCGACCCCCCACCAGGCACAACCGTCTCCCCGGAGCACTGAGCCAACCCCTCCCGCCGAGATTGCGCGAATGGCTCACCTAGCGAGGTCCACCGCTGGGCCACTCGTGCAATCTCGGCGCGAAGGGGTGTGCGGGTGCACCTAGGCGCCGCCGGACCGGGCCTCCTCGAGCCAGGCCAGCGCGACGTCGGTGTGCCCACCGAGCCGGTGCTCGATCCCGTCGAGGAACGTGCGGTCACCGTGCCGGTCGAGCTCGGCGATCACCGCGTCCGGGTCGCCGGCCTCGACGAGCTCGACCAGCCGGCGGTGGCGCTCGACGTCCTGCAGGAGGTCCTCGTCGACCCGTGCACGCCGGTTCATCGCCATGCATAGCTGCATCTGCAGCTGCAGCGAGCGGTACGCGTCCTCGAGGCGCCGGTGGCCCGAGAGCCCCACCAGCGTCAGGTGGAACTCGAACGAGTCCGGACCGTAGGACCCCTCGTCGCCGGCGCGTGCCGAGGTCTCCATCGCGGCGATGGCACGGCGCACGCGGTCGAGCCGCGGCGCCGCCGACTCGGTGAGCGGCATCGCCAGCCGCAGCGCGAGCAGCTCGTACTCGTGGCGCAGCGTGAAGATCTCGTAGACGTCGTGCAGCGTCAGCGGCGTGACGATCGTGCCCTTGCGCGGCTGCTGAAGCAGCAGGCCCTCGCGTTCGAGCACGCGCAGCGCCTCCCGCAGCGGTGGCCGGCTGATCCCGAGCTGCTTGGTGAGCTGGTTCTCCACCACCCGGTCGCCGGGCACCAGGTCGCCGTCGATCACCATCCGGCGCAGCGACTCGGCCGCGAAGTCGACCAGGCTGGGGGGAGGGGCGAACGTACGGGCCGCGGCGGACCCGCCGGCGGGACTGCTCACGGGCTGCTCACGCGTGCACGCACCCTTCGTCTGGACCTCGCTCGCCTGGACGCCGGCCAGAACACGGTTCGGTAAAGACTCTCATAGGGCTTGCCAGCGTCTATTGCCTGTTGTAGACAATAGTCCAACGTGGTCCGGGTCACAATCCCGCACCGCCTCCAGCCAGCCTAGCCGCACCCACGCCGACCGGAGGGAAACCCCCGATGACCGCAGCGTCCGCCCCCGCCACCCCCGACCGCGTGACACCGCTGCAGGGGGTCACGGTGCTGGAGATCGGTGCGTTCATGGCCGCCCCGTTCGCGACCATGCAGCTCGCGGACATGGGTGCCGACGTCATCAAGGTGGAGAACCCCGAGGGCGGCGACCCCGTCCGCGCCACCGGCCCGTTCATCGAGGGCAACAGCTCTCCGTTCGCCCGGCTCAACCGCAACAAGCGCTCGATCGCGCTCGACCTCAAGCACGACGAGGGCAAGCAGGTCCTGCGCCGGCTGCTCGAGCACGCCGACGTCGTGGTGGAGAACCTGCGCCCGGGCACGCTCACCCGGCTGGGCTTCGGGTACGACGACGTGCGCGCGGTGAACCCGCGGATCGTCTACGTCTCGGCGTCGGGATGGGGCCAGAACGGCCCGCTGTCGGCGCTACCGGGACTCGACATCATGGCGCAGGCGCGTTCGGGCCTGATGAGCGTGACCGGAACTCCGGAGGGCGACCCGGTCAAGATCGGCGTACCGATCTGCGACCTGGTCTGCGGCCTGTACGTCGCGCTGGCGGCGATGGGTGCGCTGCGCGCCCGCGACGTCACCGGTGAGGGCCAGCAGATCGACGTCTCGCTGTTCGAGGCCGGTGTCTCGTTCGCGATCTGGGAGGCCGGGGTGTACTTCGCGACCGGCGACATCGGTCGGCCGCTCGGCTCGGCGCACCAGTCGACCGCGCCGTACCAGGCGGTGCGCACGTCCGACGGCTGGGTGACGCTCGGCGCCGTCACCCCGAAGACCTGGACCGGCCTGTGCGAGGCCCTCGACCTGCAGCACCTGCTCGACGACGCGCGGTTCCAGGACGCGTTCGAGCGCCACGGCCACCGCGACACGCTGATCCCCGCCATCGAGGAGGCGAGCAGCCGGCGGACGACCGCCGCCGTCGTCGAGGCACTCGACGCCGCCGGCGTCCCGTGCGCGCCGATCGCCGACATGGGCCAGGTCTTCAACGACGAGCACCTGAACCAGCGCGACTTCTACTGGGACGCGCCGCACCCGACGCTCGGCAGCGTGCGCCAGATCGGCTCGCCACTGCGGATGTCGGCGACCCCGGCCGTACGCCGCAGCGCGGGCCCGCTCCTCGGCGCCGACACCGAGGCGGTGCTCCGGGAGTCCGGCATCGACGAGGACACGATCCAGAAGCTGCTCGAACGAGGGGTCGTCGTCGGCGTGGCCACCGACGACCCACCCACCGACCACTCGGTGCAGACCGACCTGACCGCCCCGGTGACGGCGACCCCGCCGGCCTGAGCCCGCCCTTAAGAAAGAAGAGGAACCGTTATGCGTCGTACTCACAGAAGATCACTGGCGCTGACCGCCGCGGCCGCATCGGTCGCCTTGGCCGCCGCCTGCACCAACCCCAGCGCCGCCGAGTCCGAGGGCAGCTGGAGCCCCGAAGGCGACGTCACCATGGTGGTGCCGTTCAGCGCCGGCGGCGGCAGCGACCTGTCCGGGCGCGCGATGGCTGCGGGCCTGGAGAAGGTGCAGCCCGACCTCACCGCCACCGTGGAGAACCGCGACGGCGGCTCCGGCGCGGTCGGCTACTCGTACTTCATGTCCAAGCAGGGCGACCCGAACTACGTGCTCGCGACCGAGACCGCACTGCTCGCGCTGCCGCTGACCCAGGACGTGGAGTTCGACCACAAGTCGTTCACTCCGATCATGAAGGTGGGCGAGGACTACACCCTCCTCGTGGTGCCCCAGGACGCGCCCTACGAGACCTGCCCCGACGTCGTCGACGCGGCGAAGTCGGGCCGGATCGTGGCCGGCATCTCCGGCATCACCGGACTCGACAACGTCGTGTTCAAGATGACCGAGCAGCAGACCGGCGCGCAGTTCGACCGGGTGCCGTTCGAGTCCGGCAGCGAGCTCACCGCCGCGCTGCTCGGCGGGCAGATCGACATCGGCTCGCTGAACCCGGGCGAGGTGATCGGACAGCTGGAGTCCGGTGACCTGAAGGCGCTCTGCGCGTTCGCCCCGCAGCGCTACGACTACCCCGAGCTGGCCGACATCCCGACCGCCAAGGAGCAGGGCCTCGACGTGTCCTTCGCCCAGTACCGCGGTCTGCTCGCGCCCGGTGGCATCAGCGAGGAGGAGAAGCAGGGCTGGGTCGAGGCGGCGAAGAAGTTCGAGAAGAGCCCGGCGTACGACGAGTACATCGAGACCAACTACATGCAGCCCAAGGTCGCGTACGCCGAGGAGTTCGACGCCTACCTCCAGCAGAACAGCGAAGTGCTCTCCAAGGCGCTGCAGTGACCACGATCCCTTTGCTGGCAAAGGTCACCCGGGCGGGTGAGGCCGTCACGTACGGCGCCCTCACCCTCCTGGGGGTGGTGGCCGCCGTCGTCGGCCGGGGGTACGGGCTGCTCCTGCCCAACGGCCAGGTCGGTCCGGGCATGGTTCCCACGGTCAGCGGTGTGCTGCTCGCGGTGCTCGGCGCGGTGCTGCTGGTGCGCGCGATCCGCGAGCACCGGGCGGCCCCGCCCGCGCCGATCGACCGCGAGTCGCGTGACATCTTCGGCCGGACCGAGCCCGAGCGCGTGCGTCACCTCTGGGTGGTGTTCGGGCTGCTGCTCGCGGCGATCTTCGCGGTCAGCATCCTCGGCTTCCTGGTCTCGTTCGGAGCGTTCGTGCTCGTGGTCTCCACCTGGGTGGAGCGTCGCCGGCTGCTGAGCTCGCTCGCGATCACCGTGAGCGCGGTCGTCTTCATCTATCTCGTGTTCGTCGTCTTCCTGCGCGTACCGCTGCCACAGGGTCTGCTCGGAATCTAGCGCGGAGGCTTTCGATGGTCGACAACATCCTGCTCGGGTTCCAGACCGCGCTCTCGCCGGAGAACGTGCTCTGGTGCTTCGTCGGCGTGCTCGCCGGCACCGTGATCGGGCTGCTGCCCGGGCTGGGCTCGAGCACCGGTGTCGCGGTGCTGATCCCGCTCACGCTGGCCTTCGAGCCGGTCACGGCACTGATCATGCTCGCCGGGATCTACTACGGCGCGCAGTACGGCGGCACGATCACGTCGGTGCTGATCTCCACACCGGGCGAGGCGTCGAGCGTGGTGACCACGCTCGACGGCTACCAGATGGCCAGACGCGGACGCGCCGGTCCGGCACTCGCGATCGCCGCGATCGGCTCGTTCGTCGCCGCGATCGTGTCGCTGCTCCTGCTGGCGCTGGTGGCTCCGCCGCTCGCGGACTTCGCACTCGGATTCGGACCGCCGGAGAACCTCGCGGTCATGGTGCTCGGGTTCGCCACGATCATCAGCTTCTCCGGAGACTCGAAGCTGAAGGGCCTGGCGATGGCGGTGGTCGGCGTACTCATCGCCACCGTCGGTGTCGACGCCTCCGGTGGCACCGCGCGGTTCACGTTCGGCAACGTCAACCTGCTCTCGGGGATCCCGTACGTCGAGGTGATGATCGGGCTGTTCGCGGTCGGCGAGGTGATGTACCAGATCCGGCAGGGCGCCGCCGCCCCGATCCGCGCGACCTTCCGCGACATGATGATCACGCGTGCCGACATCTCCCGCAGCAAGGGTGCGATCGTCCGCGGCAGCGGCCTCGGCTTCCTGCTCGGCGTCCTGCCCGGTGCCGGGTCGACCCTCGCGTCGTTCCTGGCGTACGGCGTGGAGAAGCGGGTCTCCAAGAACAAGGACGAGTTCGGCAAGGGCGCGATCGAGGGTGTCGCCGCACCGGAGAGCGCCAACAACGCGGCCGCGAACGCGAACTTCGTGCCGACGCTGACCCTCGGCATCCCCGGCGGCGCCACCACCGCAGTGCTGCTGGGCGCCTTCACCGTCTACGGCATCCAGCCCGGCCCGCTGCTGTTCGACCAGCAGCCCGCACTGGTGTGGGGCCTGCTGGCGTCGTTCTTCATCGGCAACGTGCTGCTGCTGGTGATGAACCTGCCGATGGCGCCGGTGTTCGCGCAGATGCTGCGCATCCCGTACGGCTACATGTACCCGCTGATCCTGTTCACGAGCTTCGTCGGCGCGTACGCGATCGACAACAACTTCTTCAGCGTGTGGCTGGTGTTCGTGTTCGGGCTCGTCGGCTACGTGATGAAGCTGTACGACATCCCGATGGCGCCGCTCGTGCTGGGCCTCGTCGTCGGTACGTTGTTCGAGAAGGCGCTGGTGCAGACGTCCGCGCTCGGCGACGGCGACCTGACCATCCTGTTCACCCGGCCGATCTCGGTCACCGTCCTGCTGCTGGCAGCGGTGTTCGTGTTCGCGCCCACCCTGGTGGCGCGGCTGCGCGGCAACGGCCGGCCCGGCACCTCCGACCCGAAAACCGACTCTGAGGAGACACGTGTCTGACGAGCTACTCGTGGAGCGCGACGGTCCGCTGCTTCGCGTCACCTTCAACCGCCCCGACCAGCGCAACGCGATGACGTGGGGGATGTACGACGGCCTCGTCGCCGCGTGCGAGACCGCCGACAGCGACGACGACATCCGCGTGATGGTGCTGCGCGGCGCCGGTGACGTGGCGTTCGTCGCCGGCACCGACATCGGCCAGTTCAGCGAGTTCTCCGACGGCGAGGACGGCGTGGAGTACGAGAAGAAGATCTCTCGTATCACCGGCAGGCTCGAGAGCGTGCGGGTCCCGACGGTGGCCGCCATCTCCGGCTACTGCGTGGGCGGTGGGCTCGCGATCGCTGCGGTGTGCGACCTGCGCATCGCGACGCCGTCGGCGCGGTTCGGTGTGCCGATCGCCCGCACCGTCGGCAACTGCCTGTCGATGAACACGCACGCGATGCTCGTGCATCACCTCGGGCCGGCACGCACGCTCGACCTGCTGCTGCGGGCCCGGATGTTCAGCGGCGAGGAGGCGCACGCCGCTGGCTTCGTCTCCGAGATCTGTGAGCCGTCCGACCTCGACGAGCGGGCCGAGGCCATGGCCGAGGTGCTCGCCGGGCACGCGCCGCTGACGATGTGGGCGGCCAAGGAGTCCGTACGCCGGCTCCGGGTGGCGAACCTGCCCGACGGCGACGACATCGTGCGCACGGTGTTCGGCAGCGAGGACTTCCGGCGCGGGGTCTCCAGCTTCACGACCAAGCAGCGACCGGAGTGGACGGGGCGATGACGGCGATGACCACCACACCGCAGGTACTCGGGCTCGAGGGCGGCACGCCCGAGCTGGCCGAAGACGCCTGGGTGGCGCCGGGCGCCACCGTCGTCGGCGACGTGGCGCTGTCGTCGCAGGCGAACGTCTGGTACGGCGCCGTCCTTCGCGCCGACCTCGACCGGATCGAGATCGGGCCACGCAGCAACGTCCAGGACGGCAGCGTCATCCACGCCGACCCCGGCTTCCCGGTGCGCATCGGCACCGGCGTCACGATCGGCCACCGGGCCGTCGTGCACGGCACCGTGACCGGTGACAACGTGCTCATCGGCATGGGTGCGGTGCTGATGAACGGCGTGCGCCTCGGCGACGACGTTCTCGTCGCGGCCGGCACCGTGCTGCTGGAGGGCACCGAGGTCCCCTCGGGTTCGCTGGTGGCCGGGGTCCCGGGCAAGGTGCGCCGTCCGCTCACCGACGACGAGGTCGCGAACATCCGCAGCGCGGCCAAGGACTACGAGCACATGACTGTGCTGCACTCCTCCGCACGACCCGCCTGAGCCTTCCACACTTCGCGCCCACACTTCGCGCCGAGATTGCGCGAATGGCCCCGCACACCCGCGGCTGCACGTCCGCGGTCCGGGCCATTCGCGCAATCTCGGCGCCATAGGTGGTTGGGGGCTGGAGGAAATGTGAGCGGCGCTGACCGTTGACGCGCTCGACGTGGTGTGGCTACCGTCACTCGCGTCCGATAAAGATACATGCGTTCGCTCTGCGAACAAAGGAGCCGCGGCAATGTCGACAGGGAAACTGGTCAGCCAGTCGCCTGAGCCGACAGCGCCCTCGACCACGTCGCCGCTGGTTCCGCGCAACACCGCAGACCTGCTCGTGCTCACGCTGGCCCGACAGGGCGTCGAGCACATCTTCCTCAACCCCGGCACGGACACCGCGCCCGTGCAGGAGGCGATCGCGCACTGTGTGAAGTCGGGAGCCCACGTCCCCCGGGTCGTGACCTGCGCGCACGAGGCGGTCGCACTCGCGGCGGCGCACGGCTACTTCGCACTCACGGGCCGGCCGCAGGTCGTGATGGTGCACGTCGACGTGGGCACCCAGAACCTCGGCTCCATGCTGCACAACGCATTCCGCGGCGAGGCGGGGGTCGTGGTCATCGCCGGTCTCACCCCCACGACCTGGAACGGCGAGCTGCCCGGCGGCCGCGACACGATCGTGCACTGGCACCAGGACGTACCCGACCAGACCGGGATCGTCCGGCCGTACGTGAAGCTGACCGGCGAGCTGCGCATCCCCGAGTCGGTGCCCGGCCAGATCGCCCGGGCCGTCCAGGTGGCGACCTCGGCGCCGGCCGGTCCGGTCTACCTCACGGTCGCCCGTGAGGTACTCATGCAGCCGACCACGACGCAGCCGACGTCGGTGCACCGGCAGGGCCCGGCGACACCGACCGCGCCGGACCCGGAGGTGCTCGTCGAGGTCGCGCGGGTCCTCGCCTACGCCGACCGCCCGGTGATCAGCACCTCGCGGGTGGGTCGCGACCCGGCTGCGGTCCAGGAGCTCGCGCGTCTGGCCGAGCTGCTCGGTGCGCCGGTCGTGGACCGTCGCGAGCGGCTCAACCTGCCGACCACGCATCCCTGCTACGTGCCGGACTCCGCGTCGGCCGCAGTGCTCCTGGCCGAGGCCGACGCCGTCCTCGTCGTCGACAGCGACGTGCCCTGGATCCCGCTGCGCGCCGCACCCGGTGACCACGCGACCGTGGTCCAGGTCGATGCCGACCCGGTCCGGGCCTCCACGCCCGGCTGGGGTTTCGAGGCCGACTACCGCGTGCAGGCCAACCCCCGCATCGCGCTGCGCGAGCTGCACTCCGAGGTGAGCAGAGTCGGGGGTCCGGGGCTGGCCCGCCACGGCGCCGAGCGCCTGGCAGTCCTGGCGAGCCGAGCCGACGAGCAGCGCACCCGTCCGCGCGACGGCGCCGCGACTGATGCCGCCACACTGTCCGTGACGGCGGTCGTCCAGGCCCTCGACGACGCCCTCGGCGACGACGACATCGTCGTCGAGGAGGCGGTCACCAACTCCGAGACGCTGCGCTGCCACCTACGCCGCACCCAGCCCGCGACGCTGTTCCAGTCCGGTGGGTCAGGCCTGGGATGGGGCGTGCCGGGGGCGATCGGCGCGAAGGTCGCGATGCCGCAACGACGGGTCGTGGCGGTGGTCGGCGACGGCAGCTTCCTGTTCGCCTCGCCGACGGCCTCGCTGATGGCCGCGCTCGAGGCGCAGGCCCCGGTCATGGTCGTCGTGCTCCAGAACGGCGGGTACGCCGCCAGCAGCCGGCCGGTCCACGAGCTGTTCCCCGACGCGGTGTTCCCCGACGCGGTGTCCCCCGACGCGGTGTCCCCCGACGAAGGGTCGCCAGGTGCCCGTGAGGTCGTCGGCACCCGCTTCGCCGTCATGCCCGACTTCGCCAAGCTGGCCGACGCCTGCCACGCCCATGGCGAGCACGTCCACCGTCCCGAGGAGCTGGGCGGGGCGATGCAGCGAGCACTCGACGCGACCGCACACGGCCGAAGCGCGGTCGTGGTCGCGCACGTCGGATCCCCCTGGCTCCCCGAACCATCGACCACCGCACCCCGAGGAGAACGACGATGAGCGCACGCCGACCCCCGACCCCCGACCGGACACCGAGGCCGAGGCGAGCCCGCAGGCTCGGCGGGGTGGTGGCGCTGGGACTCGGCGCGACCCTGATCGCCGCCTGCGGCGGCGGGTCGAGTGACTCGGCCGAGGGCGGGTCCGCCGGCGGCGTCGACGAGATCACCTTCCTCAACGTTCTCCCGATCGAGAGCCTGTCCTTCGCCCCCGAGCTGGTCGCCGACACCTGCGGGCAGTTCAAGGACCAGAACCTGGACGTCACCTTCGAGCTGACACAGGGCTCGGCGCCCGGGATCCAGACGATCATCGCCGGCTCGGCGGAGATCACCCGCGTCGGCGACATCGAGACGATCATCGCCGCCGGCGACAAGGGTGCGCCGATCGTCAACGTGGGTACGGCGACCCATCGCGGCCCGATCCGCATGGTGTCCAGCACCCGCGCACCGATCCGTAGCGCCGAGGACTTCCGCGGCAAGCTGGTCGGCGTCCCGTCCGAGGGCGGCACCAGCGAGATCACCCTCGACCTCATCCTCGGTTCGGCGGGGATCGCCCCCGAGGACGTGGACCGTCAGGTCGTCGGGCTCACCCCAGCCGTCTTCGACCTGGTCCAGTCGGACCGGATCGACGCCTACGTCGTCTCCCTCGACACCGCCGTGGCATTGGCGCAGCAGGAGAAGGACGCGGTGATCTTCGACCCGTCCGACGCGATCCGCAGCGGTGCGCAGAACTACATGACCTCGCAGGAGCAGGCCGAGGACCCGGAGACGTCGGACGAGATCAAGCGCTACCTGGCGGCCATCGACTCCGCGATCGAGTTCATCATCAACGACGAGAAGAACGGCTTCGCCAAGACGATGGAGTGCATCTCCTCCGAGTACGACGTGCCCACGCTCGCCGACAAGCAGGTCGCGAGAGCGGCCCTGTCGGGCTACGTCGACTCCTGGGTGGCGAACGGGCCCGACTCGATCCTGAGGACCGACCCGGCGCAGTGGCAGACGACGTACGAGGAGATGGTCGCGGGCGGCCTCGTCGACGAGGGGATGAACCCCGACGACTGGTACACCAACGACCTCGCGCCGAGCTCGCAGTGATCGGCATGCGGACGCGAGGGAGCACGTCAGCAGGGCCACGCACAGCCGAGGAGTCAGCCGAGATGAGACAGAAGGCGACGTTGTGGGACGGCGACACCGCCGCAACGGAGGGTAAGGGCCAGGCGGGCACGTCGACCGCGGTGGACCTCGACGTCGAAGGGGTGAACAAGACCTTCGAGACCCGCCGGGGCACGGTCGAGGCCCTCAAGGGCATCGACCTCTCGATCGCCCGGGGCGAGTTCGTCTCGCTCGTGGGCCGCTCCGGCTGCGGCAAGACGACACTGCTGCGGATCATGTCGGGCCTGCTGCCACCCACGAGCGGGACCGTGTCGGCCAACGGCCGGAGCACGTGGAAGGGCACCAAGCGCGACGACGAGGCGTTCGCCCAGTTCGGCCTGGTGTTCCAGGACGCCAACCTGTTTCCCTGGTTCAACGTCACCGACAACATCTCGCTGCCGCTGAAGCTGCGCGGCGTTGACAAGCGGTCGCGGACCGCCCGGGCGAAGGAGCTGTGCGAGCTCGTCGGGCTGGTGGGGTTCGAGTCCGCGTACCCGCGGGAGCTCTCGGGTGGGATGCGGCAGCGCGCGGCGATCGCGCGAGCGCTGAGCTACAACCCCACCGTGCTGCTGATGGACGAGCCGTTTGGTGCGCTGGACGCGTTGACGCGCGACCGGATGAACCTCGAGCTGCAGGCGATCCACGCCGCCGCCGGGGCGACGGTCGTGTTCGTGACGCACTCGATCTCCGAGGCGGTGTTCCTGGCCGACCGGGTGGTGCTGCTGTCACCGCGACCGGGTCGCATCCGCTCGCTGACCGACATCCCGCTCGCGCGCCCGCGCTCGCTCGAGACCGAGAGCACCGAGGAGTTCCAGACGATCATCCGCAAGCTGCGACACGAGCTGGACGAGGAGCTGTGATGAGGGACCGGGAGAGGCTGCACAAGGCGTTGCCGTGGATCAGCTCGCCGATCCTGCTGCTTTTGCTGTTGGGTGTCTGGCAGTTCATGGTGTCGGTGATGGGGGTCTCGGAGTTCACGCTGCCGGCTCCGGCGAAGGTGGGCGAGGAGCTGGTCGCCACGCTGGGTAGCGAGCCGATCTGGCATCACATCTGGATCACGGTGTGGGAGGTCGTGGTCGGCTTCGCTCTGGCGCTGGTGAGCGGTGTGGCCGTGGGCGCGGTTCTGGGGCGCATCGAGTGGCTGGAGCGGGCGATGCAGCCGGCGATGGTGGCGTTCCAGGTGGTCCCGAAGGTGGCGTTCATCCCGCTGTTCGTGATCTGGTTCGGGTTCGGGTCGACGTCGAAGATCATCATGGCCGCGATCTTGGCGTTCTTCCCGATCATGTTGAACGTGCTGTTGGGTGTGCGTTCGGTCGATCCGGGTCATCGTGACGTGATGCGCAGTCTGGGTGCGAGCCGGTGGGCGACGTTCCGCAATCTGGAGCTGCCCAGCACGTTGCCGTATGTGTTCGCCGGCGCGGAGGTCGGCATCGTGTTCGCGGTCATCGGCGCGATCGTGGGGGAGTACCTCGGGGGCAGCGAGGGTCTGGGTTATCTGGTGGTGCAGAGCCTCAACGCCCTGGACGCACCGCAGCTGTTCGCGGTGATCGTGCTGCTTGCGGTCCTGGGTTCGCTGCTGTTCTTCGTGGTGACGGTCGCCAAGCGGTCCACGATCCCGTGGCACGACTCCGTGGCCAAG
>DATMEB010000043.1:0-9771 GCA_035557095.1 Nocardioidaceae bacterium | reverse complement strand
TGAGATCCCGAACCTGACGGTGGTGACGAACTCCGTTCGAGTCGCCGAGGTGCTACACACGACCGGCCCCCAGAGCGCCAATGTGGTCCTGACCGGTGGGGTGCGTACGCCTTCGGACGCCCTCGTCGGACCCATCGCAGTGTCCTCGCTCCAGATGCTGCATCTCGACGTCGTCTTCCTGGGTGTGCACGGCATGGACGCGCGAGCCGGCTTCACCACGCCGAATCTTCTAGAGGCTGAGACCAACCGGGCATTCGTGGCCGCCGCCCGGCGCCTCGCCGACCACACGAAGTGGGCGACGGTGGGCATCTCCACGATCGCCCGCCTGGACGAAGCAGACTTCGTGGTGACGGGCGACGGGCTGTTCCTGGCGGACCAGGCTTGGCTCGGCGAGATGGTGGGTGAGCTCGTGGTGGCCCACACCGAGCCGACCGATGCAGACGCGAGCACGTCCCCCGCCGAATCTGCCGGCCGCTGCGATTAGATGAAGGCGGTAGCCGACAGGCAGCATGGGGGGCCAGCCGGTCCACCTAGTTAGAGGTTCTCGGTCCTCGAGGGGGCTTGCAAGCGAATCGTGGCTTTGACGCGCGTCATTCCACCGCGTGTGGCTCGTCGAGCGAGGCCAACCTGCAGAGTCATGGTGGCCCCTTGCGCTGACCGTTGTTGGTCAGCCCTTGACCGCGCCGGCGAGGTTGAAGGCGCCCCCCAGGAACTTCGACACGAGTACGTACAGGACGATGACCGGAAGCGAGTACAGGATCGAGTACGCCGCCAACTGCCCGTAGGCGACGCTGCCGTACTGTCCGAAGAAGCTGAAGATGCTCACCGCGGCCGGCAGCTTCTCAGGCGAGAGCAGCAGGATGAACGGGATGAAGAAGTTGCCCCAGGCCAGAATGAAGGTGAAGATCGTGACCACGCCGATCCCGGGCAGGATCAGCGGCAACACGACGGCACGCAACGTCTGCATCCCCGAGGCCCCGTCGACCCAGGCCGCCTCCTCCAAAGTGATGGGCACGCTGTCCATGAAGTTCTTCGTGAGCCAGATCGCGAACGGCAGGGACGTCGCGGCCATGAACAGTGCGGTCCCACCCATAGAGTCGATCATGTTCAGCCGGACGAACAGGCCGTAGACCGGCACCATCACCGCGGTCATCGGCAGCCCGGTGGCGAACAGCACCGTGTACAGGAACGGACGCTTGAAGCGCAGGGAGTAGCGGGACAGCGGGTAGGCCGCCAACGCAGCCGCTACCACGGTCACCAGCGAGGCGAAGCCACACAGCATGAGCCCGTTCCACATCGGCCGAATCGTGGTTCTCACCGTCATGACCTCGGAGAAGTTCTTCAGGCTCGGACGTGACGGCCAGGTGATCGCCAGCTGCGCGGCAGGGTCCACCGAAGCCAGCACGACCCACAGCAGCGGCGCCAGGAACGCCACGACGACCATCCCCAGCGCAAGGTAGACCGAGGCCATCTTCGCCGTGCGCCGTGGTGACGAGATGCCCATCTAGACCTCCGGACGCAGTACGCGGATGTAGACCAGCGAGAAGACCGCGCCGACCAGCAGGAGTACCAGTGCGATGGCGGTGCCGTAGGCGACATCTGAGAACTTGAACGCCTGCTGGTACATCAGCAACGGCAGCGTTTGGCTCTTGGTGCCGGGACCGCCGCCGGTCATCACGAAGATCAGCGTGAACACCGCCAGCGTCTGCAGCGTGATCAGCATCAGGTTGGTCATGATGGAGTGCTTGATGAGCGGCAGCGTCACGTAGACCAGCCGCCGCCAACCACCTGCCCCATCCATCTCGGCGGCCTCCGTCAGCTCCGGCGGGACGTCGGACAGCGCCGCGGAGTAGACCAACATGGAGAACGCCGTACCTCGCCAGATGTTGGCCAGGATGACGGCGAGGATCGGAACCGAGAAGAGCCAGTTCTGGCCGGGCAACCCCAGCGCGCTCAGTGCGGCGTTGAGGCTACCGTCGCGGCCAAGGAAGGCCACCCAGATGAACGCGGCGACGATCTCCGGAAGCACCCAGGCCGCCACCACCACCGTGCCCACGACCGCTCGCACGACCCGGCTGCGACCCGACATCAGCAACGCGATGAACAACCCCAGCGTGTTCTGGCCGATCACCGCGGAGCCGAGCACGAACACGACCGTCAGCCAGATCGCTTTGCCGATCTCGGGGTCGGTCAGCATGCGCTGGAAGTTGTCCAGCCCCACGAACTCGACCGAGCCTGCCCCGGCTCCTGTCAGCGCCGCGTTGGTGAACGCGCTGTAGACGCACCACACGATCGGACCGACGAAGAGCAGCAGCAACAGCAGCGCCGGTGTCATCGGGACAAGCCACCGGCCGGTCGACGGGGACAGCGGGTGCTTCGACCCGCGTCTACGGCGCCCGACCGCGGCGAGCCCGGCACTCATGAACCGGTGGCGACCTTCTGCTCGCCGACGATCCCGTGCAGCTCTGCGACGTACTCGCTCATCGCCTCTTCCGGCGTGGCCTGTCCGCTCATCACCGACTCCATCGCTACCTGGATCTCGAACGAGATCTTCGCGTACGGCGGCAGCGCCGGCCGGTAGTTGGTCACCGAGACCAGGTCGCTGAAGAACTTCGCGGTGGGGTTGCTCTGCAGGTACTCCGGCTTGGCTGCCACGTCCTTGCGCACAGGGATCTCGCTCGCAAGCTTGATCCACTCCGTGGAGTTCTGCTCGTTCAACGCCAGCGAGATGAAGTCCCACGCCAAGTCAGGGTCTGCGGACTTGGAGCCCACTGAGAGCGCCCACCCACCACTCATACTGGTGCTGCCCTCGCCCTGGCCGTTCTGGGTTGGCATCGGCGCGTACCCCATGACGTTGTTCCACTCCGGCCACGGCCTGTCACCGGTCGGGATCCAGGTGTGCGGCAACCAGGATCCGTCAAGGTTGATCGCCAGCTCGCCCTGCGGCAGCCACTGGCCGGCGACGACCGAGCCCACGTTGGGGTCGAGCGCCTGCTGTACCTGAGGTCCGAGACCCTCCTGGTAGACGGTCTGCACAAAGCTCAGGGCGTCAGCGAAACCGGCGCTAGGGGCGATCCACTTCTTGCTGCTGTCGTCGTAGAGCTCGTCGTCGGTGCCGTAGAGCAGCATCTCGAACCCCTGCATCGTGGATGCCTCACCGGCAGGCTTACCGGAGTAGACGTTGAGCGGGATGACCCCGGGCACCTGCTGCTTGATGGTGCGGGCAGCCGACAGCACGTCGTCCCAGGTCTTGGGCTGCCACGGCACGGGGAGGCCCGCCTGCCGGAAAAGCTCCTTGTTGTACCACAGAGCCCTGGTGTCGGTACCCATCGGAACTCCGTAGGTCTTACCGTCCAGGCCCTGCACAGACCGCTTGGCGGAGTCGTAGTACTGCGTCCACTCGTCCCATTTGGCCAGGTAGCCGTCCAACGGTGTGAGGTAGCCCGCCTCGATGTCGGAGTTGATCAGGAACGTGTCCTCGTAGAGCACGTCCGGTGCGGTCGCCTCGCTTCGCTGCATCAGGTTGAGCTTGGCGTAGTAGTCGTTCTCCGACGCCTCGATCGGGATCAGCTCCACGGTCTTGTCCGGGTGCTCCTTCTCGAACTGCGCCTTGATCTGCTTCAGATGGTGGTCGACCTGGATGAACCCGCCGTACTTCTGGTAGGCGACCTTGATGGTCGACCCGTCGTCCGGGTCGCCGCTGGAGAAGAACCCGCAGCCACTGAGTCCCAGGGCGAGCATTACTGCTACGGCAGCTCGTGCGTAACTCATTGCAAAACCTCTCGAGAGGTGACTTCTGCCCGAACGCCGCTCTCTGGAGAGCAGCGTTGCGTTCTCCTCGCGTTCTCACCACTGGGAGCCAGGGGCTTTACACGGAAACTAAAATCATTGGATTGTTTAAGTCAAGGGTCCAGGCCTAGTCACGAACGGGAGACGCGTTCCATGCCGAGTGGCACGAACCTGCCCTGGGTCGGGGGCTTCAACCGCACCGTGATCCTGGCCGAGATCCGCCGGCGCCCTGACGGCCTGAGCAGGGTCGAGCTCGCCGAGCGCACCGGCCTGACGCCACAAACGGTCTCCAACATCGTGCGGCGCCTGCTGCGCGACGAACTGGTCACCGAGTCCGGTCGGGTCCCCTCCGCTGGTGGAAAGCCGCGGACCAACGTCAGGCTCAATGCCCCCGCGTACTACGCGGTGGGCATCCATCTCGATCCCGACGTGACCTCCTGCGTCGTGGTCGACCTCAGCGGGCAGGTGATCAGACGCAGCCACCGGCAGGGGTCATCCATCGACGAACCAGCCCGCACCGTCCGTTCGCTGGCCACGCAGATCCGGCGCCTGACGGCCCGGGCCGACATCCCGGCCGAGCGCGTGCTTGGGCTCGGTGTGGCCTGTCCGGGCCCGATCGACCGCGAGCGCGGGATGGTCGTCGAGCCGCCGAACCTGCCTCGCTGGCACGAGGTGCCGCTCGTCACCGAGCTTCGTGAGGCGACCGGGCTCCCGGTCCTGCTCGACAACGACGCGACCGCGGCCGCGACCGGAGAACGCTGGGTCGGCGGCACCTCGCACACCGGCGACTGCGTCTTCCTCTACTTCGGTGCCGGCATCGGCTGCGGCCTCGTGCTCGGCGGCCAGGTCTACCGGGGCGCCATGGGCAACGCCGGCGAGTTCGGACATATGACCATCGACTCCCGCGGGCCCGAGTGCTTCTGCGGCAACCGAGGCTGCCTCGAGGCGAGCGTCTCTCCGCAGGCGCTGGTGGCCGAGGCCGGACGGCTCAGCTCGAGGCGTTCGACCTCCTTGGAGCTCACCGGCGATCCGGCGCGTGTCGCTGACGACTACGACCACCTGTGCCAGCAGGCCAACGGCGGTGACCGCCTCGCCAACGCGGTTCTGGACCGCGCCGCCGGGCGGGTGGGGCTGGCGGCGACCAACCTGGTCAACCTGCTGGACGTGGGGCACATCATCCTCGGCGGCCGGGGCCTGCGCTACTGCGGTGAGCGCTTCCGCAACGCCATCGACGTCGCGGTCAACGGCCGCACCATCGCCCGCCACATGCGGCATGCGCGCGTGGAGATGTCCGTGATCGGCGAGGACGCGGGAGCCATCGGCGCCGCCTCGCTGATCCTGGACGGCGCCTACTCCCCCACCGTCTCCAACCTGTTAGAGCGACATGAGGAGAAGACGCATGCATGACGACCGCATGCTCGTGGAAGCCCGGCTTGATCGTGCCCTGGGAGACCGCATCCGCCCAGCCAAGTACTCCGACGCGGTCGCGCTCAGCGTCGAGGCATGGCACGCACCCGGCGAACCGGTCCCGGTGAGTGAGGCAGTCTCCGCGGCGTACGAGCCGATCCAGCTCGGCGACCCGTGGGGCAAGGCATGGTCCACGAGCTGGTTCCGGCTGCGAGGCGACGTGCCCCCAGCCTGGGCCGGGCGCCGGGTGGAGGTCGTACTCGACCTCGGGTTCACCGCGCACAACCCAGGCTTCCAGGCCGAAGCTCTCGCCTACGACGCAGAAGGCACACCGATCAAGGGGATCCACCCCCGCAACAACTACGTGCCGATCGCCAACCCGGCGCGCGGCGACGAACGAGTCGACCTGCTGGTCGAGGGTGCGGCCAACCCCGCGATCCCGCTGCCCCACCCCACCGAGCTCGGCGACCGGCTCACCGCAGACGAGGCGGCGCTGTACCGACTACGACGCGCCGATGTCGCCGTGCTCGACGAGCCGGTCTGGCATCTGTGCCTGGACGTGGAAGTGCTCAGCGAGCTGATGCACGAGCTCCCCGAGCACGAGCCACGCCGTCACCAGATCCTGCGTGCCCTCGAGCGCATGCTCGACCACCTCGACCTGCACGACGTCTCCGGGACCGCGGCGTCGGCACGCGCGCAGCTGGAAGAAGTACTCTCGCGTCCGGCTCATGCCAGCGCACATCGGGTCTCGGCCGTCGGGCACGCACACATCGACTCTGCGTGGTTGTGGCCACTGCGGGAGACCGAACGCAAGGCGGCCCGCACCTTCGCCAACGTCACCGAGCTGGCGCGCGACTACCCAGAGCTGGTGTTCGCCTGCTCGCAAGCGCAGCAGTACGCGTGGGTGCGCGACAACCAGCCCAGGATCTTCGACCGGATCAGGGCATCGGTACGCGACGGCAACTGGGCTCCTGTCGGCTCCATGTGGGTCGAGGCCGACACCAACATGCCCGGCGGTGAGGCCCTGGCCCGGCAGATCGTGCACGGCAAGCGGTTCTTCCTCGACGAGCTGGGAGTCGACACCCAGGAGATCTGGCTCCCGGACTCCTTCGGCTACACCGCGGCCTTCCCCCAGCTGGCCAAGCTCGCCGGCGTTCGCTGGTTCCTCACCCAGAAGCTGTCGTGGAACCAGAGCAACAAGATGCCGCACCACACGTTCTGGTGGGAGGGAATCGACGGCACGAGGATCTTCACGCACTTCCCGCCCGTCGACACCTACAACTGCGAGTTCACAGCGTCCGAGCTGGCGCACGCCGTGCACAACTACGCCGACAAGGGCGGCGGCAACACGTCCTTGGCGCCGTTTGGGTACGGCGACGGAGGGGGTGGTCCGACCCGGGAGATGCTCGAGAAGGCGCGCCGGCTCAACAACCTGGAAGGCTCACCTCGGGTCGTGGTCGAGAAGCCGACCGCGTTCTTCGAACGGGCCCACGACGAGTATCCCGACGCGCCGGTATGGTCCGGCGAACTGTACCTCGAGCTACACCGTGCGACGTACACCACTCAGGCAAAGACCAAGGCCGGCAACCGACGCAGCGAGCACCTGCTCCGCGAGGCGGAGCTGTGGTCGACCGTCGCTGCGCTCCGGGCCGGCTACCCCTACCCGTACGACGAGCTCGACGAGCTCTGGAAGACCGTGCTGCTGCATCAGTTCCACGACATCCTGCCCGGTTCGTCGATCGCGTGGGTGCACCGCGAGGCCCGCGAGACCTACGAACGGGTGCGCGTTGGCCTCGAAGCCCTCGTGCAACGCGCCATGGACGCCGTCGACGACCCGCATGGAGGGATGGGCGTAGCCAACGCCGCACCGCTGGACCGCAACGAGGTCGTCGTGGTGTCGAGCCGGCAGGCCGCGAGCCTCGAACCGTTACAGAAGCTGGCCGACGGCCAAGCACTGGCCTGGGCCACCGTGAAGGCCGGCAGCACCGCGCGCCTCGACTCGAACCTCCCCGCCGGGATCGACCCTGTCACGACCAGCGGCACCGTTCTCGACAACGGCCTGCTGCGGGTCGAGGTCGACGCCGACGGACTGTTGGCGTCGGTCTACGACATCTCGGCCGACCGTGAGGTGCTGGCCCCGGGGCTACGTGGCAACCTGCTGCAGCTGCATCCCGACCACCCCAACAACTGGGATGCCTGGGACATCGACCGGCACTACCTGCATCAGCACACCGACCTGGTCGCGGCCGACTCGGTCACACTGCTCGACGACGGGCCACTCGCCGCCCGCGTCGAGGTGCAGCGCACGTTCGGCGCATCCCGGGTCACGCAGACCTACACGCTGACGGCGGGGGTGAGACGGCTCGACATCGACACGAACGTGGACTGGCACGAGTCGGAGAAGGTGCTGAAGGCGGCCTTCGGGCTCGACGTCCACGCCGACCGCTCCAGCTCGGAGATCCAGTTCGGTCACGTCCACCGCTCGACCCACACCAACACCAGCTGGGACCACGCCCGCTTCGAGATCTGCGCACACCGTTGGGTGCACGTCGGGGAACCGGCCTACGGCATCGCGGTTGCCAACGACTCGTCGTACGGCCACGACATCGGGCGGGCAAGCCGTGAAGGCGGCGGCACCATGACCTCGGTGCGCCTAACGCTGTTGCGGGCCCCACGCAGCCCGGACCCACGCACCGACCAGGACCAGCACCGGTTCGCGTACTCCCTGGTGCCAGGAGCGGGAATCCGGGAGGCGGTCGACGCGGGCTACTCGCTCAACCTGCCGCTACGGGTGCTGGACAGCGTGGCCGACGGCGAGCCGGTCATACAGCTCGACAACCCGGCAGTCCGGGTCGAGTCGGTCAAGCTGGCTGAGGACCGATCGGGAGACGTCGTCGTTCGACTCTACGAGTCCGAGGGCGATCGCGCCCGCACAACCCTGCGCCCCGGGTTCGCGTGCATTCGCGCCCAGACCGTGGACCTGCTCGAGCGTCCGCTGGGCAACGGCAGCGGCCTCGTCGACGGACAGCTGCACCTTTCCTTGCGGCCTTTCGAGATCATCACCGTTCGGCTGACCCATGCGTGAGGGGGAATCGTGCGCCTCCCGAATGTCGCCGGCCAGCCTGAACGGCACGTTCCGACCCGAGGAGTGGATGCGAGCGCCTTCGTCGTTCCTGACCAACCAATCTGCGCCGGGGCGATCACTGCTGGGTGTCGAGCACCCGGCTGCGTTGGTCGATCCCCGGCCCGCCGTACGGGTAGTCGGCGGCCGCGGGGTCGCTGGCCGCGTCCAGCTCGTGGCTATCCTCCGGCTCCAGGACCACGTCGGCCGCGGCGAGGTTGTCCTTGAGCTGGTCCGTGGTGCGCGCACCGAGGATCACCGAGCTGACCGCCGGCCGGTCGCGTAGCCAGGCTAGAGCGACCTGGGCCATGCTGACCCCCCGCCGCTTCGCGACGGTCTGTACGGCAGCCACGACATCCCAGGTGCGATGGTGCGTGGAGCGCCGGTCGTAGGCCTCGACTCCGCGCTCGGGGTCCTCGCCCAGCCGGGTGGCGCCGGTCGGCCGGGTTTCGGGCTGGTACTTGCCGGTCAGCCAGCCGCCACCAAGCGGTGACCACGGCAGCAGGCCCAGGCCCGCGTCGAGGCAGGAGGGCACGATCTCCCACTCCAGTTCGCGTACCAGCAGGTTGTACTGCGGCTGCAGTGTGACCGGCACCTCCAAACCCTCGGCGCGGGCCGTCGCGATGGCCTTCTGCACCTGCCAGCCGGTGAAGTTGGACAGCCCCACGTAGCGCACCTTGCCCACACGCACCATGTCGTCGAGCGTGCGCAGCGTCTCACGCAGCGGGGTCACCGGGTCCCAGGCGTGCACCTGGTACAGGTCGACGCAGTCCACGCCCAGCCGCAGCAGCGAGGCGTCGAGCGCGCGCTGCAAATGGCGGCGGGAGAGCCCGCGGTCATTCGCGTCGTCGCCCATGGGGAACCTCGCCTTGGTGGCGAGCACCACGCGGTCGCGCACCGCCGACGACCGTGCCGCCAACCAGCTGCCGATGATGTCCTCGGAGACCCCGCGGCTGTAGACGTCGGCGGTGTCGACGAGGTTGCCGCCCGCCTCCACAAACGCGTCGAGCTGGGCGTGCGCGCCGTCCTCGTCTGTCTCCTTGCCGAACGTCATAGTGCCCAGTGCCAGCACGGACACCGCGCACCCGTTGCTGCCGAGAGTTCGCATCTGCATCACCCCACATTGTCAGCCCGGCGGGACCACGCCAAACGTGGCCGCGCACAGACCCGTCAGTGCAGACCGACGTCAGTGCAGAACCGACGTCGGTGCCCACGGCCTGCCCACACCGTTCACGAAGCCGCCGCTCCGATCGACTGCCCGAATGGCGATGCCCACATCGGCTGGCCGGGCTCGAGGATCTCTAGCCTCAACCCCTGAGCCCTGGTGTCGAGCGGACCGCTCTGTCTGGCACTTCCATCCGCGCTGTCGTGGGCTCACGCCGAGCACTGAGGCCGGCGATCACGCGGGCGGACTCCATGGCGTCGGACGCCGCGGCATGGTCGCGCTTGTGGCC
>DATMEB010000042.1:0-17924 GCA_035557095.1 Nocardioidaceae bacterium | reverse complement strand
TCCGCGACGACGAACAGCCCGAGGTGTGGCTTGGCGTTTCCGAACGGACCGTGCGGCCAGACGTCCCGGTCGAAGTCCCAGCCCGGCTGGGGATCGAACGCGTCGTTGAAGCTCTTGTCGATGGAGAGCTTGCCGTCCTCGCTCAGGGTGGTCATCCATACCTTGTGGTCACTGTGGTGCCCGGACCGGGCGACGAAGTAGTCAGTCACTGCAAGCCGTTGGGGCTGGCCGGTTTCGTGGTACCTACCTTTCGAGCCCAGCTCGAAGTTGTCCGCGGTGCCGAAGTGCGGCCCCATGCCTGGGTCGTTCGCGTTGATCCCGACGG
Organism: Nocardioidaceae bacterium; assembly: GCA_035557095.1. GTDB lineage: Bacteria > Actinomycetota > Actinomycetes > Propionibacteriales > Nocardioidaceae > JALZDI01. The sequence continues at coordinate 17,599 of DATMEB010000042.1, read as the reverse complement.
CGTCGGCCAGCGTCGGGCAGTCGTCGGCCTTGGGCCTTGTGTACAGGTTGCACGCGGCATTCGTGCCGGCGCTGACGAGCTTCGAGATGTCCAACGCGATCACGCCGCCGGGCGCGCCCGGGTCGTGCTGACCCAGAGTGCCATGGTGGCGGCCCATCATCGTGTGGAACAGGTACCGGTCGTTCTGGCTCGTCCCGATCCAGCCGCCGTTGGTGTCCGCACCGTTGCTGCCGCTGTCTGGGTTGAAGTCCTGGAGCGCGGCGCCGTCGTCCCACACCTTTCGCCACTGCGGGTCGGGCGCGGTGATGTCGGGTGCGTAGTAGATGGACCCGCCCTTCATGGTCTGCGCGAAGGCGCCCTTGTGGCCCGGCTGCTGGGTGACGGCGACCTCCATCACCGCGCTGCTGTCGCGGTACCGCGGGTTCTCCGGCGCGGCCTGCGGGTCAACGGGCAGGTACGACAGACTCTTGACCTTCGGGCGGTTCCGGTCGGAGATGTCCCAGATCCGCACCGTCGGCCGGAACAGGTACGGCGAGGGCGGCTCGACTGGGTCGAGGATGAGGGTTCTCGGCTCCACGTAGTCAGCGGTGACCATGGTGTCCAGGTCCTCGCGCACCGCGATGCCGTGCGGGTTGGCGCAGGTCGGCTTGCCCACCTGCGGCAGGTTGACGCAGCGCTCGGGGTCGTCGCCCCGCGGCGTCGCGGCCGGGGACTGAGAGAGCACGTTGGCGTCCTGGTCGAAGTGCACGACAGCACCGGGGCTGCCGGCGAATCCGTTCCCGCTGCGCTGCGAACCGTCGGAGTAGCGGTACGGGCCGGGCAGCACCGGGCCGCCCATGTAGGTGGCGTAGGCGGTTCCGTCGTCGAGCACCGAGTACGCGTCCGGCACGGACCCGCCCAACGTGTCAGTGGGCAGGCTCACGCCATTGAGCTGGACCTTCGGCAGGGCGGAGACGTCGAAGGAGTAGGTCATCGAGCTGAACAGCCCGCCGGCGTACACGGCGTCACCGCGGTGCCAGCTGTACTGCATGTGGTGCGGTTCGTTGGACACCATCGGGCCGACCGTGGCCGTGTTGACGAGCTTGCCGTAAGACGGCGAGCCCTTGGTCACGTCGATGACCGCGAGGAAGTCCTGGGCCGGCGGAGCGTTCTTGGCCTTGTTCACCGGGTTCTGCAGCGAACCGGGCAGCATCTCGGCGTCCCGCACTGCGGTGTCGGCGGCGTTCTCGTCGCCGGCCCACACCACCAGGTACTTCTGCGCATTGCCGTCGGTGCCCTGATGGGCGTACTTGCTCACCACGTGGTTGGTGACGAAGAAGGCCTTGTCGGAGAGCTGGCCGTTGCCTTGCGCGCGGCTGGTCGAAACCAGCACGTCGCCGTACGCGTTGGAGGTCTTGGCCCGTCCTTCCGGCAACGCGTCGGGACCCGCCGCCGTGCTCGCGCTCGTGAGCACGGCGGCGGCGAGCGTCACCGCCATTGCCAGGTGTCGCTTCGTGGCCGGCATGGCCATGTCCCTTCGCGATCTCTCGGTGTTTCTTGTTCTGCGTTGGACGAGCCCTACAGCTTCTTCATCCGCTGGGCGCCGTCCTTGGTGGCCTGCCGGATGCGGTAGTACGTGCCGCAGCGGCACACGTTGCGGATGTTCTCGTCGATGTCCTTGTCGGTGACGTCGCGGCCCTGCGCATGGACCTTGTTCACCAGGTCGACCGCGGCCATGATCTGGCCGGGCTGGCAGTAGCCGCATTGAGCGACGTCATGGTCGAGCCAGGCCTGCTGCATGGGATGCAGGTCGTCCGGGTCGCCCAGCCCTTCGATCGTGGTGATCTCGTCGTCCGGGCCGATCTTGGACACCGGCACCGAGCAGGGGTTGAACGCGCGGCCGTTGATGTGGCTGGTGCAGGCCTTGCACACGTTGATGCCGCAGCCGTACTTCGGGCCCCGGATGTTGAGCACGTCGCGGAGCACCCACAGCATCCGCACGTTGTCCTCGATGTCGACCGTCTCCCGACGACCGTTCACGACAAAGCTACGCTCAGGCATTGGGTCTCCTTATCTGGTTGTGAAGCCGGGGGTGAGCGTGCCCGTGGCCTTCGACGGCGCGGGGTAGTGCTCAAGTCCGTTGGTCGGTGACGGCGGGATGGGCGGCTCGAACGGCTTGACCTTGAAGGGGATGCCCTCGTCGTGGCTGATCGGGAGCATGGAGGGGTACCGGCCCGTGGCCGCGCCGTAGGCGCACGCGACCGCGGCGTATGTCGGCCCGACGCCCACTTCTCCGAAACCACCGACCTCGCTCTCGGGATCGTCCGGAAGCAGGATCACCTGCACGTCTCTGGGGACGTTCCACTGGCGGGTGTAGCGGTAGTCGTCATAGCTGCCTTCCAGGAAGTGCCCGTCCTGCAGGTGCAGGCTGCTGGTCAGTGCCAGCGCGATGCCGTCCATGACCCCGCCCTGCAGTTGCGCTTCCGCGCCCAGCGGGTTCACCAGATGCCTGGCGACCGTGCTCACGAACACCGCACGGGTGACCCGCGGCCCGGTGGTCGCTCCCGGGACCTTCCGGTTGACCGTCTTCGGACGGCAGTCGAGCTCGACCAGGCAAGCCGAGTGCTGCTTGTACTCCTCGTGCACTCCGATGCCCTGTGCCACACCGTCGGGCAGCGGCCGGCCCCACTCGCCGACTTCGGCGACCTTCTCGAGCACTTCGCGGAACTTGTCGTTCTTGGCGAGTTCTCGCCTAAACTCGTAGCGGTCTCGGCCCATCTCGTTGGCCAGCTGGTCGACGAACATCTCTTGGGCGCAGACCACGTTGGGGGAGTACACCTGGCGCATGGCGCCGGTGTTGAAGTTCTCGCGGTGGTGCTGCCCCTTCGGCGTCTGCCTGGTCTCCATGAACAGCTGCTTGGTGGGGCCCATGTTGTACGGCCAGATCGCCGTCAGCTCGAAGATGAGCTCCGACACGGCCAGGCCGGCGCCAGGCGTCCGTGTGTACACGCCGGCGAGGAAGTCGCCGAACGAGTGGCTCCAGTCGGTGAACACGCTGGTGTGGCGGTGCTCGAGCGAAAGCACCTTCTTGCCGTCGTGGTTGGCGCGCAGCCGCGAGAACGACATCGGGTGCCCGCGTCCCTGCCGGTACTCATCGGATCGGTGCCACATCAGCCGCACCGGCTTGCCCATCTTCTGCGACGCCTCGGCCGCGTCGATGGCACCATCGTTGAACAGCCTGCGGCCGAACGAGCCGCCCGACCCCACCACGTTCACCGTGACCGCTTCCAGGGGCAACCCCGTGAACTGCGCGACATCGGCCTGAGTCGTGATCGGGAGCTTCGCGGCCGTCCAGATCTCCGCGCTGCTCTCCTTGACGTCGGCGATCGCCGTGGCGGGTTCCAGGGGGGCGTTGTTGGCGAAGGCGAAGGTGTACTCACTCTCGAAGGTCTTCGCCCCCGGCAGAGTGGGCAGGACCATCGGTGGGGTGGCCTCCTTCAGCTCCTTCTCGATGGAGGCGTCGGACGTGCCCTCCACCGGGCCCGGATTCCAGGTCACGTCCAAGGCCCGGATCGCGTCGATACACTGCCCGAACGTCCTTGCGCGCACCGCCACCCCGGTGGAGATCGTCGCCAGGTCGGTGACGCCGGGCATCCGCTTGACCTTGGCAGCGTTGTTGACCGACCGGACCGTGCCATTGATCGTCGGCGCACGGCACACCATGGTCGGCAAGGCGTCCGGCATGTCGAGGTCGGTGGCGAACTCCTTCTGGCCGGTGATGGCATCCAGCGCATCGACGCGCCCTTGTGGCTTGCCGATGATCTTGAACTCCGATTCCGGCTTGAGCTCAACGGCCACCTGCTTGTCCTGCAGGCTGGCGGCCTTCTCGGCCAGCGCTCCATAGGGGATGCTCACCCCGGTCGGGGCGAGGATCTTCCCGCCCTGGCCTTGCAGCTCCGACACCGCGAAGTCCAGCTCGGTGGCCGCGGCCTGCAGCAGCGCACCCTTGGCGATCGCCGCGGCCACCCGCACCGGGTAGAACTGCGATCGGATGCTGTTCGATCCACCGGTGAGCTGATTCCACACCAGCTCCGGGCGGGCAGGGGCATGTGTGACCTTGACCTTCTCGATCGGCAGGTCCATCTCCTCGGCGATCAGCATCGCGATCGCAGTCTGGACCCCCTGGCCGACCTCGGTGCGGACCATCTCGTGCGAGACGGTGCCATCCGGGTGGACCTGGACCGAGATCAGGTTGGCCGTGGGCGCGGCCGCATCGCTCAACGAGTCGCTGAAGTCGTAGTTGTCGGCGACCTGCGGGTTCGACGGCACCGCCGCATTCGCCTCCGTTGGGGCGAAGATGGGCTCGCCGAGCTGGGCGGCCGCCACCACAGTGGGGGCAGCCAACAGGTAACCCAGGAACCGGCGCCGGCCCGTGACATGCCCGCCCTCCTGCGCCACATCTGCGGCAGCATCCTGAGACGGGACAGACGGAGGAGAACCACTGGTAGTCCGAGCCGCAGGACGTGATGTCACGGCCTTGTCCTTTTCCTGGTCATCAAGCATGGGCGAGCTCCTTCCGCGAGCCGGAGTGGGACGGGGTGCGGGCCATCAGCGCATGCGGGCCGGCGCGGTGAGCACGGCGCCCGAGCGCCTAGGTGTGCGTGGTCCTTTCCTCCTTCCGTTCTTCTCGCACCGGGTATTGGTGACCATGTGAACGATGAAGGTGGTTAGTCCGTTACGGGGTGTTACCGATGAAAATTGGTGGTTGCCTGGGACCGGGTCGACCTCGACGAGGACACCCTGCGGACACGCCGGCAGCCGCGGGCATCGGCGGGGAACTGCGCGTGTGCGTTCGGGCGCTGCGGAGGCGAAGGGCACGGCAGGCGTGGTCTCGTCGGTGGGCTCGTGAACCGAGCAGCCGGGGAGGAGTCGTCGCGTCGCCGTCAAGCACAGCCGTCAGACGGCTTGCATTCGGCGTTTGAGAGCGACCAGCGTGACGAAACTGCTGGTCAGGAGGGTGGGCCTAAGTGGACTTGACCCTGGCCGGTTCCGTGGCCGAAGCGGCACTGCTGGTCGGCTCCCGAATGCTGAAGTCGGGCCCTGTTGATGTCAATCTTGGATGTCAGCGTCGGCACCCGGTCCATCGCGGCCATGTCCGACGTCATTGACCAGGAGCGGAGCAAGTGATGAGCACACCTGAACCGGGCTTCCGGCCGGACGATCACCCGAACTGGCTCGACCGACTCGGCAAACGCCGCGGCTACTACACCGGCCTCATGCTCTTCGGTGTGGTCCTCATCTGGGGGCTGTGCACGCTCATGTACCTCGCGTTCCCCGAGGACGGCTGGGCCGACGCCTACGGCATCGCGATCCTCCTGACGATCATCCTGCCCGGCTTCCACTGGGGGGTGGTGCGTGGCGAGGTGATTCCCGCTGACCGTTGGCGGTTCTGGGTCGGCCTCACCGCGACGCTCGTGGCGCTGCCCACTCTGCTCTACCTGCCCGACACCGAGCTCGGCGACTGGACGGGCATCTACGGGTTCGCGATCGGCGCGGTGCTCATGGCGAACGGGATGCTCGACACTTCGAGCTGGAACAGCCGTGAGCGTGCCCGCCAGCGGGCGGCAGCCCGTGAGCGCGTGGCCGAGCACTCCGAATGGGACCGCCAGCACCGGCGAGTGACCAGCGACGACAGAGAGCGCCCGTGAGCGCGCCGCTGAGCTCAAGGTCCTCGCCAGGGAACCCAGTCTCGTGTTCGATGGCATCTGCGCCGCTCGCACGATGCCCAGCGGGAAGCGCTCAAACATATGGATTGCCTGCTCGGCAGCGAGGCCGGCTGATGTCACTGTGGTCAGTGCTGCCTGGCCAAGCCTCTGGCTCCGAAAGCCAGCGCATTTCCGCTGGTCACGTGGGGTGGGCCTAAGTGGACTTGAACCACTGACCTCTTCCTTATCAGGGAAGCGCTCTAACCGTCTGAGCTATAGGCCCCCGGCCTGCTCCACCTGGGGTGGGCCGACGCGAAAGATTACCGCATGCGGGAGGCGCGCCCCAAACCGGACGGACGCCTCGACGGGACCCCAGGACAACCATGGCGCTCGGCCGTGCGGACCCTCACTGGTCGTCCTCGGCCAGGGTCACTTCGAGTCCACCGAGCAGGCTCGCGGCCAGGTTGTACAGGAACGCACCGAGCGTGGCGATCGCGGTGATGAGCACGACGTCGAGCACGGCGACCAGCATCGTGATCGACAGCACCCGGTCCATGCCGATGTAGTCCTGGATCCTGAAGTTCTCGTCGAGAACCTGCTCGATCGAGGCGTTGATGGAGTCGAAGACGTTGGCCGCGCCGAGCACCGACCAGATGATGAACACCGCGACGATGCACATGATCCCGAACGCGATCGACAGCAGGAACGCGGTCTTCATCACCGACCAGGGGTCGACGCGCACGAGCCGAAGCCTGGCGCGACGGGTGCGGCCGGGTCGGGCCTCCGAGGCGGCGCGCACCTGGTCCTGCGCCCGGCTCAGACCCTCGGGCCGGGGCGACGAGCCCAGCGTGCGCTCCTTGGTCGCGGCGACGGCGGCGGCCGCGGCGGCCAGCGGCGACGTCTTCTCGGTGTCCTCTTCCTCGGCCGGCCGGGTGTAGCGCGGCTGCGGCTGCTCGTACGGCTGCGGCTGTTGATGACGCTGCTGGCGAGGCTGCTGGCTCGACTGCTGCGGCGCCTGCCGGTCCGACGACGACCAGGAGGACGACTGCGACGACCCCTGCTGCGGGGTCGACCCCTGCGGTGACGACTCCTTCTGGGTCGACCGCTGCTGCTGCTTGCGCTGCTCCTGGGTCTGGGTCGTGGCACGCCAGGTGGACTGCTGTTCGCCGGAGTCACGACTCTGCTGGTTGCCCAGCGAGCGTGGAGGCACCAGCGGGGTGCTCTCCTCGCGTCGGCGGTGGTCAGCCATCGGAGTCCTCCTGCGTTTCGGCGTCCGTCACCGGTACGTCGGGCTCGGTCGCGGCTCCAGGACCGTCACCGGCGTCGACATCGGCGTCGGCGTCGGCGTCAACCCCGGCCTCGGCCGGACTCTCCCCCTCCGCCTCGATCTGCTCTTCGACCACGACCCGCTCGATGTTACGCGCGATGGCGATGACCTGGTCATCCCCCGTCACGCCGACGAACTTCACCCCCATGGTGTCACGTCCCTTGACCGGGACGTCCACCGCCGCGCTGCGGGTGACCTGACCGCTGGTCTTGATCGCCAGCACCTCGTCGCGTGTGGACACCACGATCGCGCCCACCAGCGACCCGCGCCGGTCGTGCAGCTTCATCGCCTTGATGCCGAGTCCGCCGCGCCCCTGGACACGGTAGGCGCTCACCTTCGAGCGCTTGCCCCAGCCGCCGTCGGTGACCGTGAAGACGTACTGCTCGTCGCTGTCGTCCTCCTCGTCGGACACCGACTCGGCACGAGGGTCGGCGGCCACGTCGTCGGCCGCGTCGACCGGGTCGGCCACGCCGGCGTAGATCACCGACATCGACAACAGCTCGTCGTCCTCGCGGAACTTCATGCCGGTGACCCCCGACGTCGGCCGGCCCATCGGCCGCAGCTGGCTGTCGTCGGCGTGGAACCGGATCGCCTGCCCCTTGCGCGACACCAGCAGCAGGTCGTCGTCGGCCGAGAGCAGCTCGGCGCCGATCAGCTCGTCGTCGTCCTCGCGCAGGTTGATCGCGATGACGCCGGCCTGGCGGGGGGAGTCGTACAACGGCAGCGCGGTCTTCTTGACATATCCGCGGCGGGTCGCGAGCACGAGGTACGGCGACTGCTCGTAGTCGCGCAGCGCCAGCACCTGCGCGATCTGCTCGTCCGGCTGGAACGAGAGCAGTCCGGCGACGTGTCCACCCTTGGCGTCACGGGCGGCCTCGGGCAGCGTGTAGGCCTTGGTCCGGTAGACCCGGCCGGCGGTGGTGAAGAACAGCAGCCAATGGTGCAACGTGGTCGAGAAGAAGTGCTCGACGACGTCGTCGCTACGTAGCTGCGCGCCACGCACGCCCTTGCCGCCTCGCCGCTGCACGCGGTACTGGTCGGAGCGTGTCCGCTTGGCGTAGCCGCCCCGCGTGATCGTGACGACGACGTCCTCGTCGGGGATCAGGTCCTCCATCGACATGTCGCCGTCGGCCGCCACGATCTGCGAACGCCGCTCGTCGCCGTACTTGTCGACGACGGTGGCCAGCTCCTCGCTGACGATCGTGCGCTGTCGCTCCTCGCTGGCCAGGATGTCCTCGAGGTCGGCGATCTCGGCCTCGAGCTCGCGCAGCCGGTCGATGATCTTCTGCCGTTCCAGGGCCGCCAGCCGGCGCAGCTGCATGTCGAGGATCGCCTGCGCCTGCACGTCGTCGATGTCCAGCAGCGCCTTCAGCCCCTCGCGCGCCTCCTCGACGTCGGGGCTGCGCCGGATCAGCGCGATGACCTCGTCGAGCATGTCCAGCGCCTTGCCCAGGCCGCGGTAGATGTGGGCCTGCTCCTCGGCACGCCGCAGGCGGTACCGGGTACGCCGCTGGATGACCTCGATCTGGTGATGGACCCAGTGGCTGACGAACTGGTCGAGCGTGAGCGTACGCGGGACGTCGTCGACGAGCGCCAGCATGTTGCAGGCGAAGTTGTCCTGCAGCTGGGTGTGCTTGTAGAGGTTGTTCAGCACCACGCGGGCGACCGCGTCGCGCTTGAGCACGACGACGAGCCGCTGCCCGGTGCGCGAGGACGAGTCGTCGCGTACGTCGGCGATGCCCTGGACCCTGCCCGAGTCGGCGAGCTCGGCGATCTTGAGGGCGAGGTTGTCGGGGTTGACCATGTACGGCAGCTCGGTGATGACGAGCGTCGTACGTCCCTTGCTGTCCTCCTCGACATCGACAACCGCGCGCATCGTGATCGAGCCGCGACCGGTGCGGTAGGCCTGCTCGATGCCGGAGCGACCGACGATCAGCGCGCCGGCGGGGAAGTCGGGGCCCTTGACCCGCTGCAGCAGCGCCTCCAGCAGCTCCTCGCGGCTGGCGTCGGGGTGCGCGAGCGCCCACTGCACGCCCTCGGCGACCTCACGCAGGTTGTGCGGCGGGATGTTGGTGGCCATGCCGACCGCGATGCCGGCCGAGCCGTTGACCAGCAGGTTGGGGAAGCGGCTCGGCAGCAGCACGGGCTCCTGGCTGCGGCCGTCGTAGTTGGGCCGGAAGTCGACGGTGTCCTCGTCGATGTCGCGGACCATCTCCATGGCCAGCGGCGCCATCCGGCACTCGGTGTATCGCATCGCGGCGGCGGGGTCGTTGCCCGGCGATCCGAAGTTGCCCTGCCCGTGCACCAGCGGCGCACGCATCACCCAGCGCTGGGTCAGCCGCACCAGGGTGTCGTAGATCGCGGAGTCGCCGTGCGGGTGGTACTGACCCATCACGTCGCCGACGACGCGGGAGCACTTGGAGAACCCGCGGTCGGGACGGTAGCCGCCGTCGTACATCGCGTAGAGCACCCGGCGGTGCACCGGCTTGAGCCCGTCGCGTACGTCGGGCAGCGCCCGGCCGACGATGACCGCCATCGCGTAGTCGATGTACGAGCGCTGCATCTCGACCTGCAGCTCGACCGGCTCGGTGCGGTTGCCCGGCCCGGGCAGGTCCGGCGTGGTGGTGGTGTCGTCAGTCAAGGGTCAACCTTCGGTGTCGGGACGGAGGTCGAGATCAGATATCGAGGAAGCGGACGTCCTTGGCGTTGCGCTGGATGAACGAGCGCCGCTGCTCGACGTCCTCACCCATCAGCACCGAGAACATCTCGTCGGCCTGCGCGGCGTCGTCGAGCGTGACCTGCAGCAGCAGCCGGTGGTCGGGGTCCATCGTGGTGTCCCACAGCTCCTCGGCGTTCATCTCGCCGAGGCCCTTGTAGCGCTGCACGGCGTTGTCCTTCGGCAGCTTCTTGCCGGCCTCCCGGCCCGCGGCGATGAGTACGTCGCGCTCGCGGTCGGAGTAGGCGAACTCGTGCTCGTGGCTGCCGCCCCAGCGCAGGCGGTACAGCGGCGGCTGCGCGAGGTAGACGTAACCGGCCTCGATCAGCGGGCGCATGAACCGGAACAGCAGCGTCAGCAGCAGCGTGCGGATGTGGTGTCCGTCGACATCGGCGTCGGCCATCATCACGATCTTGTGATAGCGGCACTTGTCGATGTCGAAGTCTTCCTGGATGCCGGTGCCGAGCGCGGAGATGATCGCCTGCACCTCGGTGTTGGCGAGCACGCGGTCGATGCGGGCCTTCTCGACGTTGAGGATCTTGCCGCGGATCGGGAGGATCGCCTGGATCCGCGGGTCGCGACCACCCTTGGCCGAGCCGCCCGCGGAGTCGCCCTCGACGACGAAGACCTCGCACTCCTCGGGGTTGGTCGACTGGCAGTCGGCCAGCTTGCCGGGCAGCCCACCGCCACCGAGCAGACCCTTGCGGTTGCGGGCCAGGTCGCGCGCCTTGCGGGCGGCCACGCGCGCGGTCGCCGCGGCGATGCCCTTGCGGACGATGTCGCGACCCTCCTGCGGGTTCTGCTCGAACCAGTCGCCGAGCCGCTCGTTGACCACCCGCTGCACGAACGACTTCGCCTCGGTGTTGCCGAGCTTGGTCTTGGTCTGACCCTCGAACTGGGGCTCGGCGAGCTTGACGGAGATGATCGCGGTCAGGCCCTCGCGCACGTCGTCGCCGGAGAGGCGGTCCTCGCGCTTCTTGATCAGTCCCCACTCCTCGCCCCAGCCGTTGACCAGGGTGGTGAGTGCGGAGCGGAAGCCCTCCTCGTGGGTGCCGCCCTCGTGGGTGTTGATCGTGTTGGCGAACGTGTGCACCGACTCGGTGAAGCTGAGGTTCCACTGCATGGCGATCTCGAGGCTGAGTCCGGAGTCGATGTTCTCGGTCTCGAACGAGATCACGCTGCGGTGCACCGGGTCCTTGGACCGGTTGAGGTGCTCGACGTAGTCGATCAGCCCGCCGTCGTACTTGAACGTCCGCTCGATGCCGCCCTCGGCCGACTCGGTGACACTGTCGATCTTGCCGTCGGCCCCGGCCGGCGCGGTCGCGTCATCCACCGCGTCGCCGATCTCCTCGGCGCGGCTGCGCTCGTCGCGCACGACGATCTCGAGGCCCTTGTTGAGGAACGCCATCTCGCGGAACCGCGAGGTCAGCGTCTCGAAGGAGTAGTTGGTGGTCTCGAAGACGTCCTCGCTGGCCCAGAACGTCGTCGTGGTGCCGGTCTCGTCGGTGGCCTCGTGCTTCTCCAGCGGCCCGTCGGGGACCCCGTTGGAGAACCACTGGGTCCAGCGGTAGCCGTCGCGCCTGATGTCGACGTGCAGCCGCGAGGAGAGCGCGTTGACGACGGAGACACCTACGCCGTGCAGACCGCCGGAGACCTTGTAACCGCCACCGCCGAACTTGCCACCGGCGTGCAGCACGGTCATCACCACTGTGACGGCCGGGACCTGCTCGCCCTGGTGCATGTCGACCGGGATGCCGCGGCCGTCGTCCTCGACCCTGACGCCGCCGTCGGCCTGCAGCGTGATCGTGATCCGGTCGCAGTGGCCGGCCAGCGCCTCGTCGACGGAGTTGTCGACGACCTCGTAGACGAGGTGATGCAGGCCACGCTCGCCGGTCGAGCCGATGTACATGCCGGGGCGCTTGCGAACCGCATCGAGGCCCTCGAGCACCTGGATGGCGCTGGCGTCGTAGGCGATCTGCGAGTCACCGGGATCGAGATCCCTGGGGGCGGGTACTCCTGTCGAGGTTGGGTCGGTCTGTCCAGAATTCTCCGGAACCGTCACGCGTGGGACCTCCAGGTGACCCGATGACACACGAAACCGCTCCTCACCAATATGCTCGGGGTCCGCTGGACCCCGTCCGCGGGCGGTTCGCCTGGCAAGCGGGAGCGGTCAATCAACGAATCCCACTATACCGGTTGACGGGCCGCATACGAGCCGCCACGTCCTCAGATATGCCCCGCAGCAAGGCCAGAGCGGCCGCATCAGGCTCGCAACGCCGCTCCAGGGCGCCTAGCCCGAGCCGCTGAGGGTCCCCATACGCGAAGGTGGCCGCCGAGAGGCCCTGACGGGCTTCTGTCGAGTCGACCGGACGGCGAACGACGCGGCGTGCTCGCCGCGGTGCGGAAGCGGCCGCGAGACCGACCGTGGACCCGGTTGCGGTGAGGTCCACGGACGGCTGTCTCGGGCTCCCTGCTCATACCCTCGCCGGCGTGGCCTCAACCCGGTCCGGCGGGGCGTGGGTGGCGCCGGCCGATGCGCCGGTCAGCCGTAGGTGTCGCGGGGCCCGCGACCGTCGCGCACCGCGCGGAATCCCTTCGACCAGCTCGGGACCGACGGACCCTGGACGTCGATCGCGGTCACCGTGCCGTCGCCGAGCTCCTCGTTGAGCCGGCGTACGACGGTCGGGGCCAGCAGCCGCACCTGCGTGGCCCATGCCGTCGAGTCGGCCCGCACGGTCAGCCGGGAGTCGGCGAACCGCTCCGGATGGCAGTGCTCGGCGACCTCGCGGCCGACGATCGTGTCCCACCGGGAGAACACCCCGTGCACGGCCACGTCGGTGCCCCAACCGTGCTCGGCCACCAGCCGCCCGATCGTGGCGTCCAGCGTCTGCGGGTCGCGGTCGTCGGGACGCGCGCCCGAGCTCTGGGCCTCGGTGGCCCGGCGCCGGCGCCGCGCCAGCGGTCCGGTGTCGCGGCGCCGCCGGTCGGAACGTGACTCATCGGCGCGGGGAGTTCGCCCCATCGCGCGGGCGATGCTGCGCGCAAGGTCGAGGCCCGACGGGTCGTGACCGGCGGAGTCCTTGCCGGCCGGGTCATGACTGGCGGAGTCCTTGCCGGCCCGCTCCCGCGACCCGCCGCCGGGACGGTCGGCCGACGTCTCATCGGACACGCTGGACACCACCCTCCAGCACGTCGAAGCGGGCGCCGGTGAGCACCTCGGGCACGTCGTCGGCCACGGCCGCGGTGACCAGGACCTGTTCGGCGCCGGCGACCAGCTCGGCCAGCCGGGCACGCCGGTCGCTGTCGAGCTCGGAGAACACGTCGTCGAGGATCAGCACCGGGTCGTCGCCGTCGGCGCGCAGCAGGTCGAACGACGCCAGCCGCAGCGCCAGCGCGAACGACCACGACTCGCCCTGGCTTGCGTAGCCCTTGGCCGGCAGCGGCCCGATCGAGAGCACGAGGTCGTCGCGGTGCGGGCCGACCAGCGACACACCCCGGTCGAGCTCGTCGTTGCGCCGGGCCGACACCTCCGCACTCAGGGCGGCTGCCAGGACCTCGCGGCTCGACCCGTCGGCGGGCAGCTCGAACGAGGGCTTGTACGCCAGCGTGGCCTCGGTGCGTCCTGACCCCGCCGACTGCGATGCCGAGCCCTGCGCGACCTCGGCGTAGGCCTTGGCCACGTGCGGTCGCAGCGACTCCACCAGGGCCAGCCTGCCGGCGAGCAGCTCCGAACCGGTCCGCGCGAGGTGCTCGTCCCACGCCTCCAGTGTGCGCAGCTGGCCCGAGCCACCGCCGGAGCGCCGTGCGGCGCCGGCCGACTTCAGCAGGGTGTTGCGCTGCTTGAGGACCCGGTCGTAGTCCTGGCGTACGGCGGCGTAGCGGGGCGCTCGTGCCACCAGCAGCTCGTCGAGGAACCGTCGGCGCTCCGACGGGTCGCCCTTGACCAGCGACTGGTCGTCGGGCGAGAACAGCACGGTGCGCACCAGGCCGAGCAGCTCGCGGGTGCGCGGAAGCGGTGAACGGTTGAGCCGCGCCCGATTGGCCTTGCCGGGGGTGATCTCGATCTCGGCCAGCGCCTGCCGGTCGTCGCGCACGGCCGCGACCCGCACGATCGCGCGTTCGGCGCCCATCCGTACCAGCGGCTGGTCGCCGGCGACCCGGTGCGAGCTCAGCGTCGCGACGTAGTCGATCGCCTCCACCAGGTTGGTCTTGCCCTGCCCGTTGGGACCGATGAACGCGGTGACGCCCGGCTCCAGCGTCACCTCCGCCGAGGTGTAGGAGCGGAAGTCGAGCAACGACAGGTGCGAGACGTGCAACGCGACCGACCGGACCTCAGGAGGTCGGCTGCGGCGGCTCGGCCTTGACCGCGTGCCCGCCGAACTGGTTGCGCATCGCCGCGACGGCCTTCATCGCCTTCGAGTCGTCCTGCCGGGAGGCGAACCGGGCGAACAGGGCCGACGCGATCGCGGGTGCTGGGACGGCGTGCTGGATCGCCGCCTCGACGGTCCACCGGCCCTCGCCGGAGTCCACGGCATAGCCGGCGATCGCGTCCAGGTGGTTGTCCTCGTCGAGGGCCGCCACCAGCAGGTCGAGCAGCCACGACCGGATCACGGTGCCCTCGCGCCAGGAGCGCAGCACCTCGGTGACGTTGTCGACCTCGTGCGCGGCCTCGAGCAGCTCCCAGCCCTCGGCGTATGCCTGCATCACGGCGTACTCGATGCCGTTGTGCACCATCTTGGCGAAGTGGCCGGCACCCACCTTGCCGGCGTGCACGAAGCCGAACTCGCCCGGCGGCTTGAGCGCGTCGAACGCCGGCTGCACCTTGGCCACGTCGGCGGGGTCGCCGCCGCACATCAGCGCGTAGCCGTTCTCCAGCCCCCAGACGCCGCCGGACACGCCGCAGTCGACGTAGCCGACGCCGTTCTCGGCGAGCATCTCGGCGTGCACCACGTCGTCGGTCCACCGGGAGTTGCCGCCGTCGACCACCACGTCACCGCGCTCGAGCAGGTTGCCGAGCGTGCTGATCGTGTCGCTGGTCGGGGCGCCCGACGGGACCATCACCCACACCACGCGCGGTGTGGGCAGCCGCTTGACCATCTCCTCGAGCGAGGCGGCGTCGCTGACCTCCTGGTCGCGGTCGAAACCGACGACCGTGTGCCCCGCGCGGCGCAGCCGCTCGCGCATGTTGCCGCCCATCTTGCCCAGTCCGACCAGACCGATGTCCATGTTGCGTTCCTCCCCGAGGGTTCGACGGTCGTCGTGCGCCGTGGCCGGCCGCTGGGCCGGACGACTCAGCCTTGCAGCCGCACCGGCATCAGCAGGTAGCGGAAGTCGAGGTCTGGCTCTCCCTGCAGGTCGGGGGCACCCGCGAGCGCGGCCGGGCGGGTCGCCTGGGTGAACGCCAGGTGCGCGACCGGCGCGTCGATCGCGCCGAGGCCGTCGAGCAGGTAGCCGGGGTTGAAGCCGATCGAGATGTCGTCGCCGTCGACCGTGGCCTCCAACGACTCGGAGGCCTGCGCCTCGTCGCCGCTGCCCGCCTCCAGCGTGACCATGCCGTCGGAGAAGCTGAGCCGGACCGGGGTGTTGCGCTCGGCGACCAGCGAGACGCGCTTGACCGACTCGACCAGCGCGGCGGTGTGCACCCAGGCCACCGTGGTCGACTCGCTCGGGAACAGCGAGCGCACCTTGGGGAACTCGCCGTCGAGCAGCCGGGTGGTGGTACGCCGGCTGCCGCCCGCGGTCAGCCCCTCGAAGCCGATGATGCCCTCGCCGGCGCCGCTCGAGGCCAGCGCGACGGTGACGTCGGACCCGGCGTTGAGCGCCTTGGCGGTGTCGGCGAGCACCCGGGCCGGCACCAGCGCGGTGGCGGTGACGTCGGGCTGGCCGGGGTTCCACTCCAGCTCGCGCAGGCTCAGCCGGTAGCGGTCGGTGGCCATCAGCGCGATCGAGGACCCGTCGATCTCCAGGCGTACGCCGGTGAGCACCGGGAGCATGTCGTCGCGACCTGCTGCGGTCACGGCCTGGCTGACCGCGGCGGCGAACGCGCTGCCCGAGACCGTCCCGGACGCGGTCGGCATCTCCGGCAGCGTCGGGTAGTCGTCGACCGGCAGCGTCTGCAGGCTGAACCGGGCACTACCGCACGTGAGCGACACCTTGGCCCCGTCGGTGGACATCTCGACCGGCTTCGCGGGGAGGCTGCGGCAGATGTCGGCGAGCAGCCGGCCGGAGACCAGCGCGCGGCCCTCGTCGGCCACCTCGGCCGGCACCGTGACCCGGGCCGAGGTCTCGTAGTCGAAGCCGGACAGCACCAGCCCCTCGTCGGAGGTCTCGATCAGCAGCCCGGCCAGCACCGGGACGCTGGGTCGCACGGGAAGGCTGTGCGCGGCCCAGGCGACTGCCTCGGCGAGCACGTCGCGCTCAACGCGGAACTTCACGAGTGACGGCCTCCTGCTCGTTTGCGAATGGGGTCGGCGGAGTGCACGACGAAACCGGTGCCTGCGTGTTCCCCCTGGTGTGGACTGAATCCTGCCACGTGGCCGTCGCTGCGCGTAGAGCATGGGCACACGTGGTTATTTCGTTGCCGAGAGTAAACACCTGATAGCGGCGGGTAGGTGCAGGGTGACCTGGCTCACGTTCCGCTTTCGGGCTTATCCCCAGGGGTCGGGATGGGGAGAAGTTGACGGGATGGAGAGTGTAGGTAGGTCCAGCAGGATGCATAGCGTCCGTGGACATTGGGGACAGCCGGTATTCGTGCAGGTCAGCGGCGGTTTCGCCGTACACATCGGCTGTGGAGGCCGCGTCGGCCGGAGGGCCCGCGCGGTGGACGGCGGGCGGGGCTGTGCACGAGTACCGGGAGTTATCCACAGGGCGTCCACCTGCCCGATCCACACATCCACAGCTGTATCCCCAGGGTGTGGGAGAAGGTGACGCCGTTGTAATCCCCGGCGGCACGTGCCGACGGAGGGTCACGGCTGGCGGGCCTGCTGCTTGATCCGGTTGGTCAGCTCGGTGACCTGGTTGTAGACGCTGCGGCGCTCGGCCATCAGCTGGCGGATCTTGCGGTCGGCGTGCATCACCGTGGTGTGGTCGCGGCCGCCGAACTGCTGGCCGATCTTGGGCAGCGACAATTCGGTCAGCTCTCGGCAGAGGTACATCGCGATCTGCCGCGCGGTCACCAGCAGGCGGCTGCGGCTGGCTCCGCACAGGTCGTCGATGGACAGCCCGAAGTACGCCGACGTCTGCGCGATGATCACCGCGGCGGTGATCTCCGGCTCGCCGCCCTCGGGGATGAGGTCCTTGAGCACGATCTCGGCGAGGGTGAGGTCGACGTCCTGCCGGTTGAGGCTGGCGAACGCGGTGACCCGGATCAGCGCACCCTCGAGCTCACGGATGTTGGTCTGGATCTTGCTGGCGATGAACTCGAGCACGTCCGGGGGCGCGGTGAGGCGCTCGGTCGCGGCCTTCTTGCGCAGGATCGCGATCCGGGTCTCGAGGTCGGGCGGCTGCACGTCGGTGATCAGGCCCCACTCGAACCGGTTGCGCAACCGGTTCTCCAGCGCCTCCAGCCGCTTGGGCGGCCGGTCGGAGGTGATCACGATCTGCTTGTTGGCGTTGTGCAGCGTGTTGAACGTGTGGAAGAACTCCTCCTGGGTCTGGATCTTGCCCTCGAGGAACTGGATGTCGTCGATGAGGAGTACGTCGACGTCGCGGTAGCGCCGCTGGAACGACGCGGCCCGGTCGTCGCGGATCGCGTTGATGAAGTCGTTGGTGAACTCCTCGCTGGACACGTAGCGCACCCGAGCGCCGGCGAACAGACTGCGGACGTAGTGCCCGATCGCGTGCAGCATGTGGGTCTTGCCCAGCCCGGAGTCG